>JASEIR010000055.1 GCA_030017355.1 Actinomycetota bacterium
GTTAGCTCACCCTCACCTGTAACGATAGCATCAATATCTTCAGCTCCCTCATCAAGGAGACACTGTTCTTGCATTGCAATTGGGTAAGGCCCTCCAGCGCAGATAAAGGCTTGCTTATTAAGTTTTCTTATATCAGATGCGGTATTCTTAGCCTTAGGCCAGCCAAATGCTGTTGAGTAGATGCCAACAAATTCAGGTTTAAAAGTCTCTATTTCACTTAATATCTCAGCATGAGTCATGAAAGCGCCGTTTAAAAACCTGACATCATGACCTGCTTGCTTAAGACAGGAGGCAACGTAAAGAGTTCCCAAGGGCTGCCAATAGTTTATCTGCGAGCTTGCTGTTCTTGAGGAGAAGATATCTTCTGGCACCCAGGAGGGTATAACCAGAGCGCATTTCATGCGTTACCACCCACAAAGTTCATGCGTTACCACCTGCGAAGGCCGCACCCTTAGCTGCGCGCGTGCCGTTTTTCATTTCTAAGATTACCTCCGCAGTTTCTATACCGGCTTGTATGGCATGGTCCATATTCAAATACCTAAACGTCCCGCTTCGTCCAATAACATGGAGGTTTTGAAAGCGGCTCAGGTAGTCCCATATTTTACCATAATGCTCTTTATATCCAACTTCAAGTAGGGGGTAGGCCTTGGGTACTCTCACTACAACACCATCTACAACTTCGTTTTCTTTAATAAATCCCAGCTTTGCTAGACATTGGCTGGTGACATCTAAAAGCTGCTTATCTTCCATACTCCATGTATTATCTCCTTCAAAACAGAAATGCTCGGCAACCAAAAGGGTTTTGCCTGGCGGAGCCATCTTTTCGCTCCAATTCTTTGGCTCATGAATTCTACCAAGGGCAATTTTGCGCTCAGGGATATAGATCCAAGTTTGGTCCGTGACCCGCTCGCGATTAATCATAACTGCCACTATCACTAGGTCGCGATATCTAAGTTTGCTAGCGGCATTAAGGACGTCAGCTGGAGCCTCTGGCTCAAGCATCTTTACTAGGGCTGGCATTGGAATGCTTGATATAAACTGATGACCACTAACTTGGTAAGTGGCATCGCAGTTTTTCATCAATGCGCCTTCTACTCTAAAATTAGAGTGGTATAGGCGCTCAACACGCGTGCTGGTTTTAACATGCCCTTTTGTGTCAATTGCATCCCGTAGCCTTTCAGAGATTCGTCCAATTCCAAGAGCTGGATAGAGAAAATTATCTGCAAGCGTTGGCAGTCCTTTCCCGCTAACTTTAAAGAAAGCATTTTTTATTGCAACACCAAGGGAGAGGCCTTGAATACGCTTTGCTACCCATTCCGCACTTATTCGGCTGCAATCAACACCCCAAACCTTCTCGCTATATTGCTTAAAGTAAAGGTTGAACATGGCGCGACCAAATTGGTTGACCACCCAATCCTCAAGAGAGGTGATTTCAGCAGGTCTAAAGAATTTTTTAATCTTTTCAGTTCCGTAGTCGGAGAGTATCTTTAACGTTGTAAGAATGCCTAAGCCGAAGATGGCATTTGATGGTTTAAGTGGGTAATCAAAGTATTTATCTCTTAAATAAATTTTGCTCGACCGGGGTACACTAAGTAATTCCTCGCCCATCAAATTTTTGACAAAACAATCGACCTGTTCGTTTTTGGTAAAAAAACGATGGCCTCCCAAATCAAATCGAAAACCATCTCTTTCGATCGTTTTTGAGAGGCCACCAACTGCCGAGTCGCTTTCAAACACAATAACTTTTTTGTTTGCTTGGGCTAAGACATATCCGGCTGAAAGCCCAGCAAGACCCCCGCCCAAGATTATGATTTCCTCATTTTGATCTTTGGAATAAAGCACCAATTATTTCACCCAACGAGAATAATGATTAATCCAGGGCGCCTATCAAAATTAAACCACCATTATTCTTCAATTTCCGCATTCAATACCCATGCAACGGCACTTACTTTGCACCCTTAGTAGACTTGTTGCCAGTAGCTATATCCTTAAAGACTATTTATTTTCCATAACCTCCAGAAGGCGCTGGCGAGCCATAACCACCTGATGGTGCGGGTGCTCCATATCCACCACCTGAAGGCTTTGAAGGTGCCCCGTAACCACCTGAAGGTGCTTTTTGCCCACTGGATGATCCTCCACCATAACCACCCGAAGTTCCTCCATAGCCTCCAGAGGATCCTCCACCATAGCCGCCTGCTTGTCCTTGTGATGCCGGAGGGGTTTCTACTTTGCCCATGCTCTGGGATAAGCTAAAAATCATCAAGATAACTATAGCGATCACTGTTGTAGCGACAGCAATCGTCATTACTGTTTTCTTATTTGATGCTTCCGGCACGTCAAATTCCCCCTCACTTAGCCTTTCTCGATCTTTATAATGATTTTGCCGCCTTCCGTTCTCTTTTCTAGAATTTCGTGCCCGGCTTGGTTACACATTTGCTCGACGGTCTCAACTGAAGAAGGGTTGTCGATATACACCTCCACAATCTCGCCTTCCGCCATTTTCTCTAATGACTTCTTTGTGTAAATTTGCGGATGGGGACAGACATAGCCGCATACATCAAGCATATAAGTCCCTTCACCAGTCTTTTCAAACTTTAACGCCATTTAAATTTTCAACCTCCTTATTGATTAGTCATATTAAAGATCAAATGCTTCCATTTGCTTAGCCATCTTTCTTTCCGTATACCAGTTGAAGAATTTAACTCCAACAAAAGCACCGATTGCCATACCTATAAAGTACATCCAACCACCCGGATCTCCTCCGGCTACGCGGATAAAGAAGGCACCAACGTTGCATCCAAGAGATGGCCTAGATCCCATACCCATTAAGAATCCGCCAAGAAGACCGAATACAATCAGCTCGCCTTTTGGTGCTTTCCATTTGAACTCTTTATTGATAAGCGACATAACCATTGCACCAAGAATAATACCAATTGACATCCAAAGTGCAGGGTTACGCCAGAGTTCAGGAATACCATTGTTAACACCAAAGAAGATGTTATGCCGCATATCTATGCCAAGTTTCTCTAACACCCAAGCTCCAAATTGGGCCTCCTGGCTTGTTATGTACCAATACCCGGGATCAAACACGGTACCAAACAGCGCAACATCGTGCGCATGTCCCATTTTGGTCAATAGTTGGCCGAAGTTTTCAACAGCAAATTTGTGCCGCATGCCCGCTAATACCCAGATATGGAGACCAGCCGTAATACCGATTAATACACCCATTAAGGTTGTTCTCTTAGAAGCGGTAATCATGCCCCAGAACCCTCTAAGCTCATCTCCAAGACCTGATTTACCTTTTTTCTTTCTTACTTTTTTAATGAAGCCTTTTCTGACATAGAAGGCGTAAATTACTACAAGCAGTAATACAGCCGGGACGATGGCGTTAAGCAATGCATCGCCAATAAAGAACCTGGATGCTCCTGAGAACGTATTTTTTATAAAGTCAAGCTCGGCTATGTGGTATATCGGCTTTGTGGAAATGTATCCTTTTAAATAGTAGTCAAACCAGGCCCTCAAATATTCACTGGGGATTCCCTGTGCAGCAATCACTTCTTGCGATCTTTGAACCCAGGCTTGAGGAACTAAAGCATTCATAGGAGTGATTACAAATAATGCCTGACCAAAGCAGATTCCAAAAAGGCCCAGCATGGAGGTGCCGTTACCTTCACCGACTTTGTACAGAGTACCTGAAGCGCAACCACCAGCTAGCACCATACCAATTCCGAAGACTATTCCCGCAAGGGTTAGATAAATGCCAAACGGTGCGGGGTGGAAGGTGCTCATATCGGTTGCATGAAGAAATGCCTGAACCAAGCTAAAGAATATAAGGGCAACCATAATACCTACAGCCATTCTTGGTACACCGGCAGCAAAAAGGTCTCGCGAGGCTGATGCCATGCAAAATCGGCCTGCTTGAAGCATCATTCCATAAGCCAGGCCAAACCAGATGTAAACGACGAGGTAGGTGTAGTAAATATTAACACCAGCATAAATAAGGCTAATAAGAATAAGGCCACCTAAAATAAAGAAAACCCAGAAAGTGTTCCTTCTCTCGATAGCCTTAGCATCTTTCTCGGCTGCTTTTATATCTACACTTTCAGTTGTTTCCACGCTTTCTTATCCCTCCTTTTTGAATTCTTCCTGTAGCTCTTATTGATTCTAAACCGGACTTTTGTGTTCTCTGTAATACCCCCTTTTCGCTGATTAATTAAACAACAGGCCTGTGTTTTATCGTATGATAAAATTCCAGAAGCAGTCAATAATAATCCTATAGATATGCTAGGAAATTTTTCTAAAAAATATCCTGTTAGCTAGCTAAGCTCATACTAAAGCGCGTAACATTTTATCCTTAACATAGACATGGCAAGTGCGCAATACCCTGGTATGTATACCTGAATTATAGGGTAGGTTGGTAAATCTTTACGATTGTTTGGTAGCGGAAAATGCCTGAGCTAGACTTGAATACCTTTGACAAGTGGTATCCCTTCAGTTTTTGGATAGCTGTGCCTGGCAGGGTTTCATCTGCTGACCCTGCGATTATTACTATAGTTACATCTTTAGTTACATCTTTAGTCGCGGTGTGCTTGTTAGGATTATAAGTGTGTTTGTTAGGATTATAATATTCTGGATTTTTGTAAGCCCATGTGAACCTAAGAGATGAAGTTCTAATCTTATCAAATGGCGGTGGGCTATGTTTATACCGATAGGCAATATTTCGATCAGTAAAAATATCTAAAAGGGGCACTGAGACTGCTGGATTGCAGTCTGGGAAGTCTTTAAATGGCAGCGTTATGACCTCTATATTCTTCTCGCCAGCTGAATTTAAGTATTCGCCAGCCCTCTTTAGGTTTATGACGCTTATACCTTGCAAAAAGGGAAGATAGGCAAAGATCGAGATCGCCAATGAAGAAGTCACTGCACATAAAGCGACGAAAGTCCTTAAGTTTCTGCTCTTAATCATCTGCAATCCATAGGCAGCCATTAGTGAAAACATTGGAAATGCTATAACGGTATATCGAATCCTCTTGATTTCAAGCAGGAATACGAGAAGTATTAGCCAGCTAATTATCAGGTATTTTAAATCTCTTTTCTTAAAGGCAGCGTATGCTGAGCATAGTGCTGATATGGTAAGGAAAGGGTGTATTTGGAAAAAAAAGGTCGAAAGAAAGCTCTCTCCCCAACGTTTCAGGCCCGGCTCTTGGTATTCTTTTAAAAACCTTATCTGCTCAAAGAAGACATCGAATTTAAGAAAGATTACAAGAACTATGAGAAAGACTGATGCTAGAACTATTACGAAGGCTTGCAAAAGAACGGCGCGCTGGTTTGTGGAGCTAAAAAAGCTCGGCTTGCCAAAAGATTTGTTCTCTTTTTCTCTGGCATTAAAGAAATAAACCAACAATATGATCGCCAAAAGTGAAAACATCAGCCACGTAGAATATTTGGAAAAGAAGGCCATAAATATGGCGATATTAGCTACCACAATAGCTCTAGTGCCACCAGGCTCGAGCGCTCTAATAAAGGTATAGACTGCAAGAGTAAAGAAGAACATTGTTGGCACATCAACAAGCATAAGCGGCACTTGAGTAAAGATATAAGGAATACCTAGCATAGATAATCCACCAAAAAAACCCGTATCCTCATCCCATAGGGTTTTACCAATCAGATAGGTAAGCAAGACTGTGGAGGAGAAAAGGAGCGTTGTGAAAGCCTGAATATAAAGTCTAGATTCGCCAAAAAATTTGAAAATTAGACCAAAAATAAATGGAACAAGCGGAAGGTCAGTCCAGGCTATAATGTTGCGGCCCCACTCTTTTATGAAGTAAGCAATTCCATAAAGCTCAAGATGTTTAGCTTGCGTAAAATATCTTGAGGCATCTACAATCAACTCTGGCTCTTGCCAGAATAGTATGCTGACCGTAGAGGAGAGGGTAAATAGAAAGGGAAGAGGATAGCGTTTTGGAAATGACGTGCGGGAAAGCACGTAAGCAATAATTACGCCGAGGATGATTAACAGTAGTATTTTGTGCGGATTAATGCTATCAAAAACCCATTGCCATGAGGTTAACCTATTATCGTCAAAACGGCGGAAAACAACTAAAGCGAGATATACTGCGATGGTTAGAAGTGAAACTAGCACATGCTCGATTTTAACCGGCCAGAGAGCATTACTGAAGTTTGTTATTTTATCTTTTGGTTTTTCCATCATATGAATATTGTCAGTTCCCCTGATGGTTCTGTCAATCGCTCTAAAATAAAGCTAAAAAACCCGCTCTAGCCTTTTGGCTAGAGCGGGCCCAGGTGATCATCCTATCCCAGGGTGCTTACTTCTTCCAAATGACATCTGCACCGCAGAGATTGGAATCTTTTGTCTTTAGGCTTCCCATTTTTTCATGGCAAGCGCGGCATACTGAAACAGGCTTACCAATAATCTTGCCGGTTGCAATTTCAAATAGCATTATCTTACCATCCATGACTGGCTTATCTACGCCTTCAACCTTATCCGGCGCGCGCAATGTCATGATGGCATACTTATTATCCGCAGTTGGGATAATGTCGTGATTTTCCCACTGTGTTCCGTCCTCGCCTTTCGGAACGTCAACCTTGGTGACAAGCTCAAGGGTTTCGCCATCGATTACTAGGGCTCTGTCTCTACCAGACTGCAGTAGGTACTTGCCGTCGCTGGTAAAGGTCTGCCTAAATGCAATAGCTGTTGCAGGGTCGGCAGCAATCTTGCCACTCTTAACAATCTTTAGCTGACCTTGTTCAAGAGCTGCCATATCCAGCTTGTAGAGGAGGAAGTCCGGATTGCCTCTTGGTGGCATTTGACCAGCTTTATCAGCCGAGGTAGCGTTCAACGATAATATGAAGTACTTGTAGTCAGGCGTGCTGACTCCGTGGGCAAAGATATAGTTCTTGCCAATCTGCGGGTCATCGAAATAGACTCTGTGTTTGGTTTCCATAGTTTCCTTGTCTATCACATCAATGAAGCCCTCGTAACCCATAAACACCGGCATGAAGTATTTTTCGCTTTGGCCAGATGCGCAGTACATCGGTCCACCGACGTACCTATTGCCAGGATCAACAAGGATTTCTTTTGTTGAGGCCATTGTGCTCAGATCAATTTTATCGATCCTGATCTTGCCATCTGAACCTTTAGTGATAGCTGCCGAGAAGGCGGTCTTGCCGTCAGCATCAATTCTAATGTCATGCGTTGCATTTGTTGCCGCTGCGCCAAGAGTAATTCTATCAAGGTTTGTAACTTCTATTGGATTATCTGTATTTGACGGATCAACTTTAACCTTGGCTACTGCAATATGGCCACCCTCACCCGGGAGATAAATGGTACCTTCCATTGCAGCTGCTTTAGTAACCTCGGTTTTTCCTGTGGTTTCTTGCTCGCCAGTCTTGGTCTCGGTTGTGGTACCACCGCAACCTACAATGATTAGCATGGCTACCAGGAGCAATCCCACAATAATACTTACTTTCTTAAGATTTTGCAAAATTACCCACCTCTCTTCTCAAAACTCACACTGAGCTTTTGATGGACAAATTACGTATCTTTGTGTTTTCACACCCCTCCTTTCTCGATACATTACTAGCGTCGAGATTATCACCGAATACTTTCAATCTCTTATCTAGTTATGTACCTGTAAAAAATCACCGCTTATATAGCAATCCGGCGCAACCATCAGAAATTATAGGCCGGTGATAGTGTGATCAGCTTCCATAACTAGATCAACAACCTTGCCATAGTCGACCTGCTGCGCCTGGGGGACGATTTTTCCAGTTAATCCCCGCAACTCTATATCTTCAGCAATAGCATAAATTGTTACAGGAGCCTCAGCCATTTCTGCTGCCGCCTGGCTGCCATTTATCAGATTATAAACACCATCTCCGTATAGTACAAGCGAGACATTATCCTTTGAAGCCAGGCTTCGAGTCAGATTTAAGAGACGGTTCCGGCGCATTGTATCACCTGAAGGTAGAGCGCTAAGACATACTGTCGCCATACAACCAATCCTCCTCTCAAAAATCAAAGCTTTACAGGTAGTGTGTGGTTTTTGCCTGGCTTACAATCTCAGCTACCTGCGAAGCTGGGATGACCTTCACGCCTTCGACTAGGTCTTCTTCGCTCAGGCCGCGTGCAGCCAAGTCCTCCTGCACGACATAAACCAACATATCGAAATCTATACCGTCTACTACGCTCAGACGGGATGTGTCTCTGCCATGAACTTTTTCTGGTAACTCATTTAGGGCATGAAATACGCCGTCACCCTCTAAAATAGCATGGATTTCAACAACATGGCTGCCTAGAAGTGTTAATCCCAAAGAAAAGCGCAGAATCTCCAACGAGTCTCTGGTTCCGATTGGGGGTTGACTAACAACTGCACAGAATTTTATGGGCTCAGACAAGAGCGGTCACCTCACCTTGTAAATATCAAAGTCCGGTCGTGGTTTAAGAATTCCATTGATGCGTCAGGGGTAGATGATTTTCTAGCACCTTCAAATAGTTTGTTCTCAAGGCCCCTTTGTATCACGTTATGGTTGCAATACATGAAGTGAAAATTCTCTTTCCCCATATCTGCTTCAAGACCTTCAGGACCTATTTCCATATGGGGAACAAGAAAGAAAATACCATCTCCAAATGCATGAACTGTAACTTTATGGCCTTTTTCATGCGCCGCCCTTGCAAGATTGCTAACAAAATAAGCTTGTTCTTCTTGCTCTGGTGCCGCTTTAAGTACTAAAAACAAACTTCCCATAAACATTGTCCTCCTTCCTATGCATGTCATGAAGCTTGCGTTTCTAACGCGAAGCCCGTTTTATTTTAATAACGCATTCTCACCCCCTATTGGCTATTATGTATAGAAACTAGATGGTTGCCCAGAAGCAGTTATCTAATATCTTACATTTAGGATGCCTTTATGGAAAGTATAAACTATTAAAACCCTAGGGCAAGAATGCTTTTTTTATTTATGAACTTTTGCGTATATATTCGCTTTTGGTATCAATAAGCCTCTTAAAAGATAAAAAAATTTCAAGGTCAATTACCACTGGGGGTAATTGCTACAGTTCATATAGTAATACTAGGATATTTAAGTTAATTTATCAAATTATCTGTTGTCTTGTCAAGATTCGTATGACCTATTGAGAAGCTATTTGGGAGGGCTATAAGCTTAAGATTAGATATTGTTTACCAAAGCTGTACTAAATCAAGCGCCTGATCTTAGCTATTAAATCAGCTTTGTTGTCGACACTTTTTCGAATATCCAATATTTTATCTCTTAGCAAGACAACTTTTGCATAAATCATTTTTCTTGCATTCTCAACAAGGTCCCAATCGCCGCTATTGATAAATTCTTCATATGCTTGCCTAATTTCTTTATCCATCTTTACTCGATACCTATCAATCAAAGCAATGCTAAGTCCAAGGTTTACGCTATCTTTATTATCAATACTTCTTTTAATAGGGCCATGATTTGATGTATCGGCCAGCATATCTTTTACTGCTCGCAGGAAAAAGTTGACATCTTTTGCGTCGATCTCGTATAACATCTCCGACCATCCAGGGATATCCTCTATTGATTCACTTAACTCATGGTAAAGAACTACATCGGAATATTTATTGGTTAGTTTTTCAAACGCTATCTCAAATTCTTCATTGATATCTTGATCAGCATGAAATCCATACTGATTGAAAGCATATTCAAGGATTGGGTTGTTCTGTTTCTTTAACTCTTGAAACTTATCCCAAAGAATTGCTCTTAATGGCTCAAGCCTTAAGAATATTTGTTTTTCCCGAAGCATACCAGGTGATATAAAGAGGTCTCTAACATGCTCTTTCTTTGATACGAATACCGAGCAGCCGTGAATTTTGCTGTACGAGTGAAGATCAGCAAGGAAAAAGCTTGGTTTGTTAAAAAGCCCATAGCCTGCCCCATAAACCAGTCCCTCGCCTATTAAGACCTGATTAATCGCAGATATATCAAAGGGGTTGTAGCTCTTTCCATGAATACGCAACTCTCTAAAGCCCTCATTTTCTAGCTTTTCCCATCCAGCCTCTTTTTGAGCAATCCACTCCGATATGTCTTTTCCTTCTACATAAGCCCATGGCTTAAGGCTAAGCTTTGACATATAAAGCGCATATAGGCTCATCAAAAGACCGCAGATTGAAAAATAGCCCCAGTATTTGGCATCGGAAACATCGCAATTAAATTCTACTTGATTAATGAGTGATTGCTTAAGTTCGTCCAATTTTAGGACCTCACTTTGTCTTGCTTAGGGCTTACCTAAGACTAGAGCCAAAAATTATTGGTAGCATTATAGTTTGTGGCGGCAACCTAATTATTCTCAAATTTCGGCTTAAAAGTAAAGTAGGGTAGAGTAGGATAGATTTGAGCAAGGAAGTCATTCTTTTTAGTGCCGATTGCCTCATAAAAAAGTTAGCGCTTGTTTTATCTGTAAAGTTGTATATACTAGTATATATATCTTAATATATTAAAAGGGGGTAATATATGTCTGTAAAGCACGGGTTGCTAGGTCTTCTAGCCCAGAAGCCTCAAAATGGCTATGAGCTGAAAAATTCGTTTGATAAGATAGCGGGTGGCTTCTGGGATGTAAATTATGGTCAAATTTATAGTACCATAGATCGTCTTGTAAAAGACGGTTTAGTTATTAGTTCAGTTGAAGGTAAGGAAAGCGCTGAGCGCAGAGTTTACCAAATCACAGAAAAAGGAATAAAGGAGTTTAAGGATTGGTTAGATAAACCCTCTGCCAAAATAAGACCACTTCGCGATGAAGTATTTGTAAAGCTTGCATTTATGTATCCATTTGATAGGGATGCGATACTTCAATTGCTAGCTGAACAGCGTCAGCTGTATTTAGCTAAGATGGCTGAGTTAACTCGCCAAAAATATCTTCTCTCAAGAAACGGCATTAGTCGCGATAATTTAATGACCGATCTTCTCCTTGATGCCGCGCTTTTTCATGCTGAAGCTGACATTAAGTGGATTGAACATTGTGAGGTAAAGCTCCGTGAGTTTGAGGGTGAACCGCCTGTCAGCGATGGTTAATAAAACGATTGTCTTTTAACAAGCCGATTGGGGAACAGCTTATTAATGTGGATAGGTAGGGCAGCAATCGAAGGGGATGCGAGCAGATGGTAAACAAGGTTGAGATAAGCGCGGAGGAGCGTCGCTTTGGTATAAGCGTCCTGCGTGCACTTGGTCTCGGTAGGAAAAAGATATTCAGTCTTGTTGTTTTGGAAGTTATAATTCTGGGCTTTGTCGGCTCTGCTTTTGGGATTATCATGGGCTCTCTTTTGGCCAAAGCGATGTCGCAGGCTCTTGCCGGACTTGTGGTCACAGAGCTGGAATAGATGCTAGATGAGTATCTGTGAGGTTAACCGGCTTTGCTAATGGCATAAATAAAAAGCCGAAGGCGTGTTAGGCCGCCTTCGGCTTTTTAGCAGAGAGGTGTGTAATAATTATTGCTTTTCCCTTACTTATTCTATGCTTTAGATTTGGGCCGGCGAAGTAGAGCAACAACCCCTATTGCTAAAGCTATTAAGGCCAGTATATATGGGCCTGCTCCTGCACTTCCTGTTGAACCTGATTCCTGCGGAGATTGCTCAGTTTTACTAGCAGGCTCAGTCTTGCTTGTAGGAGCGCTACCACCTTCCGTGAGCTCCTTCAAGGTCTTATTAAGCTTGGCGAAATTATAAAAAGTCTCGTTCTCAGCTGGCAGGCTAAGGTTGCTCCCCCATTGGATCCACGAGGCATCGAAATTTCTCACGTTGTAACCAAGCTCACGCAAGATAAAATAGGTATTGGTTGAGCGCGTACCCGTCTGGCAATAAACTATAATGCTCTTATTCTTATCAAGCTTAGAGGCGTATAATTTCTGCAGCTCATCGAATGGTTTAAGCGTGGTGCCTTCGCCCTGGAAGTTTTCCTCGTAAGGAATATTAATAGCCCCAGGGATATGGCCACCGCGTAGGCTGCGGATGTCTTCTCCTATGTACTCATCTGGAGTGCGTGCATCCACGATCTGAACATTGGGATCTTTTAAGCTACTGAGTACTTGCTGGACCGTTGCGTACCGAGATGCATTTGGGTTTGCACGGAAAGTCGCTGCTGGCAGCGTCTTGGCTTCTGTAGAGATCCTGCCATCGGCAGCCTTCCATGCTTCGATCCCGCCATCAAGGATACGGACTTTTGGCACCCCTAGGTAATCGAACATCCAGAAACCAAGGAATGCTATTTCACGTTCCTTGCCATAGAGAACTAGCTCTTTCGAACTGTCGATCCCGCTACTTCCTAAGATTTCCTCTACCTTTGGAATTGGTTTAAGGATGGCGTTTGATTTTGTTTGCAGTTTTGTTACGTCGATATTAATTGCACCAGGGATATGGCCTGCTTGATAATCTTCTGCTTCGCGTACATCAATTATAATTATATTAGGATTAGTTAGGTTTTGCTTTAAATCAGCTACGCTTATAGC
>JASEIR010000056.1 GCA_030017355.1 Actinomycetota bacterium
ATTGATATGTCGATAAGCGACGGCAGCAAAATTCCAATTGAGGAGAGGTCGCCTGAGGAGATAATCAATTTTGCGGGTGTAAAAATTGCATCCGACGGTGTCAAGGTTGCAAACCCTGCGTTTGATGTTACACCTAACCGACTTATAACAGCAATTATTACTGATAAAGGTATTTTAAGACCTCCTTATAAAGATTCAATTGCAAAATTGTTTAGTTGAGGATGGGATTTAGATAAGGGAACTGGTTAGTATCATACTATCAATCCTAATACTCATTTCCATTGGGTTCCTTAGCAAAAGAGCTGGTCTTCTCAAGAAGGAACATGCTGCAATCCTAAACGACATAATTATTTACTTAACAATGCCGGCACTTATTTTTCGCGCTGTCGCTGAATCGCATGTCTCATTGTCTCTCCTTAAGATTCCTTTGCTTGGCTACATCGTTATGACGGCTTGCCTAATACTGGCATTAGTTTTTGGACGTTTTATGAAGTTAAGCAAGCCGACTTTTGGGGCTCTTCTTATTGCAGCGTCTTTAGGTAACACGGGCTATCTTGGATATCCTATCACGCTGCAGCTTTTTGGCATCCAAAATTTGGTGAAAGCAATCTTTTATGACCTTTTTGGCACAGTTGTTTTCATGTTTACCATTGGATTGTTTGTTGCTGGAAAATATGGAAAAGGCGCCGATAAAATAAAAATTATTAAAGAGGTGGTAACTTTTCCGCCACTTTTAGGTTTGTTTGCTGCTCTTTTACTTAAAGGGCTTGACTTACCAGGTTTTCTTTCCAGTTCAATTAATTTCTTGGCGAATGCTACCATCCCGCTCATCATGTTTTCAATTGGTTTGTCGCTGGAGCTAACTGATATAGGAAAGCATAAAGCTGTAATTGGGCTGGCGGGGGCAATTAAGCTGGTTTTATCTCCACTTTTAGCTTTTCTTGGCGCTAGCATAATAGGCATGGGAAGTATTGAACTTGGTATAACCACACTTGAGGCATCCATGCCAACAGCTATGATTACAGCTATAATTGGTCTGAAATACGGGTTGGATACGGATTTTTTACCTGCTGCAATAGTAGCTACAACTCTTATCAGCTTGATTACAATCCCAGTATGGCAATATGTTTTGAGGTTGGTTATGTAAAACGGCTTCCGTTTAGCTGACCTGGTCTTTGACCCCACACTCGCCTGCTGGAGGTCTCGCAGCTCTTCTTGGCCACTACTGCCCCTCTCGCCTTTAAAAGCACAGCGCTCTTAAGGCGGCAGGTCTTACTCCTAAGATGCACCATGCTCAGCATAGCGGATATTAAGAAGAAAAGTTGAATCCGCTGCCTTACGTGGATCCTTTCGCCTGCACCTGGCATGGACTACCCGGCGCGATAAATATTGCAATCGGTAAATATCGCAATCGGTAAATATCGCAATCCGGGGCAACCACAGACCTAAACGGAAGCCTATAAATTATTTTACCTGCAATTTTGATAGCCAACAATAGAGCAAAGCCAGCGTTAAGATGTATTTATCTGCCAGTAGGAACTGTTCTGGCAATTGTTAACACAAATACATTCTGCGCGCCATTTTTCTTTAATATTCTAGCGCACTCGTTTACTGTACTTCCTGTTGTAAAAACATCATCAATTAGAAGCATGTTTCCTGTAATTGGAGATTTAATCCCAAATGCACCTTTGACGTTTTTAGGCCGCTCAGCAAGACCAAGCTTATTCTGCTCTGGAATATTCTTGATTTTTATCAGGCTGTCGCAGATCGGTTTATTAAAAATTTTGGATATTTCTTCTGCAATGAGCTTTGATTGGTTATAGCCACGCTTAGCTTCCTTATACTTGGTTAGCGGGACAAACGTTATGCAATCTATGCCATCTATAAAATCAACTATGTGGGGGGCTGCAAACCTTGCAAGATACGGTGCAAGTTTTTTGCCGTTTCTAAACTTAAGCTGATGAATAGCTTCCTTTAGATTTCCAGAGTAATCACCAGCTGATCTAGCCAGCAAGAAGTAAATATTCTTACCAGCACATTCCCGGCATGTGTTGACCTCTCTATGGCAAGGTTTGCCACATTTTGTGCAAATACTGCCATTGACACGCGGAAAACTATCTATGCATTCTGGGCAAATAGCTTCGCTGCAAGCTTTATTGCAGATTCTGCATCTTGGTGGGAATAGCAAATCAAGGAGACCCTTGAGGATTTCCTGCATAGCCCCTCCATTTATTACTTCAGAGATTTTGAATTTACCTGTTGTTTGTTGTTTTGAATTGTAAAATTCCTGTGCTTTAGGTATTGCTATTGCACTAGAAATTCACCGATTAATTGTAATTTAATTAATTGTAACTTAATTATAAATAAGACAACCGCTAATTATACCACAATCTATGCTTCTTACCATCTGTATGCTACAGCTGTATTCCTGGCTGAGTTAAAAGTTAGAAAAATATTTGATAAAAAATTATTAAATTGCCGCTTATATGCTTCTACGTGGGGAAACAGTAGTGTTGAGGGTTATAGAACGTATAGAGTTGGGAATTTTTGCCTGTTCAATGTATCAGGTAAATGGTATGAATTACCTATAAATACCGCCGTAACGCTGTTTTAAACAAGCCAACGCGGTATTAAAGTGGTAAGTTGTTGGCTTGGGGTTTATAGGAGGTGCACGTGCTTCAGGGAACGGTCAAATGGTTTAGTGCAGAAAAGGGATACGGATTTATTGAGCGAGAAGGCGGAGATGACGTATTTGTGCACTTTTCTGCCATTCAGGAAGACGGTTTTAAAACGCTAAATGAAGGACAAAAAGTTTTTTTTGAAATCGTCGAGGGGGACCGCGGTCCGCAGGCCGCTAATGTCCAAAAAATTGTTTAGTCTTAGCTAAGCTGCAGAACATTTTACCCCATGTATATATATAAAATACATGGGGTTTTATTTTGGCGCGATTGCCGTAACAATTGACCGGGGATGGGGCCCACAGCTGTCGCTCACCAAAAGTAACACAGATGGAGCATTAAAATGTGAACACGTAAATGGGTACGTAAATTTAAGTTTGCGGTAAACTAAATTAATAATTAGTTAAAAATCTAAATTCTAAGAGTGCAAGCCCACAAATTTTAAGCACGGTCTCATCAAACGGTATCAGGTCGTCTATAATAGTTAAAAAATAGTTAAAAAAAGAAAAGTTTGTCTAATCAGTAATAGTTAGTAGAGGTGTATCAAATGGAAATGATTGTAAAAGGCAGGCATGTAGAAGTAACAGACGCATTACGTGCATACGCCGCAGAAAAGATCGGAAAAATCTCGAGGTATTTCGGCAAGATAATGAAAATCGAGATCGAGTTCACCGACGAGAAAAATCGCAGCATCGTAAATTCAAAGACGGTGGAGGTAACTGTCTTTACAAAAGGTCCTATCTTAAGGGCTAAAGAATCTTCAAGCGATATGTATGCATCAATAGATATGGTAGTCGACAAGCTTGAAAGGCAAATCAAGCGGTTTAAGGGTAAGGTGTATAAGACTTCGAAAAATGTAACAGGTCTTGGTGAGCTTGCAAAATCTAGACTGCCTGAGGTTGCTGAAGAAGAGGAGAAGGGACCTCGCATTGTAAAGGTTAAAAGAGTAGAAGTAAAGCCAATGGCGCCTGAGGAAGCAACAATGCAAATGGAGCTTTTAGGACACGACTTCTTTGTCTTTACCAATGCTGAAACTGAAGAAGTAAATGTTGTCTACAAGAGAAAAGATAATAATTATGGCTTAATAGAGCCAATCTATGGAAAAGCTTAAATGTCATCCCTTAAATGGGATATCCTTTACAGGAAAATTTTTCTGGTTGCAAAAAAAGAATGGTTGAGTAATAAAGCAATTAAGTGGATAATATAAAGCGGAAAGCGTATTTAGAACTTTGTCTCAGTGCCATTGGCGGCTTATGGCTGATTCTATTGATTGCCTTAGGATGGCTTTATGATGCAGCAGCAATTGTTATAGGGTTCTTAAACTTGAATTTGCTTAGGATGTAGTAGAGAAGGATTTAGTAAGCCATGATCGAAAGCTTTTCCGTTGATGAGATCGAAAACACACTCTGCCAAGTTGAAGGCATAAAGGCAGCGCGTATTGTAGCTGGCCCTGATAAAAATATTGAAGAGATTCATATTCTTGCAAGCTCCTCAAAAGGTCCAAAACAGCTTTCGCGAGATATAGAATCCCTACTTATGGCCAGGTATGGTCTTCCTGTAAATCACCGCAAAATAAGCATAGCCCAAATCAATTCCCATGATGTAAGAATTAACAGGGCTAGGCCAAGGCTAGTCTCAATCGGATACGAATCCTTTGATAGAAATGCAAGGGTAAGAGTTGTTCTATCTTACAAAGGACAAGAATATGATGGGATTGAGGAAGGACCAAATTCCAGGGTAGGTAGGTTAAGGCTGATTGCTTCAGCTACTTTAAGAGCCGTTGAAAAAATCATGCTACAGTCTCATAGCTTAGCGCTTGAAGATATTACGGCAGTAAAGTTAGGCGGGCAGATGGCGGTTACTGTGTTGGTTGCCATGGTTAATTCAAGCGGTGAAGAAAGCTTCGTTGGCAGTTCTGTTGTTAAAGAGGATGAAAGCAAGGCTATTGTAAGAGCTGTTTTAAGTGCCCTAAATAGGCGCCTAGGGTTATTGATAACTTAAGTCTCTTGGGATCGGCATCAAAATCACTGGACGGTTTTACATTTACTGATTTTAATTTAGTTAAGCGGAGCGGCAACCTTTCCAGTAACTAGCGGAATTGGAAAGAGAACCATAAGAGGAGGTCTCTTTCAATGAAGGCTCGCATCTTGATGATTCTTGCCGCACTCGCAACCCTAATTCTAGCTGGCGGTGCAGGTGGTAGGTTAGGATAGTAAGATTAAGATTGGTTTTGGTGTCGATCCCGTTCTTTAACGCTGTGAAGAGCATTTCAACGAGAGCGAAATTATTTTTCTATAGCGCGTATCTTGCGGCATTTGCAGTTCTGGTGTTTAGCTTGCTTGCTAAACCCAAATTGCCTTGGATGGAAGTCGCATTCTTTGCGTTGCTTATTTTTGTTGCAGATTCATTTGCTATCCAGCTTCCTAAAAAAGCTTTTATTACCGTAAGTTTTGCTATCATCTTTGCCGCGATTATCTTATTTGGACCTCTAGCAGCAGCAATAGCCTGCACTATAACTGTTTTTAATGTGAGCGATATCAGGAGAAAAATTCCCTGGTATAAGACCTTATTTAGTGCATGTAATTACATAGTTTCAGCATTTATAACTGGCCATACATATATCCTAACTGGGGGAGTGGTTGGAAATGCAGCTTCATCTGCTTTTCCTTATATAATTATTCCGCTTGTTCTTTCTTGTGCAGTTTTCTTTATTATAAACACTGCACTGATTGCCTTGGCCGTAGCCCTTCTTTATGGTGAATCCGCAATCAACACCTGGCGATATGACTTTCAATGGCTTACACCAAACTATTTTGCTTTAGGAATACTTGGCTTTATTTTGGCGCAAATCTATGCCTCATCCGGGCCAATCAGCATAATCCTACTTGTCATCCCTCTTCTCATTGCACGGCAGACATTTAGTGTTTACATGAAGCTAAGGGGTGCTTATATTGACACAGTAAGCGCCCTGGTCCAAGCCCTTGAGGCTAAAGATCCCTATACACGGGGCCACTCAGAGCGTGTTGCAGAATATGCAGAGGCGATAGCAAAGGAACTTAAGTTGCCTGCTGAAAAAAGCGAAATACTACGCTATGCCGCCTTGCTTCATGATATAGGAAAAGTTGGAATTGCCCGCAAGGTTTTGAATAAGCCTGGAAGGCTTACTAACGAGGAGTATCGAAAAATTCAAGCTCATCCAAGAATCGGTGCTCAAATTATTGGGGACATCGACTTTCTAAAAGAGGCAGTTCCAGCTGTCTACTGCCACCACGAGCACTTAAACGGCGCAGGTTATGCACAAGGCTTATCAGGCGATGATATACCGCTTTTAGCACGGATAATGACTGTTGCGGATAGCTTTGATGCCATGACATCAACTCGCTCTTATCGGCCAGCAATGAGTGTAGAAGATGCCGCAAAAGAGCTAATTGCTTGCAGCGGTAGGCAGTTTGATCCAAAAGTTGTAAAGGCCTTCATAAAGACCTTAAATATCTCGCTTGAGAATAACGAAAGGCTTGAAGAGGAGAAACAGTTAAGAATTGCAATTGAAGAGACAGTTTAGGGTTATATTATTGCAAATAATAAGCATACTATTTGGCTTAATTATCTTTGGGATGTTTTTGCCTAAGCTGATAGCTGTGCATTGGTTTAGCACGCTGCTATTTGGTATTGCTGTTGCTCTAAGCAGGCTGCTTGATATACAACTACCGCAGGGAGGAAAGCTGCATATTGATACTGCTGTTATAATCGCAAGCATTCTTTTATTCCCGCTGCAAGATGTCCTAGCCATTATTACAATTGGGATGCTGGGTTCAATGCTTCTTAAGCAGATTAGGCTGGGGTTTGGCAACGTTGCCTACCAGCTTTCCCTTAAGATAAATACTGCTTTTTTATCTGCAAATCTTTTTTATCTGGCTGGCGGAAGACCTGGAGCAGTCGAGCCATTTTTTGGGATTATGGCTATTCTTATACTATGCGCTACCTACTCTATAATTGATCAGTCATTCGATCGACTTGCGACGGCTTCAAATCGAGGCACGCCGTTTGTTCCTGCTTTACTTTCAGCAATCCACTTTCTTGGGCCTGTTTATCTTTCGCTCTCATCGCTTGGTGTTCTTCTTGCTGTAATGTATGGAGGCATGAAGTATTGGAGCCTTATCCTGTTTTTCTTACCGCTGCTTGTAACAAGACTTTCATTTAAATCTTTTTTGGATATAAGAAATGTCTATCGTAAAACAATTGAGGCTTTAGCAAACGCAATTGAAGCTCAAAATCCAAGCAGGCATGGCCATGGACGTCGGGTTGCAAATTATGCAATAGATATTGCAAAGGAACTTGGAATACATGGGCGCGACCTTGAGCTAATTGGGTATGCTGCACTTTTACATGATATAGGTATGCTTGGTGTTGACGAGGATTCACTTGATCACCTGCTCGAGCAGGCAAGCACGCGTGATGGTGCAGCACCTCATGCTCTAATTGGAGCCGAGATTGTTGAGCAAGTTGATTTTCTCAAAGATGCAGCAGATATGATTCGAAAACATCATTATCCAGTCAAGAGGAAAAGAGCTAGTGAAAAAATCCCAATTGGCGCAAGAATTATAAATGTTGCAAGCTATTTTGATAAGCTTACGAAAACTGATATACCAGATGAAAGGCTAACAGCCTATCAAGCAATAAGCAGGATAAAGAAAGAACAAGGAATCACGTTTGATCCAAGGGTCGTCAGAGCATTGATTAGCGTAATGCGTAAACAGGGAAAACTCATGGATTTTGTAAGCTGAACACCACTTTTGCTTCTGGTGAAACATATAAATTTATCGCCATCCCCTGGAAAGTGCTAAAAGTGGTATTGCTCCGACAATCTTTTCCTGTGACCATCCCCGAAAAAAGTGTTAAAATACCGAACAGAGACCAGAAACAAGACTCGAAAATCGAAGGTGGAGTTGAATAATTTGTTTGGTTTACTAGAGCGCGTTCTCCGGATGGGAGAGGGCAAGAAATTAAAAATGCTTGAAGAGAAAGTGGAGATGGTAAATGCCTGGGAGCCTGAGGTCTTAAGGCTAACTGACGCTGAACTTAGAGCAAAGACAGCGGAGTTTAAGCAAAGGCTTGCTGATGGTGAGAGCCTAGACGACCTTCTTCCCGAGGCGTTTGCCGTTGTGCGTGAGGCCGCAAAACGTGTTTTATCAATGCGTCACTTTGATGTTCAGATAATGGGTGGCATAGTCCTTCACGAGGGCAAGATTGCAGAGATGAAGACTGGTGAAGGAAAAACTCTTGTAGCGACCCTTCCAGCTTATCTAAATGCTCTCTCCGGCAAAGGTGTACATATTGTAACAGTTAATGATTATCTAGCCAAAAGAGATAGCGAGTGGATGGGCAAGATTTATGAATTTCTAGGGCTTAAAGTTGGACTTATTCAGGCTGAGATGCCCCAAAATGAGAGGCGAGAGGCTTATCTAGCAGATATTACTTACGGCACAAACAACGAATTTGGTTTTGACTATTTGCGCGACAATATGGTAACGCATATAAGCGAGCGCGTGCAGCGGGGTCATCATTATGCAATAGTTGACGAAGTAGACAGCATTCTCATAGATGAAGCTAGAACGCCTCTAATTATTTCTGGCCAGCCTGAAAAATCCGCTGATACCTACTATACTTTTGCAAGAATTGTTCCAAAGTTAAAGAAGGGTGTTGATTATGAAGTTGATGAAAAGCACCGCACCGTTGCAGTAACTGAAGAAGGAGTTGCAAAAGTTGAGAGTGCGCTTGGTATTGATAACCTTTACGATCATGTAAATAGCCAGCTGGTAAACCATCTGCAGCAGGCCTTGCGAGCTCACGCGCTGTTTAAGAAAGATGTTGATTACATCGTAAAAGATGGCGAGGTAATCATTGTTGATGAATTTACCGGTCGCTTAATGATTGGTAGAAGGTACAGCGAAGGCTTGCATCAGGCAATTGAAGCCAAAGAAGGTGTGAGGATTCGCGAAGAAAATCAGACGCTTGCAACCATTACCCTTCAGAACTATTTCCGAATGTATGAAAAGCTTGCTGGTATGACAGGTACAGCTGCTACTGAGGCAGACGAGTTCATGCACATATATAAGCTTGAAACGGTTGTCATTCCAACCAACATGCCAATGATCAGAGTTGACCTGCCTGATGTCATTTATAAAACTGAAGACGCCAAGTTTAAGGCGGTAATAAACGATATTGTGGAGCGGCATAAGCGTGGCCAGCCAGTCTTGGTTGGCACTGTCTCTATCGAAAAGAGCGAGCGGCTATCAAGCATGCTTAAGAGAAGAGGCATTCCTCATGAGGTGTTAAACGCCAAGTATCATGAGAGAGAAGCTGAAATCATTGCTCAGGCCGGCAAGAAAGGTGCGGTTACAATTGCAACCAATATGGCCGGCCGAGGCGTTGACATAATACTTGGCGGAAATCCGCCAGACCCAGTGGAGGCTGAAGAGGTAAAACAAGCTGGAGGTCTTCATGTTATTGGTACTGAGCGCCATGAGGCAAGACGAATTGATAACCAGCTGAGGGGTCGTTCAGGTCGGCAGGGAGACCCAGGATCTAGCCAATTTTATCTATCAACCGAGGATGACCTGATGAGGCTTTTTGCAGCAGATAGAATTGGCAGGATTATGGAGCGGCTTGGTCTTCCGGAGGACCAGCCAATCGAGCACAGCTTGATTACAAAATCAATTGAAACTGCTCAAAAGCAGGTAGAAGCACAGAATTTCAGCATACGAAAGCACGTTCTTGAATATGACGACGTTATGAATAAGCAGCGCGAGGTTATATACGAGGAGCGTTACCGCGTTCTAGTCGGAGAAGATTTGCGCGAGCGCGTGCTAAGCATGATTGATGACGTAATGGGCCAAGTAGTTTCCGTATTTACTGCTGAGTCAAACTATCCCGAGGAGTGGGACTGGGATGGCTTGCTAAAATATGTTAATCAAATATTCCCGCTTGATTGGGATAAAGACTCAATTGATATAACTGCGATGACCCGGGAGAGCCTAACAGAGAAGCTCGTAGAATCTGCAAAGGCTAGATATGAGCAGCGTGAAGCAGAGCTTGGTCCAGAGCTTATGCGTGATCTTGAGCGTTTAGTTATGCTTGAAGTAATTGATAGCAAGTGGAGAGAACATCTTTATGAAATGGATTATCTAAAAGAAGGAATAGGTCTAAGAGCAATAGGGCAGAGAGATCCTCTGATTGAGTATAAATCCGAAGCTTTTGACATGTTCCAGGCTATGATTGAGGGCATTAAAGAGGATGTCTTAAGTTACATGTTCCATGTGCAGGTGGTTCGAGAAGAGCCGGTAAGGCAAAAGAAAAAAGTTGTAGCAACAAATGCAAGCGCAAGTTCAGAGCCGCCAAAGCCTAGAAGAAATGAAAATAAAGTAGGAAGAAACGACCCTTGCCCATGCGGAAGCGGCAAGAAGTATAAGAAATGTTGTGGAAGTAACTGAGGTGGGCTTGATTGATTATAGACTATAGTGATGAAATACGTGAGCTAAAAGACAAGATAGATCAAATAAAGGACTATCTTTGACATAGAAGGGAAAAGAGAAGAAGTAAGAAAGCTTGAAAAAGAAGCAAGCGAGCCCGGCTTTTGGGATAACCCAGAAGCAGCTCAGAAAATTATGTCAAAGCTTAGCGATATAAAAGATGATATTGAGACTTGGGAACAGGTAAGCAGCGAGACCGAGGAACTTCAAATTATGAACGAGCTCTCAGTCTCAGAGAGCGACGAACCTCTAAATGCCGAAGTCGGCAACCTTCTAGAACTTCTAAGAAGAAGAGTTGAGGATCTAGAGCTTAGAAGCTGGTTTACAGACCCCATGGATAGCCACAGCGCAATTGTTACTATCCATCCAGGAGCTGGTGGCACGGAATCGCAGGATTGGGCTGAGATGTTGATGCGCATGGTTGTCCAATGGGCACGGCGTAAAGGATTTGGCATTAGCATAAATGAATACATGCCAGGAGAGGAAGCTGGCATAAAAACAGCAACACTGACCATCGATGGCAAGTATGCCTATGGTTTTCTTCAAGCTGAGCGTGGAGTTCACCGGTTGGTAAGAATCTCTCCATTTGATTACAGCAGCAGGAGGCACACCTCTTTCGCATCGGTTGATGTTATTCCCAAAGTTGACGAGGAAGTTGAGATAACCATTGATCCATCTGAGATACGTGTGGAGACTTTTAGGGCAACAGGTGCTGGTGGGCAGCATGTAAATGTAACCGATTCGGCAGTAAGGATAACGCATCTGCCGACAGGAATTGTTGTCCAATGCCAAAACGAGCGATCACAGATAAAAAATAAAGAGACCGCTCTTGTAATTCTTAAAGCCAGGTTATATGAGCGCATTCAGGAAGAGAAGGCAAGGGAAGAAGCTGAGCGGCACAAGCAGAAAAAAGAAATTGCTTGGGGCAGCCAAATCAGGTCTTATGTGCTTCATCCATACCAATTGGTAAAGGACCATCGAACAGGGCTTGAGAAGGGAGATGTACAGGCTGTCCTTGATGGCGACCTTGATGATTTTATTGTTAGTTACCATAGAAAAAGAGTTTTGGAGGCAGAATAGAATCTATGAAGATAGAAGCAGACCTACATGTCCATACGGTTGCAAGTGGCCATGCTTTTAGCACGGTTGGCGAAATTATCAGCGAAGCTGCCAAAAAGGGCTTGAAGATGGTTGCTATCACGGACCATGGCCCTGGTTTGCCTGGCGGCGCGCACCCTTATCACTTCTGGAACCTTCGAATTTTGCCGCCTGAGCTAAACGGCGTTCGAATTTTAAAAGGCATTGAGGCAAATATAATGAACGCAGATGCAGACCTTGATTTAGGTGTCGATTATCTGCAAAACTTGGAAATTGTTCATGTTGGTTTTCACCCAAGCTGTGGATATGTAAGTGGCTCTGCTAAGCAAAATACATCTGTTCTAATCAAAGCCATGGATAATCCATTCGTCGACTTTGTGGTTCATCCTGGAAATGCAAAGTTTCCTATTGATCCTGAAGCGCTGGTTGAAGCAGCCCTGGAAAAGGGCGTTGCGCTTGAGATTAATAATAGCTCGTTTTTGCCAACCAGCAGCCGTGAATCTGCGCACGATTTTGATCTGTCCGTTGCAAGTTTAGCAGCTGAAAAGGGATTGCCTGTTATTTTAAGCAGCGATGCCCATCTTTACACGCAAGTTGGCGTGGTAGATGAGGCAATGAAAATAGCGATGGATGCTGGTGTAAAATCTGAGCAGGTTCTAAATACGTCGGTCTCAAAAGTTCTTGATTATTTAACAAAAAGAAGAAACCAGCGCCTCAAATAAGCTGTTAGATGAGACTTGAAATATAAAATTCCAAACTAACGCATATAAAGGCTAGGGTGAATATTGCCCCAAGGGGGTGGCATGGTGATAGAAAAAGTAAAAGCCTATCGCAATCTGCTGCGTGAATATGCTGGCATTACAATTGGCGTAATAATAATTGCCATTGCTTTAAACATGTTTCTTATACCTAACAGGCTTGCGGCAGGCGGCGTTAGCGGGCTCTCAACCGTTCTTTTTTACAAGCTTGGATTTCCGGTTG
>JASEIR010000057.1 GCA_030017355.1 Actinomycetota bacterium
AACCAAATACCCTCCCCCTTGAGGGGGGAGGGTAAGGGTGGGGGTGAGAAATGGACGGAAGACCGGCAAAAGAAGAACTGTCATTGCGAAGCTCCCAGGGACGAGGGATAGGCAAAAAACTGTCATTGCGAGGAGATTGCCACGACTTCCCTACGCCTTACAGTCACTTGCAATAACAGAGGCGGTTAGAATTGTCATTGCAAGGAGCCCGTTAGAGACGAGGGACAGACAAAAGGAGAATTGTCATTGCGAGGAGCCCGTCAGGGCGACGCGGCAATCTCATTCCCTCTTTTAAGGGAAGGAGCTAGGGGAGGGTGAACAATTTTTAATTTTGAATTGCAATCCCTCGGCGTTGCTCGGGACAAGCTTTTAATTTTGAATTTTGAATTTTGAATTTCTTTTAGCGGCGGTCGGCGGTCTGCGGTCAGGCTCCGAAGGAGCTTATAGCGGCGGTCTGCAGTCAAACTCCGAAGGAGCATATAGCGGCGGTTTTATTAGTAGAGGTTAGATAACAAGTGAAGCTTTATGACGCAAAAATTCCTATAAATCGCATAAAATCAGAAAGAGAGGATTGATAGATGAAAGCAAGAGTAAAATGGGTTGATGGAAAACAATTTATCGGAATTAACGAGCGTAACTCAGCTGTAGTGATGGATTCCTTAAAAGAAGCTGGAGGAGAAGGCGTTGGTATTAAGCCTACAGAGCTGCTGCTTATATCTTTAGCTGGATGCACGGCTATTGACGTCATATCGATATTGGCTAAAAAGAAGCAGACAGTAACCAGTTTTTCAGTAGAAGTTGAGGGTACACAGCGCAAGGATTACCCTCAAGCTTTCGAGGATATCCGGATTGTCTATAAGCTAAAAGGGGAGAATTTAGATATAGCAGCAGTTCATAGAGCAATTGAACTCTCAGAAACAAAGTATTGCTCAGTTAGAGCAACTCTAACAGGGCATCCAAATATAACACATACGTTTGAGATCGAGCCCTAATCAAGCTCTTTTTTACTAGAAACTGTTGACAAATATAAGCAAGGCATGTTAGCCTTAATACATATAAAAATACTAGGAAATGCTTTGACGGGAATGAGTAGGCCTTAAGTCAGCTGCTTTAGAGACCCGGGTTAGGTGAAAGCCGGGGCAGTGACAGGGTTGAACATGGTCCCCGAGCAGCCGGAAGAAAGGGCAAAAGCCTAAGTAATGCCGGACGGTTTTGCCAGCCGTTATAGGGATTGAGGGCAACTGATCGCTGCTTGTAAATTTAATTGAATAGCAGCCGTCAGCTGAATTTGGGTGGTACCGCGGGAAATTCCTCTCGTCCCATATTGGGACGAGAGTTTTTTGTTATATAGGGATAAATCGAAAACTTAGAGGTTAAGGAGGTTAATCATGATCGATTCCGAAGCAGATATGCGATGCGGTATGAAGGATTTCAAAGAGTTCTTGATGGTGATCAACGACAAACCTGGTGGTAAGGTGATCAAAAGCGCCCTACATTATGGGGGCTATGGCTAGTAAGGAGGCATTATGTTTCTGCGAAACAAGCTACTACAGATGGGCTGGTTCACTATAAGCGGCTCTGTTTCTGCGGAAGATGTGAACGTTTTTTGCAACACTTCATTTCCTAAATGGAGGGTGCTGGTCTCTACGGACAAAGACTTTGCCAAGCTTCAAAGACAGGCCTCACTATGAAGGGATTGCAATTGGGAAACCCTAGTTAAGGGCAGCAACCAAGAAATATATCAGGAGATGGTAGATAAGAAATTAATTCGTGTAAAGGAGGTATTATGGCCGTCACGAAAACTTACGAAGAGATAAACGAGAAAATCAGGCGGGGAGAAGCGGTTGTTGTAACCGCGGAAGAGATTATCGACATCGTAAAAGATGTTGGTGTGGCAAAAGCCACCGAAAAAGTAGACGTTATAACTACAGGAACATTTGGCCCCATGTGCTCAAGCGGTGCGTTCATTAACTTCGGCCATTCTGACCCACCAATAAAAATGACAAAGGTATGGTTGAATGATGTACCAGCTTATGCTGGACTAGCGGCAGTAGATGCTTATATAGGGGCAACAGAGCTTTCTGAGACTCAGGGTATGGCTTATGGCGGAGCTCATGTTATTGAGGATTTAATTGCTGGAAAGAATATAAAGCTCGAGTCTAAGGCCTATGGCACTGATTGTTATCCAAGAAAAGAGATTATAACCTATGTAAATAAAAATACTCTAAATGAGGTATATCTGTTCAATCCTAGAAATGCTTACCAAAATTACGCTGTTGCGGTAAATTCATCAGCGCGCACTATCTATACATATATGGGGACATTGCTGCCGCGCTTTGGTAATGCAACTTACTGTAATGCAAGCCAGCTAAGCCCGCTCATTAATGATCCTTACTATCGAACGATAGGTATCGGAACAAGGATATTCTTAGGCGGCGCACAGGGTTATGTTGCCTGGCAGGGTACCCAGTTTAATCCAAAGCAAGCCAGAGGTGAAAATGGAGTTCCTCTTGCTCCAGCTGGAACGCTTGCGCTCATAGGTAACTTAAAGGATATGAGCACAGAGTTTATTAGAGCGGCAATATTCCACAAATACGGCACGTCTCTTTATGTAGGAGTTGGTGTCCCAATACCTGTTCTTGATGAGGATATTGTTGAGAAAGCAAGCGTAAGCGATAAGGAAATATATAGCACGATAATCGATTATAGTGTTACTCAGCGATCAAAGCCAAGTTTTGGCAGGGTAAGTTATGCTGAACTTAGAAGCGGTAAAATAGAAATAAATGGAAAGAAGGTCAGAACAGCTCCAATATCCAGCTATAGTAAAGCCAGAAAGATTGCGGAGACTCTTAAAGAATGGATCAAGCAAGGGAAATTTTATTTGCAGCAGCCAATCGAGAACTTCTCGTTAGATCAAACATTTAAGCCTCTCGAGATTGTCAACGAGGAGGAGATTTAAGTGGCGAAAAGAAAACTTGTTCTTCATTTTCCTGAAGAAAGCATAGAAAAGCCAATAACATATCATTTGGTTAAAGATTATGACCTCATCCCCAATATTCTTCGCGCTCATATCGACGAGAACGAAGGAACGCTGGTTATGGATTTAAAGGGGTCAGCCGAGCAGATAGAAAAAGGAATCGCATTTTTAAAAGAACATAATGTGCGAATTCAGGAGGCTGTCAAGGACATAACCATCGACAGAGACCTATGTGTTGATTGCGGTGCGTGTACTGGTGTTTGTCGTCCCGAGGCTTTAACCATCGGACCAGAGGATTGGAAACTTAATTTTGATAACGATAAATGTATCTTTTGCGAGCTTTGTATCAATACTTGCCCTGTTAGAGCAATAAAGCTGCTTTTCTAGTCTAAAAAGGCGGGGAATTGGTAGCAAAAGTAATCATCACAAAATAATCTATTGTCAATAGACGGAGAGAATAGTATGTCATTTAAGGCAAAATGTATGGCTACTGCGATAGGGAGTGTTCCACATACCGATGTGGAACAAGCATGCAGGCTGGCGCTAAATAATCTGGTTCATATACCAATGTGGCCACAGCTGCCGAATATCAGCTTTAAAGAAAATATGTATGTGCAGTATTCACAGGGGATGCCAGGCGTAACTATTGACGAGACAGAGCGAAGAATTTACTTTGACACCGCAAGAAATATCATAAGCGAACTTGAGGTTTTATATAGCCTTTACATGGCGGATGATGTAAATGCCATAGGCTTTGACTGCGATTACGCACGTGGTTTTTGTAGGTTTCTTGAGATATTAAAAAGCGAGCCTTATCCGCAGGCAAGGTTATTGAAAGGGCACATTACAGGTCCTGTAAGCATGGGGCTTGCAGTAGCTGATCAAAATAAAAGACCTTCCTTATATGATGAGATGCTGCGCGAGGGTATCATCAAGACGCTTGCCATGAGAGCAAAGTATCAAGTTCAAAAGTTTAAGGAGGTTAGACCTGATCTACCAGCCCTAATTTTTATTGACGAGCCTTATCTTACATCATTTGGCTCAGCATTTGTTAGTCTTAACAGAGATGAGGTTATAGGTTATCTGGAGGAAATAATTAGTTCAATTGATGGGCTAACAGGTATTCACTGCTGCGGAAATACTGACTGGAGTCTTTTAACTGAGACATCGGTAGATGTTATAAGCTTTGATGCTTATGAATACAGCGAGACAATAGCTCTTTATCCAAAAGAAATGAAAGCGTTTCTTGACCGAGGTGGTATTCTAGCTTGGGGAATAGTGCCTTCAGGGCTTCCAGTGCCAGATCAAGTTACTAGAGAGAATGCTATAAGTCTTATTGATAGGCTAGAGAGTGGAATTCAGGGTTTAGTTGAGAAGGGAGTAGATAAAGAAATTTTATTAAATCAGTCATTGATTACACCAAATTGCGGAACAGGGTCTATGAAGCCTGAGCATGCTGAGCGCACATTTACCCTTGTACGTGAGGTTTCTGATGCTATGCAAAAAAAATACTTTAGCTAGAGCATCTTAACTAGAAGCCAAAGTATTTCAATTAGAAGCTAGAAGCCGCTCGCAACCTTATCGTAGGTATTCTTGTCGTTTTCGCCGGCTGCTTGATAACTGTCCAGCTTGGGGCTTATATATCTAACTTTCTTTATAGGTTTTACGCTTTTTTGAAATATTTTCTCGTTTACAAATCTGTAGGATAGCCAAAGCGTCGAGCCAATTGTAAAGCCAATAAAAAACATGATTAATGCATTGGTAGTTACCATAAAAATCACCTCGTAATTTATACATTTACCAGCCTTTATGCTGGTTAAACCTCCCAACAGTGGCAAAGCTCTGGAAATTGGCTTTACAATATAATCGTCTAGATAACCGTACATCTTAACGCTAAGTGACGTCTTAGCTCGATATCTTAGCGTGGCTTTGTTAAGATGGTTAGCTATTTTTTATTTTATTCCCATTAAGACGCCAGCTTATTCATGGTCGGGTAAATTCTTGTATAATTATTAGAATGACTAAAGTAAGCATGTGATAATTGATGGATAAAAACAGAGATCTTTTAGACTCAATTAATCGTGAAAACGGGCTCACAAGGATTAATAGAGCAATTTACCAGAAGCTAGTGGATTGCGGAATCCCAGGTATTATTGTTGCAAAACCAGCTTACAATTTAGCCCAGATGTATATCCAGTCCCTTGACTTTGTAGCTAAGACTAACGAGTTTTCCAAGCTCACAGATGCACCTAGTATTGCTGAAAAAGTTCTTGAAATGCGTGAATCTGTTAAGGTTTTGAGGCACTTCACCGGGCAGTTTGGCCGAAGTTATTATGTCCTCATGGATAGGTTGAGCATGATAACAGGGAATTGGTATGGTGAAGGCTATGAAGAAGCGTTAGATGAGGCGGTAAATAAGTTTGAAGAAATACTTAGCAATCTTGCAAGCGAAGACCTTAGAGACAGGATGCAAGATGAAATTAGGTCTCATAATCGCCAACAACACGGGAATATTGTAAGGAGGCTTATTTCAAAAGGCTGTCCTGAAGATATTTCAAACCACTTTGCTGATAATTTATTTGAGCTAAAACTTGAAGCTGCAAATCTTATTTCTCTAGTTGATAAAATGGTAAGCCTTACAGATGATTTTGAAAACTTGATTCTTGAAATTGAGCAGATTTTAGTTGATATCTCGATTCCGTGGGTTGGTTTCAGTCCAGGCGAGACTGCACATGCTCTCTGGCATATGGGCGACCACGATGAAGATAATTTCTTCTTTATGGGATTTCTTGGTTGGTCGCTTGCTGTTCTAGAGAATCTTCAAGAAAATGTTGAGGACCTGTAAAGGCACAGCCGGTTTGCCCGTAAACCATTTAATTTAAGTCAAATGCTTATTTTTAAGCATTTTGCGTTTAAAAGTTTAACAATGGGGTATTAGATAATTGTCTTCCGCTCCTTTTAAGGCCCGCTTGCCTACCATATTTGGTGTAAGCGGGCCAAAACTTTTAAAAACTACCCGGAATCATTCTTAACGGAATCATTCTTAAGCACACGAGGTCAAAATATACCAGATTAGGGTAAGATTTCTGGAAAAATCAAAAAACTATAAGGTGATTTATCGTATGGAATATAGATTATTAGCAGAGATATTTAGCAAGATTGAATCGACTACTAAGCGAACAGCCATGACAAATTTTCTCTCAGAGCTTCTAGGAAAAACCCCACCCGATCTCATCGACAAGGTTGTTTATTTAGTTCAGGGAAAGCTCTATCCGGATTTTTTAGGAATAGAGATAGGCATGGCGGAAAAGCTTGTTATAAGAGCAGTGTCTTTAGCTACCGGTTTAAGTGCTAGAGAGATTGAAGAGGACCTAAGCCGCACTGGTGATATTGGGGATACGGCATATGAGGAACTGCGAAAAGCCAAACCTGAGATTAAAGAACCTCTTACGGTTTCTGATGTCTATACAGCACTGGATAGGATTGCAAAAACAGCAGGTCCTGGAAGTATAGAAGTAAAAATAAATATGCTTGCACAGCTTATAAAAAGAGCAATCCCCCTTGAAGCCAAATATATCGCAAGAACTGTTACAAAAAAATTAAGGCTTGGAGTAGCGGATATGACCATATTGGATGCTCTTGCCATTGTTTATGGCGGGGGTAGGCAATCACGACCGGCTGTTGAGCGGGCTTACAACGTAACGTCTGATTTAGGAGCTGTTGCGCAGGCTATTGCCAGAGGTGGTGTTGAGGCAGTAAAGAAATTTAAGGTTACAGTAGGCAAGCCAATACGGCCAATGCTTGCAGAGCGGCTGCGTTCTCCGGCAGAAATTTTAGCCAAAACAGGGGGCGAATGCGTTGCTGAGTACAAGTATGACGGTGAGCGCGTTCAAATCCATAAGCAAGGCAACGATGTTATCCTATTTTCAAGAAGAATAGAAAACATAACCAATCAATATCCAGATGTAGTCCAGCTTGTGCAGAATACCATAACTGCTGATAGCGCGATTATTGAGGGTGAAATCGTAGCATTTGATCCGGAAACAAATGAAATGAGACCGTTTCAAGAGCTTATGCGAAGGCGGCGGAAATATGGTATAGAAGAAATGGTGAAGGAATTTCCGGCATCTATTTTTTATTTTGACTGCGTTTATGAGAGCGGTCGAGATTTGACCGGTCTATCATTTCCAGAACGCCGTAAAGTATTGGAACGGATAGTAAAAAGAACAGATAGAGCTAGGATCGTCGAACACAAAATAGTTCGCAATGTAGATGAAATGGAAAAATTTTTTGAGGAGTCGGTTCAAAGCGGAACTGAAGGGATTCTATGCAAATCTATTGGGCCTGAGTCGATTTACCAGGCAGGTTCACGTGGTTTTTTATGGATAAAATTTAAGCGTGAATATAGAAGCGAAATGACCGATACTGTTGACTTAGTTGTGGTTGGTGCCTACTATGGCCGTGGAAAAAGAGCAGGTGTTTATGGGTCTCTATTAATGGCTGTTTATTCGCCCGATACGGATACGTTTAAGACAATAACTAGACTGGGAGCTGGCTTTACAGATAAAGACCTTGCAGAACTTCCGAAAATGCTAGAGCCTTATAAAATTGAGAAACGACATCCACGCGTCGAGGCGAAAGAAAAACCAGACGTATGGTTTGTTCCAGCTGTAGTACTAGAGGTAATCGGGGCTGAGATCACATTAAGCCCACTTCACACTACTGGATTTAATATATTTAGACCAGATAGTGGCTTAGCAATTAGATTTCCCCGTTTTACAGGAAGATATAGACTTGATAAATCGCCAGAAGATGCAACTACTGAGCGCGAGATCATAGAAATGTACGAATCAAGGCTTCGAAAAGTTGCTTAGCAGGACTGCTTTGTTTAGTCTGCTTTATCTCTGCCTGATTGTTCTAATACCATATTATTAATATAATTTTACTAGCGGTAGGAACATTTTATTGGTAGCTTATTTTCAGAATTTTGGTATGCACCTATGCATTACAGCCGTAGGTAGCTTCCCAACTGATTGATCTATAGGCGTTGGCAGAAAGGGATTGCATTGGGCTTAAAGAGGAGAGGTGCACGTAAGAGTAAGCCAAAAACCAATCAGCAACAAGCAGTGAACTACCGCTATAAGAATTTGCAAATAATTCTAGCTTTAGCTTTAGCAGCATTTGTCTCACTTTATCTAAGGTATAGGCTTTTTCCCATTCTTTCTTACAACCCTGCCTATGTCCTTGCAGCTGATAATGATTCTGCAAGCTACCTCAGGTTATTCGATCTTGCCCTTACCAAATTTCCCAAAATGCCAGGCTCGATAGATTTTTATTCTGCCTACCCGTGGGGCTTTAAACAAGTTATATCTCCTATCTGGCCATATTTTTTGGCAATGTTTTCAATTCCCATGTCTGTAATTTTTCGGCTACAACCAGCCCAGGCAGCTGGTCTTTTAGCGATAGCGGTCGGCTTAGCGGCGCCTATTCCAATATACTTCTTTACTAAGGAAATATTCGGTAAGCAGATAGCACTAATATCAGCTTTTATCTCACTCTTTCTGCCAAGATTTGTTTCCCTAAGCAATACAAGGATTGATCATCATGTTGCTGATTTGCTTTTGGTATCGCTGATCTTTGCTTCTTTTCTAAATGCAAGGAGGTACTATATCGAGAAAAAGACTAGCGATTTTGTAATTCTGCTTGGCGTTGCTGGTATGTTAGTTGCCGCAGCTATGCTAATTTCTCTCTCGCTTATTTTAATCTTGTCAATGATCATGGTCCCAGTGATTATCTCACTATTTATCTTCTCCAGGGAAGAAGTTGAGCCTGTTTTCGCGGTATCGTGCGGTATATTTGGATTTGCTTCATTAATTTTAGCCTTGCTTACTTTAACCACCACATGGTTTGTAAAATCATTTGATTTCAGCCATCTATCTTACCTTCATATTGCGGTATTCGGTGTAATTGCAATCATAAGCGGAGTTGGTTTTGCGGCCTTTCGTACAAGTATCAACCTATCAACAATTAGGATTATCGTAGCATCTGCCCTTGTTGCGTTAATCGGGTTAGCTTTTTCTATTTCGCCCACCTCGAGCATACTAGTGAAAGCTTATTTAAGAAGCATTGGCAGTTATCCACTAGGTATCGAAACCCAAGAACTATCATCAATGTTTTCTAGGGGCATCTTTATACCAATTGCTCATTACAGCTATCTTTTTTTCATTGCACCGCTTGCCATTATTTATTCTCTGTTGGCTATTTTGCATAAACGGGCTTTTAAGTTTGAGCATCTATTTTTCTACTCCATGTTTACTCTTTTGGGTTTTTACGCAATTGAAGCACTTTATTACAGCCTCTATCTTTCAATATTTATAGTGATAGGTTATGCTCTGAGTATTGCTTTGGTGGCGCGCTCGTTTAGAGTGAAAATAAATGATACCAAGTCTGGTAACAAGAGAGTCAACTTAATGCTTTCTGTTTGCACTCTAGCAGTTATTTTAGTAATGGCTTATGAAGATAGCGTTCTGCTAAAACCTGTAATGACCAATCCAAATCTTCTGGATATAGCTCAATATATAAGGGAGAATACACCAGCGCCAGGTAATTTTTATAGGCCTGAAGAGAAACCATCTTATGGCATTATGTGCAATTGGGACCAAAGTTTTAGGCTCCAATACTTTAGCCAGCGAGCAACAGTGTCGACAGGCAATCACGAGACAGGCATTAAAGGAGTAATTGCAGCTGAGAAATTCTTTCAAGCACTTAGCGAGAATGAAGGTTTGAAGGTTTTGGAAGGTCTTAATGTCAAATATGTAGTGATAGATCGACTGATTGATTTTTGGGAGGGTGATATTTCAAGAATTGGCGAGCCAACGATACGCCCGATTGAAGTTGCAAGGCGGGTGGACCCAAGCGAGGCTGATATGAATAAAATTAGACAAACCATGGCTGCTCGTCTTTATTATGATATATTAAGTCCACCGCCCATTGATAATAGGCCACCTCTACATCATTTCCGTCTGCTTTATATTAGTGATGCTTTTTATGGCCCAGAGCCTTTTATTATACAAGAGGTTGTCAAAGGGGCTCGTATCATTGTTAAGATGGCACCTGGTGATACTGCTTCCATTGAAACCAAGATAACTGCCAACAATGGTTATGTCATTACATGGCGATCAACAGGACAAGCAGACGAGAATGGGATTTTTTCGACCATAGTTCCTTACTCAACACAAGGCGGAAAGCCGTTTATAAAAGTTGAGCGGTATCGTCTGAAATCAGGCAATATCGATAGTTTCTTTGATGTTGATGAAGACGCTGTTCAAAACGGCGAAACGATCTCACTATCAATCTAATTTTTATGTTTCATCCTACAAATGATTATTGAAGGTAATAGTCAAAGGTATACTTCAATAATGCTTTCAACTTGAACTCTAGATGCTATTATTCAACAGTTCCACTTATTGCGTGAATTCTATATTATAGGTAACAGGACTACTTAACTGTTGAGTCAGGAACAAGGTGTCCATGGATATTCCAAGGTCAATAGGTAGGCAATTTTGAGAGTAAGCAAATTTATCTGCTGCTTAGCGCTGGCTATCATAATAATAATGATGATTCCTGCAGTTGCGTGTGCGGGCGCTGCATATCTAGGCTCCTCCGGGAATCCGATAAAACCGGAAGAGAGTTCAGACATAGTGCTTGAGAAACATATCATGCAAATCTGGCTTCATAGAGGATTTGCTGAAGTAGAGAACGTTTATCAACTCTATAACGCAGGTGAAGACCAGGCATTTATGATAGGCGAGCCAGAAGATATGAATTCTCAACTGTCTCTCCAATATGGGATCCTTAATTTTAGAGCATATGTTGACGGAAACGAAGTTGATGTTAGAAAGGCTAAGACAAAAGACCAGGTAATTGGTAAGTTATCTGGCAATATTAACTGGCATGTTCATAACGTCCTTATGACTAAGGGACAGCGGGTAGTTATTGTTCACACATATTGGATAACAATACCTAGTTGGAAGCCCAAACTCTTCATTCCTCTTGAGCCTACAGCAAGCTGGAAAGGAAATGTGGCTGAGGCAAGCTATATTGTTAACTTGATGGATGGCCTAAGCATTAGAAATCTTATGTATCCGAAGGATTACAGTACAAGGGCTGGAGAGTATGCAATTATGCCTCGTGGGTTTGAAGCTGGAAATGACGAAATAAGATGGTTTTTTGCAAATCAGGAGCCTGTGCAAAACTTAGAAATCATGATTTTTCCAAACAGTGATAAGGAAATTACAAAGGCGGAGGCGTCAGGAACGTATAGCGAAGGCAATAAGAACTATCTTGGTGAGTTTGTGGCCGATGGGGATCCCACTACGGCGTGGGGATTTGTCAGTACAGGAAAGAAGGAGTGGGTAACCTTATTCTTTGATAGGAAAAGATGGGTAAGGGAAATTAGGATTATATCAGGATACGGTGCTCTTGAAAGCATGTATAAGTTTTATAACCGACCAAAAGTTATAACGCTTAGCTTTTCTGATGGCACAAGTCAGCAAATTAAACTCAAAGACAGCCTTGATATGCAGTATGTATCGGTAAAACCAGTTCAAACCGAATATGTTAAACTTCAAGTTGACGATGTTTATAAAGGGATTCACCCCTATATCACTTTTGTTAGTGAACTTGAGCCAAGCGAGCTTAAATCAGTAACAAAGTTTAGTCCCACCTCATGGAAGATAGGTCTTAAGCAATTTAAGCTGCCAAATCAGTCTTCGAATTATACTTTGGCGTACAAGATCGCAGTTGCGGCAACTGCAGTTGTGTTTCTAGTTATTGGATGGCAGATTACTATGTTGCTAATAAACCGATTTAAGAGTAAAGTCAGTTAATCTAAAGGGCTTAGTTTAGGCATTTTTGTGTTAAGTTTGCGCCTTAACCTACCGATAATTTTACGCAATACGATAATAGCAGTATGTAGGTAGGTAAAGGCAAAATGGGAAATTCCAAAGCGAAAGTTAAAAAAGAAAAAGGTTGTCCTATTAATCTCAACGTAATTCTTCTAATCATTCTTCTTGGGGCTTTTAGCTTATATGTATATCTTACAA
>JASEIR010000058.1 GCA_030017355.1 Actinomycetota bacterium
ATTGTTTGCAAAGAAATACTTTGATTTAGCATTTTGCACCTTTTCAACCAATCAGCTAGAATACTCTTCCAGCCACCAGCAAGAAGCCGCCTATAACTATCTTCAAGCTCATATAGCAGCTCAGAAATAAAAAAACTTCGATTTATCTTCCTACCCAAAACCTCATAAAGGGTTGTCACGTTGTCTCGAAAATCAGAGGGGATTGCATCTAGTTTGAAGTTTGCGTTAATCCCAAACCCCATTACTAGGTAATCTACTTGCCCTATCTGAGAACTAAGCTCTAGCAATACTCCGCAAACCTTTCTACCTTCTATTAAAATATCGTTTGGCCATTTTATATCAGGTTGGACTCCCAGCTTTTCCATAGCTTTGGCTACCGCAACAGCTGCAAGAATAGTAAACCTTGAGGCTTCAGCGGGCAGTACTTCCGGCCTTAGAATTGCAGAAAGCCAGATGCCGCCAGGCGGAGATGTCCAGCTACGATTAAGACGGCCCTTTCCTTTACTTTGCTCTTCAGCTATTATAACCGTGCCTTCACTTGCTCCTTTCTCGGCCAACTTCTTAGCAAGGTCGTTAGTTGAACCTAGAATCCTTCTGTAGATAATCTGGCTTCCAAAAGATCTGGTCTTTAAGATCGGAATTATTTCCTCTGGCAAAATTGCATCTGGAGAACGCACTAGTTTATATCCAACTTTGGGGATCGCCTCTATCCCATACCCCTTATCTCTTAGAGTTTTTATGTGCTTCCAAACTGCTGCCCGGGATACTGAAGCCCTTTGTGCAAGCTCCTCACCGGATATATAGCTACCCTCAACCTCTTTTAGGGCTTTAATAATCATTAACTCAGTTGAGAGACCTTTCACGCTTCCTCCTAATTAAGTAGAGAATGACAAAGGCGATAATAAGGATGAGAAAGATAATGCTAAAACGTCCGACCAACTTACTAATCAACATCCAACTCTGCCCAAAAAAGAACCCAACTATCCCAAGACTTACCGTCCATATGACCACAGCAGCAACCGTGTATCCTAAGAACTTGGAAAATTTCATTTTAGATGCGCCAGCGAGAAGAGGCACAAACACCCTAACACCAGCAGCAAATCTTCCAAAAAACACTGTTTCTGGGCCACGAGTATCAAAGTACTTCTCAGCTGCTTTAATTCTTTCAGCTGAAACAAGACGCCCACCATATTTTTCTATCAACGGCCTGCCACCTTCTCTGCCAATTAGATATCCTGCGATATTTCCTATTATGGCAGCAACTATTCCAACAATAATTACATAAACTATATTGAGCATGCCTTGTGCAGCAATAAAAGCAGCTATTAGAAGTACTGTCTCTCCAGGAAGCACAAGCCCAATTACAAATAAATTTTCAAGAAGGAGTGCTATAAAGACTATATAGTAGCCGTATGTATTAAAGTAGCGGATTAGTAAGTCTAAAATTTGACTCTCATTCACATCTTGTTCCTCGTTTCTACAACCTCAAGCGAAATATCAAGAGGTTTTGCCGACTGGGTAATAGCACCAACCGAGATCCTATCAACGCCAGTTGCGGCAACTGCAGCTATGTTGTATAGGCTAATTCCGCCAGAGGCTTCCTTGATTGCCTTGTTGCCTATCAATTCGACTGATTTCTTAAGAAGCCCTATATCCATATTATCAAGAAGGATTATGTCTGCCCCTGCATTAAGCGCTGCCGCAACTTCATCCAGGGTCTCAGCCTCAACTTCAACTTTAGCATTTGGGCAATAAGCTTTCGCTCTCCTTACTGCCTCACCAATATCGCCAATAATCTTGATGTGGTTGTCTTTAATCAAGAACTGGTCGTATAGGCCAAAACGGTGGTTAACAGCACCGCCAACCCGGGTAGCATATTTCTCCAAACAGCGAAGGCCAGGGGTTGTTTTTCTGGTGTCTAGAAGTTCAACACCATAGTGTTTTATCTTCTCGACATATTTGGAAACCTCTGTAGCAATACCAGATAAGTGCTGAAGAAAGTTAAGCGCTGTTCTTTCTCCGCCAAGAATTGCATGCGCATTACCTGTAATTTCAGCAATCTTGGTATTCTCTTCAACAAAGTCACCGTCGTTAGCTAAATGTACAAAAACAATATCAGGATCTAAAAATTTAAAGGTCTTTTCAGCAATGATAAGTCCTGCTATTATGCCGGGGATTTTCACCAATATTTCGGCCTTTATTGTGGTTGAGCTATCAATTATAGCTCTTGAAGTTATATCTCCCGCAGCGCCAAAGTCTTCTTCTATAGCTTGTTTTATTGCTCTTTCTACCTCTTTTTCAGACGCCTGGCAGAAAGATAGATGGCTCTGCAATATTATCCTCCATAAAACGATGTTCAAGGTGAAGAAGCCAGTCATCGCTGGGTTCTGGGTAATCCTCTCTATAATGAACCCCTCGAGATTCTCTGCGGCTTAATGCAGATTTTGCAATAAGCTTAGCTATATAGAGCATATTCTGTAGCTCAAACCCCTCTTTTGTTGAAAACTCTACTTCCAATATTTTTTCTTTTTCCTCCAACTGAGACAGAGCAAATTTAAGCCCCTCTTCCGAACGGACAACGCCTACATATTCGGTCATTAGTTTCTGTAGCCAAGTGCGCTCCTTCCTTACATCTACATCCATATTGGGCCTTTCTCTTTTGTAGGAGACAAAAAAATCTGGCTCGGAGTAATTATCACCATCTGCAAGCTTGTGCACAATGGTATCGGCAATGCGCTTACTAAATACCAGGCCCTCAAGAAGAGAATTGCTTGCAAGTCTATTAGCCCCGTGAACGCCTGTGCATGCGACCTCGCCAGTAGCGTAAAGGTCAGGAATGCTAGTTAGCCCATTTAAGTCTGTTTTAATACCGCCTATTGTGTAATGAGCTGCAGGACGAACTGGTATAAGGTCCTTAGCGATATTGATGCCATTTTCATAACATCGAGCCCAAATCGTGGGGAAGCGATCTTTTAAAACTTCTTCGCCAATATGAGTGGCATCAAGATACACTGGACCACCGCCGCACCTATGCATCACACGAACCATTTCCTGGCTCACAATATCCCTGGGGGCAAGCTCGGCAAGAGGGTGCCGACCTACCATAAAACGCTTGCCGTTACAATCCCGCAGATAAGCTCCCCTGCCGCGAAGTGCTTCAGTTATAAGAAATCTGGGTGTTAATTCATTATCAAGCGCTGTTGGATGAAACTGTATAAACTCCATGTCTGATAGAATAGCCCCAGCTCGATACGCCATCGCCATCCCATCGCCCGTGCATACAGGGGGATTAGTTGTTACAGAATAAAGCTGCCCAGCACCTCCGGTGGCAAGAATTACTGCTTTGGCCGCATGCAAAACCACCTGCCCAGAAAGTTTATCAAGACAGATAACCCCTCGGCAATGTCCTTGATGTAATATTAAGTCCAGGGCAAATCTATTCTCAAAGACACGAATGCTTTTCCAAGCATCAACTGTTCTTATAAGAGTTGCTTCTATTTCGCTCCCAGTTGCATCTCCTGAGTGTAGAACCCTTGCAAGCCGATGTCCTCCTTCTCGTGAAAGTTCTATGCGATCTCCTTGTAAATCAAACTTGATACCAAGCCTAACCAAACCATCTATACGATCTGCAGCTTCATTGACTAGAACGTCTACCGCATCCTTGTTGCATAGGCCTGCCCCTGCCTCCAAAGTGTCTTTGAGATGCAGCCTTGGAGAATCTTCTGAGCTTACTGCTGTAGCTACACCACCCTGAGCATACCAGGTAGCAGTTTCCCTTAGCTCACCCTTCGTAACAAGAGCAACATCAAACTGCTTCGATATCTCAAGAGCAGCGGAGAGTCCTGCCACACCGCTACCGACAACAACGACATCGGAATCTACCCTCTCTATTCTGCTTGTATCAAAGTTAATCAAATACCTGGGCATCATGCTCCTTCACTTGCAATTTATATAAACTAAACAATCGCGATCATTCTATCTATCGCAAGTTTTGCTCGCTTTGCTGTTTCTTCAGGAACACTTACAACGTGACTTAAATCCTGAAGAGACCATAAAACCTTTTCAAGAGTTATCTTTTTCATATTTGGACAAATGGCGCGTTCAAAAGCTGGATAAAACTTTTTGCCTGGATTTTCCTTGTTTAGGCGATGAAGTATTCCAACCTCCGTTCCAATGATAAACTCCTCAGCATCAGTCTCCCGAGCATAGCGCAAAATCCCCTCTGTGCTGGCCACGGCGTCAGAAAGCTTTATAACTTCCTCTAAGCACTCGGGATGAACTACGACTTTGGCATTAGGATGAAGGTCCTTTTGTTTCATCAGAGCATCAGGAGTTATTCTTCTATGCGTAGGGCAAAAACCATTCCAGAGAATAATCTTTTTCGAGCTCTTGGTTGAAGCATAATGGCCTAAATGTTGATCAGGAACAAAAATTATCTCGTCAGCATCAATGGTCTCAACCACTTTTACAGCATTTGCCGAGGTGCAGCAATAATCGCTTTCCGCCTTTACATCGGCACTTGAGTTAACATAGCAAACCACTGGCATTCCAGGATGTTCTTGCTTAAATTTCCGAAGCTTGTCAGCAGTAACCATATCTGCCATAGGGCAACCTGCATTAGGGTCTGGCAACAGAACGGTCTTGGTAGGCGATAGAATAGACGCTGTTTCAGCCATGAAATGCACGCCACAAAAAACAATAACATCAGCATTGGTTGCAGCTGCTTGTTGACTTAAGCGAAGCGAATCGCCGACAAAATCGGCAATATCCTGAACTTCCCCAATTTGGTAATTGTGGGCAAGAATCACAGCATTTCGTCTTTTCTTGAGTTCAAGAATCTCGTTTACTATCCTGTCATCACACTTCAAACCGCCAACACCCCGTTAAATGAATATGATTAATATTCTATTACCTTGCCGCAATGTTTTCCAGGGATATAGAAGAGTTGAGAGTGGTCATTAAAACAGGGTGCCGATCTTTTTAATCCTCTGATTAGTAACCCGAGATGCAAAGTGGCTTACTAGATCGCCCTCTGGAAGTTTGAGTTCCGGCTCAATCTCAACCAAGGGTACTAAAACAAAAGCTCGTCTACACATCTCAGGATGAGGAATTATTAGGTCTTCTTCGCTGATAATTTTTTGATCATATAGCAGTATGTCAATATCCATGGTTCTTGGCCCCCAGTGTACACCCCTGGTTCTTCGAAGCGCTTCCTCGATCTTTTTGGCTACCCTTAGCAGCTCTCTTGGAGATAGCTTTGTTTCAATTTCAACTACCATGTTATAAAAATCAGACTGGAGCACATTTCCGATTGGCTCGGTTTCATAGATAGAAGACAGCTTTAAAACTTTAATGCTGTCTTGGTTCTCAATTAGTTGTATGGCATCTCTTAGAAGCCTAAGGCGATCGCCTAGATTTGAACCTAGACTTAGAAAAGCTTTGGCCACAATATCCACCTACGCATGCTCTTCCTTAATTGCATCAATTACCCTAGAAACTCTAACTGCCTCCTTAACATCATGCACACGAACGATATTCGCACCCTGAATAATGCCATAGGCAAGTGTTGCCAACGTTCCCTCAAGCCGCTCTTCGACTGGCAGATCAAGTATGGCTCCAATAAACGACTTTCTTGATGTTCCAAGGACTATTGGATATCCAAGACTCTTAAACGCTGATAGACATCTAATTATCTCAACATTATGCTCAAGAGTTTTGCCAAAACCAATACCAGGATCTATTAACAAATTATCTCTTGAAATGCCAGCTGAGATAGCCTTTCTTGCTTGGCTATCAAGCCAATCTGCAACTTCGGAAACGACATCATCATAGGATGGATTTATCTGCATATCTCTTGGTGTTCCCTTCATGTGCATGATTACAACCGGAACATTTTTCTCCGCAATAAGCTCAATCATCTTATCGTCACGGAGGCCGCTTACATCGTTTACAATGCTAGCCCCAGCCTCAAGGGCTTCTTTTGCAACCTGAGGTTTGTATGTGTCTATGGAGATAGGGACATCAAGCTCCGTAGATAGTTTCTCGATTACTGGAATAACTCGCTTTAGTTCCTCATCCACCGATACCGGATCTGCGCCCGGCCGGGTTGATTCTCCACCAATATCAATAATATCAGCGCCTTCTAAGGCCATTCGACGCCCTTGTTCAGCAGCTAAAGTATAATCAAAAAACTTTCCACCATCAGAGAAAGAGTCAGGCGTTACATTTAATATGCCCATGACATAAGTTTTAGACGACAGGTCTAACTCAAAGCGCCCTGCTTTTATAACAGAGGGTTTCTTATCATAATTATGAAGAGCCTCTCTAATATCTTGAGCCAATAGGGGTAAACCAAACGGCTGCAATTCAAGTTTTACGCACAGCTCCTCATATTGACGCAGCGTGCCCATTAATATCATGTCTACTTTCTTAAGGTCCATTTTATAAAGTTCCCACGGAGCAGCTGCCTCACCGCCCCTCGATAGCATCTCTTGCTTAATGATGTTTGCAGCACGCGAATCTATCCCAGAGACCTTTATAATGCGATGAATTGCTTTGGGAGACATAATATCAATGCCACGTGTTGAGACTTTTAATTTTTTTAGCTGCTCTTTTGCAATCTCTATATTTTTTATACATAAAACTTTAGGCATAACTCGTCTGCGCTCTTTTTTCATTTTTGGTTTCAGACCTCGCATGCTAAAAAATTCATTTATCTATATTCCTTAATAAGAGAAAGGGCTTCCATGCGGGCAGCTGTCCGTTTCCTAAATTGGCCCCTAACCGCTGAGGTGACAGTTATAGTCCCAGGTTTTTTTACACCCCGCATACTCATACAAAGATGCTCGGCCTCAACAACAACCATTACTCCAAGTGGGTTTAAAGCCTCAACAAGAGCATCAGCAATCTGCATAGTCAGCCTTTCCTGTACTTGCAGCCGCTTTGTATATACATCAACCACTCTGGCAAGTTTGCTTATCCCGCAAATCCTACCGTCTTCATTTGGAATGTAAGCAACATGCGCCTTACCTATAAAAGGCATAAGATGATGCTCGCATACCGAATAGAGAGGGATGTCTTTGACCATAATCATCTCATCGTGGTCTTCCCCAAAGGTTACTCCCAGCACTTCGATTGGGTCCTGACTCATACCGCTTAATATTTCCTCGTACATCTCAGCAACACGCCTGGGAGTATCTCGAAGACCCTCTCTATTAAGATTCTCGCCTATCCCTTCTAATATGAGCCGTACCCCTTGTGCAATTTTTTCCTTATCCAACGAAACCCCTTTCAAGTCAAACTTTGTCCTGAAAACAACTTTAATTTTTCATCCTTCTGCTGGTACCACAGCGTTAGCTTTAGCATGGCTGTATACTCAAAAAGCATCTGCAAGTTAACTATCTAATTATGTCACAACTGAAAATTTTTGCGAATATGTGAAGTTAAAAAGAGGCCGTTGAGACTCGGCCTCTTAATTCATCATTATCTCCAAGAAATTAGATCGAATAATTGTTCTATTGTTCCATTGCTAACCCTCTGCCGGCCTTAATTTTCCTGGCATATCAACGATGTCCTTATCTTTTGTGGCAGGCTTTTCTTCCATTGCAACCTTGCCAACTTCGTTGCTTCCCGATTCTTGAACCTGCTCCTCAGCGCAGATGTCTTCTCCTGCAAGAATTCGTTTAAGTTCATCTCTTTCAAGTGTTTCCTTTAGTATAAGCGCTTTGGCGATGTTGTCGAGAATATTTCTCTTTTCTGTAAGAATCTGCTTGGCTTTCTTAAACGCCTCGTCAACAATACGCCTTATTTCTTTATCAATTTCATACGCTATCTCAGGGCTATAGTCAGGGTGAGATGCAAAATCTCGCCCAAGAAATACCTGGTCTTGCTTCTGACCAAGCGTCAATGGCCCTATTTTTTCGCTCATACCGTACTCGCAAACCATCTGGCGTGCTGTTTTTGTTGCCTTGCTAAGATCGTCATGAGCACCAGTCGTGACATCGCCAAAGACCATTTCCTCTGCAGCATGTCCTCCGAGAAAAACAGCAAGCCCATCGGTAAGCTCAGATTTTGAGACCAGGAATTTATCCTCAGTTGGCAGCGTCAAAGTATAGCCAAGGGCTCTACCCCTTGGGATAATCGATATCTTATGAACTGGGTCAGTATTCGGGAGTGTAGCTGCAACAAGCGCATGCCCTCCCTCATGATACGCGATAATTTCTTTCTCGCGATCGCTTATTAAACGAGTTTTTCTCTCCGGACCTGCAATAACTCTGTCAATGGCTTCTTCCAGCTCAACCATGTCAATCTCTTTTTTGCCATGTCTTGCAGTAAGAAGAGCTGCCTCATTTACAAGATTCGCAAGGTCAGCACCGGTAAAGCCTGGTGTTCTTCGAGCAAGGACATCAATATCAACATCCTTGGCAAGTGGCTTGCCTCTTGTATGAACCTTAAGTATCCCAAGCCTTCCTTTAAGGTCTGGTCTATCAACAACAATCTGCCTGTCAAACCTGCCGGGTCTTAGAAGCGCAGGATCTAAAATATCAGGTCTGTTTGTTGCAGCGATCAGTATCACATTATCTTTTATATCAAAACCATCCATTTCCACTAGCAACTGGTTAAGAGTTTGCTCTCGCTCATCATGGCCACCCCCAAGACCAGCCCCTCTTTGCCTGCCTACCGCGTCAATTTCGTCCACGAAAACAATGCACGGGGCATTTGCCTTAGCCTGCTCAAACAAATCGCGGACCCTGGAAGCACCGACGCCAACAAACATCTCTACGAAATCCGATCCGCTTATTGAGAAGAATGGCACACCAGCCTCGCCAGCTACAGCCCTTGCCAATAGAGTCTTGCCTGAGCCAGGAGGCCCGTAGAGAAGCACGCCTTTTGGTATCTTTGCGCCAAGTGACTGGAATTTAGCTGGATTAGCTAAGAACTCTTTTATCTCTTGAAGTTCTTCGACTGCCTCGTCAACTCCGGCGACATCTTTGAATGTAACCCGAGGTTGATCTTTTGTAAGCCGCTTAGCCCTACTTTTTCCAAAAGACATGACTCTGTTCCCGCCACCTTGCATTTGCTGCAACATAAACATCCAGATGGCAAGAATTAAAATAAACGGCAAAAAATTAAGAGCAATTGACAACCAAACAGCTTCTTTTTGCGGATCAACGCTTATCTGAACATTGTGCTCCTGAAGCTTAGGGATAAGCTGTTCATCCTGGGAAGGGACGTATAAGGTAAACCTACCACCATTATTATATGTCGCCTTGTATTCGCCATCAATTCGATGATCCTTGTCAAATATAACGACTTTTTCAACATGTCCCTGGTTGACATGCCGAATAAAATCAGTGTATTTGAGCTGCTCTGGTTTTGCCGCAGGCCTTAAAGCTTGAGTAGCAAACAAAACTACTACAAGGAGAACTAGGAACCAGAAGCCAGCGCTTCTAAAAAGCTTCTTCAAATAAGCCCCTCCTTGTCTTTTTCATCCATAAAAATGCTACCACAATTAGTGAATTCACACAATTCGCCACCGTTTTGCCGGCCCACTCCCTCTGTCAGATGTTTTGCTAAAGCTCTACTAGAGAAGTAATCGAACAATTCTACTATCAAGTTAATCTATAATGCCCCTCATCCTCATAAATTGAACGCTTTAGTGTGCCAATAAAAGGAAGATTTCTATATTCCTGTGCATAATCAAGACCATAGCCAACAACAAAAATGTTAGGAATTCTAAAACCACAGTATTTCAGGTCTATTGGTACTTTCTGCTTGCCTTCTTTTGTAACAAAAGAGCAGATTTCCAGACTTGCTGGATGTCTTGAGCTTAAATTCTTCACAAGATAATTTAATGTAAGGCCGGTGTCAAGAATGTCTTCGACAATCAGCACATGCCTTCCCTCGATATCATCATCAAGGTCTTTTAGAATCCTTACAACGCCAGAGGTGGTTGAGGAAGACCCATAGCTTGATATAGCAATAAAATCAGTCTTAACAGGAATGCTCATTTCTCTTACTAAATCAGCAAGAAAAATGAACGCTCCCCTTAAAATGCCAACCAATATAAGGTCCTTATCCTTGTAGTCTCTACTAATTTGTTCACCAAGTTCTTTTACTTTTTGTTTAATTTGCTCAGGTGTTATCAAAACTTCCTCAATATCCTCGGCTAACATCTGATTTTGCATATCTGCCTTCCCTACTCCTTCCATACAACCTACCAATATGGCAAAAATCTGCTAGTGTGGCAAACCCCTGCATTGTATCTGATTAGCATTAAATTCGATTAGGTTTTCCTATGTAGCGCCAAAACTAATACCCGTTTGGTTTCTTCTGTCACTTTATAGCGGTCATCAATGCGAAATCCTGCCACCCAAACAATGTCTTCATTTTGCGTTACAATGGGGACCCGATCTCGTTCACGCTTTGGAACCTTTTCATCAACAAAAAAATCCTGCAGCTTTTTCTCTCCCAGCATACCAAACGGTCTAAAAGAATCACCCGTCCTACGTGTTCGAACCCAAAGTTCGCCAGAGATTTTATCGGCGTCAAGATGTGCAACCATACCATCTTTCCTAAACTCAAGCTCGCCTATACCGACTAAGCGTGCTTCAATTTCAACCCCCAGCGCATCAATCTTGGTTATCCCTGGCACGGCTAGTTTAACATGCTCCAATATTGGCGAGGCAAAAAGCTGTTTTCTACCAATTGCAAACCAATCATATTCAGTAAAAACCACGATATTGCCAGGCAATTCCATTTCAATCTTTGGTGGAATTGCCTTTAAGCTATCGAGCACTAATTCGATATGCTTAAATTCGATACCGCGCAGGTCAGATTTTGCCCATTTAATACATTTACGCACGAGGCGTCTTTGAACTGATACAGATTGAGCTATCAAAGCTTGAATTGGCAAGCGAACAAATCCTTCGCCAAAATCAGCTAAAGTGTCGAAAACCTCACCCGTAAGCTCGTCTAAATGAGCTTGATCTTCTCTAATAATTTCTATGGTCTTAAGGACAGATCCCTTAAACTGAGGATTATAGCTAACTAGCAAGGGTATAAGTTCATGTCTTATCCTGTTTCTTAAGATTGATAGATCCTCATTTGAAGCGTCAATCCTAAACTTAAGACCATTGTTTTCAATATATTGCATTATATCTTGCTTTGTAACTTCAATAAAAGGCCTGATATAGTGACCCCTCACTGGCAATATCGAACCAAGACCCTCAAGTCCAGCCCCTCGTATAAGCCGCATTAAGAAAGTTTCTATCTGATCATCCGCATGGTGACCCAGTGCAACCTTATTAGCTTTGATTTCTGCAACTAGCCGCTCTAGGAGCCTGTATCTTGCCTCGCGTGCAGCTTCTTCAAGCGATAGCTTCTCTTCCTTCATCAGGGATGGCACATCGTAACTTATAAGCGTTGATGGTATCCCGAGTTTAGACGAGTACTCTTGCACAAATTCCGCATCCTCATCTGCCTCTTTACCTCTTATCTTATGATTGAGATGGAAAACATGCAGGTATAAACTGTACAATGGCTCAATTTGCTTTAAAAAGTGCAGCAAAGCAACTGAGTCCGGTCCGCCTGAAACAGCAACCAGAACTCTGTCGCCTTTACTAATCATTCGGTATTTTTGAATAGTGGTTAAAACTTGATCAAAAAACCAAACCTCGGCCAAGAGAATCACCTTAGCCAGAATAAAAAATGACCCTTGCGGGTCTATCGCTAACCTCAGTATAGCTGTTTTGACCCAATTTGCCAAGCTCTTGAGATCTTACTTATTATTCCCTTATAGCCCGCCAATAATAAAATTCCTTTTTAAGAAAAAAATTAAACGGGGGTTTTAAATTTCCAAGCTCAGGGATTTTGCAATTCGTTGTCTTTAGCTGTTAGAAAATGTCATCCTAAGCAGAAGGCAAAGCATACTAAGATGTCATCCCGAGCGAAGGGCGATAGCCCGGAGTCGAGGGATCTAAATAATATTA
>JASEIR010000059.1 GCA_030017355.1 Actinomycetota bacterium
CCTGTCCCTCCCCCCTCAAGGGGGAGGGTATTTGGTTTAGCTCCCCCTCAAGGGGAGTGTATTGTATGAGACCCCTCAAGGGGGAGGGTATTTGGTTTAGCTCCCCCTCAAGGGGGAGGGGATTTTAGCAGGTCCCCGGTCCCCGATTCTTTATAGCGGCGGTCTGCGGTCGGCCGTCTGCGGTCAGGCTCCAAAGGAGCCTAATGCGGCGGTCTGCGGTCGGCGGTCGGCGGTCGGGCTCCGAAGGAGCCTATAGCGGCGGTCGTGTACCCCATAAATTATGAGCCATAAATTATGCAACCGCTTAAGTATATAGTAAAATATGGGACTGACTGCAATAAAAGATACCAACAAAACATTGCAAAGACGTTTGCAGTATATTTGTGGAATAAGGTTAAATAAAAGATTTTTTGAAAGGCATTCGATGGATAACTCTAACCAAACAGAAATTATAATTGTTTATACAACAATCCCAAGCGGCTGATGCTCTACAATCTCAGCAGGTAGCTGTGGTGCTGATAAAGAGATGATGTGGACCATCAATAGCTTAAGCAAAAGCCTTGAAAAAAAGTTTGGTGATCAAGTCAGAGTAACCTCATACAATACCTACTATGATGATACGTACGAGATAAAGCCTCTTATTGAGCAGATTATGCACAAAAATATCAGGCTGCCAGCAGTCTTCATAGACAATAAGCTTGTGGTTGAAGGTCATATAGATGAGCTTATCATCAGCAACGTCCTTGCAAACAAAGGACTTGATAATGTAACCAAAATGTAATCTAAACTGAATTCGTTGTGTTACTTAACGGGCATTTGGGAATATTAGTGCTATGCCCGAGTTTAAGTTGATATACGACCATATAAAAGGCTTTCCATATGTCAAATTTGAGGGAGACCTGACTCTTAAAAACTTTGCTGCCTTTCACTTTGTAGTGAAAGGAGCTACAAAATTCGCCACTATACCTGTTATTACAGACTTTGCAGGGGACATAAGGATTTCGAATGAAGTAGAAGAAATCCGCTGCTGGCAATATCCACCCGATATACCCGAATTTGTAAGAAGAATTAACTTGGTCATAATAAGTCCACCCGAACGCCTTGATGTGATTAAAAGACTTTTAACTCCTCATCAGTTAAGATATGCGAGAAACCTTCAAGAAGCCTTAGATATATTAAAAAGCGAATCCCATAAAGCGTCTTAAAAAATGCTGTCTCGAAAAGCATCTTAGCACTAGTTTTTTTATCCCAAGGCGTAAATAACCAAATTAATGGATATCTATGTACTGCATAAGCTCATCCAGACTTGCTGGTGCAAGAGAAGATTTGCAGTGCAAGAAGAAGGTGATTTATTGTGAATTATTCAGATTATGCAAATGGCGACGAGCATATCGACAGCGAAAGCAAAATAGGCAATTCAAACAATTCAAATATAGACCCAGCAGATATAGACCCAGCAGCAACACCAAGCGAAAAAGAAAAGCAGCATGCGGAAGTACTCGATGCATATTCTCAAGCTGTCATCTCGGTAGTTGAGGCTGTTGGACCAGCCGTTGTTGGAATCGCAGTTAAAAGGCCAACATTTACGGTGCTAGGCGATCAAGTTGGTGCGGGTTCAGGCTCAATTATTTCTGAGGCCGGTTATATTCTTACAAATGCTCATGTTGTATATAAAGCAAAGCAACTTATAGCATTAATGCAAAACGGAACTGAACTTGATTGCACACTTGTAGGAACTGATTTGGCAACCGATACTGCAGTCATACGCGCTAATGCTTCTAATCTGCCTTTTGTCCAGCTAGGTAACTCGGAAGCTCTGAAAGTAGGCCAGTTAGTAATTGCTATTGGAAACCCGCTAGGATTAAGCTCGACTGTATCAACAGGCGTTGTAAGCGCGCTTGGTCGAGCTCTAAGAAGCATAGATGGAAGACTAATTGAAAACGTCATACAGCACACCGCTCCTCTTAATCCTGGTAACTCTGGCGGCCCACTAGTGGATTCAAGGGGTCGTATAGTTGGCATAAACACCGCAATTATAGCATTTGCACAGGGGATAGGATTTTCCATATCTTCAAATACAGCTAAGTGGGTTATAAACCAAATTATTGAGTATGGGCATGTGCGTCGAGCTCACCTTGGCTTGGCTACGCAGCAACGTCGTATAGACAGCCGCTTAGCCGATTATCTTGGATTTGACAAGCCTTTTGGAGTTGAGGTTATAGCTTTAGAATATGACGGGCCAGCTGCAAAAGCAGGCATAAGGCCTGGTGACCTACTCATATCAATAAATAATCAAAAAATTATGAGTATTGATGATATCCAACATGCAATTTCTGGATGGAACATTGGCGAATATATATCAATTTCGGTGCTTCGCGATGGTAGAATAATTGCTTTCGAGCTTCTACCAAGTGAGACAGAGGCAGAGGCCGCTTAAAAGCGATATTATTCTCAACAAAGCTAAAAAACATTAAACTTGCCAGCAGCATTTAACGATAACTTGTATAATCATCACCAGTTAAAAAAGCTACTGTGGCAAGGATTACGATATGAATACAAGCAATATAAACGCTCTAAAAGAAGGTCTTAAAAATAGCCTAAAATATAGCTTAAGCAATGGCTTAAAGAACGGGGTTGCAGCAATAATCGAACGGCTGCAGTCAGAAAAAAATACATGCTGGCTAACCCATACTCAAGTAGAGAAGATCCTTAGGAGAGATAAAGACTTTGCTGGAAAATGCCTTCGGAAAATGAATTTAAGCGGCTTGGATTTTAGCCATAGCAAGCTATATGAAGCTGACCTAAGCCATGCCAACTTAAGAGAAACCAACCTCAAGTTTGCTGACCTTCAAAAAGCAATACTTTTGGGTGCAAGACTCATTAAAGCCGATCTAAGAGATGCTGACCTTAGAGAAGCAGATTTAGAATATGCCGATCTTAGTGAGGCTAACCTTAATAAAGTTGATTTAAGAAAGGCCAATTTATCTGGCGCAAATCTTAGCCAGGCAAATTTAAATTTGGCTGACCTTAGAGGAGCAAATCTTGCAGAATCCGATCTAGTTATTGGGTTTTCTTGCGGTATAACGGTACTTATCAAAGCAAACCTCAATAATGCCTATATAAGCCATGCTGACTTTAAGAACGCTGATTTAAGTTATGCTAATTTAAGCGGTGCTGATTTAAAATACGCGGATTTAAGCGGTGCAAATCTAAGCCATGCCAATTTAAGCGGTACTGATTTAAGCCACGCAAACCTCGCCGGTGCAAAACTAAGCCATGCTATAATGGGCGGAGCTAATCTTACCTACGCGAACTTAAGCCTTGCCGATTTAAGCCACACCCGCTTAACCTATGCAAACATAGTTAGAACAAACCTGCGCAGAGCAGACCTAACAAGTGCAAATTTACATGGCTCAAAGATAATTGAAGCCAAAATAAGCTCAGCAGACTTCTTTGATGCAAACCTTGCCGGAGCAACCATTATGAACGTGCACACAGATCGCGCTCTTAACTTTAACCACGCAAAGAACCTGCAAAAAGTTAAAAGCCTTGTGTAGATATCGCAACTTCAAAGTCGGGAAGTAGCATGTTTCAAAACACCCAGAACTAGGATATAGTAGTTAAAAGTAGTCTAGAGCAGGCAATAGATTTTTATTAAGCTCTATTATATTAAGCTCCATTCATTTCCTGCTTTAAGGTTTGTATTAAATCAAATTTAATAGGTTCATTAAATCAAATTTAATAGGTTCAGTATAATATGCAACTGGTTGAAGCTAACTATTACAAAAGGTTTGTTCTGCTTATCACCTTGCTTCTTGTTCACATTATGTGTTTGCAAGGATGCTCCGCAAAGCAGTCCAATCAGGTGCGAGCGATACCTGCCAAAGAAGAATCAATATCTGGCTTTTCAAAAGAATCAAGTTCATCAGCTCCCAAGATAACGACACTTAAAATAACAGCAGTAGGGGATGTAAACCCTGGCTCAAAAGATCCTACATATGTGCGAAAAAATGGTTATCCTTATTTAAATATAAGAAACCTCTTTAGATCAGATGATCTAACCTTTGGTAATTTAGAATGCTGCCTTTCGTATAGAGGCTCACCAGCTCCAGGAAAGCAGTTTACATTTCGCGGCGCACCAGAAAGCGCGCATCTACTCAAGGAAGCCGGCTTTGATATTATGTCCGTTGCAAACAACCATAGCAAAGACTTTGGAAGCAGCGCCTTTTTAGATACATTGATGTATTTAAGGCTGGCGGGCGTACATTCATCAGGCGGTGGGATAAACATAACAGAAGCAATAAAACCTGCAATTATTAATACTAAGGAAAGAAAAGTAGCCTTTATTGCCTTTTCAGATATCATCCCATACGACTTTGCTGCAACTAGTTCAAGGTGTGGACTGGCCCCCTTGTGGGACACCAAGCTAGTTCTAGATTCAGTTAAGAAGGCCAGAGATCAGGCTGATATCGTTGTGGTCTCGCTCCATTGGGGACAGGAAAGAGCTACCTATCCATCATCAGACCAAACAAAACTGGCCCATCAAATTATTGATTCAGGAGCTGATATAATACTTGGGCACCATCCGCATGTTATTCAAGGAATTGAAATATATAAAGGAAAACTGATTGCATACAGCTTGGGAAACTTTATGTTCTCACCTGGTAACTTTGATGGAAGAAAAACGGTTATTTTAACTACTAAAATTGATAAGGGGAAAATTAATGAAATAGTAATCTATCCAGTCTTTATCTCTGATATCCGACCGCACATTATGGGCGGAAAAGAAGCTGCTGCTTGGCTAACTGAAATTTCCAAACGATCCAGCCGGTTTAAAACTTCATTTAAGTTAGAGAACCTAGATAAGTATCTTGTCCTACATTTAACCCGCTGAACCTAAGTTTTACTAAGCCTTAGCCTAAAGACTGAAATTACTTATTAAGTATTAACCTGACTTGGCTTGACGCCGATAGAAATAAAAATTTTTACAACACTTGATTTTACAAGGTCAAGAAGGTGAAAGCATGCTTAAGTTTACATTTCTATTAGCATCAGTTAGCCTGCTAGGTTTAATAGGATTCATTTTGTTCTTAGCCAGAATGATACGCATGATAAGCATCATTTCGCATGCAATTGAGACAAGCGTAGGTGAGAACAGGTTTGAAGATAGGATTGATCTTAAGGCACCTCGACCTATCGCTAGATTAGCTAATAGTATTAATTTGCTCTTTGAAGAGCTTGGGCAAAAGGAGCGCCAAATTGCTGAAATAAAGCGTTCGATCGAGGAAAAAGAGCAGGAAAGCGCTCTTCTCTGGCTTGAAATCGAGCGCAATTTATGCTTAGCAAAAGAAGATGCAGAAACCGACCCATTAACAGGACTTTATAATCGAAAAGGCATGAAAGATAAACTAGCTACCGAGATTAAAAAGATGCAAGAAAGTGGTAAGCCATTATCTGTCCTAATGGCAGACCTAGACCATTTTAAACGCATAAATGACAACTTTGGACACCAAACTGGAGATGTAATTATAAAGCTGTTTGCAGAGCTTCTAAAAAATACGGTTAGAATGAGCGATATGGTGGTGCGCTATGGAGGCGAGGAATTTTTGATCGTCCTCCCAGCAACTCCAGCGAAAAACGCAATTCAGATTGCAAAAAGGATAAACAAAGCATTTCCAGAGTTTGTCTCTAACAGACTAGAAGATATAGAAAATCTTAAATGTACAGTTAGTATAGGCGTAGCTGACTTCCCTGAAATTGCTCAGGAAATAGAAGAACTTATTGAGGCCGCTGACCAGGCACTTTATGAAGCTAAACGAAGTGGGCGCAATATGGTTGTTTATTATGGAGATTTAATAAATCTCAATGCGCGACCTCTTAGTGCATAAGAAACTACCCTAAAAATAATAATTGCTATTCCTACATTTCCGCCGATTTTTGATTTGCACAAACAGCCTTCTTAAGCTAAAATTTTTTACTGGGAAGGGGAGTAGCTATCCGCGTTAGCGGATTGGTCGTTTCGACAATCCCGGCATTGTTGCCCGGACGGCCAGTTGGAAACAACTAGCGAGACCTTCAATCGATGTCGATTGAAGGTCATTTTTTATGGCACAGCTTATTTTTTCCAAATAAAAGGAGCAAGTGTGTTTACTACTTATTTTCTTTTTGGTTTATCACTTGCAATTATATTAGTTGCTTGCGAGCTTTTCAGTAACAGCATAGAGTGGTTTGGCCAACGCCTTAACCTTGGTGAGAGTGCTGTTGGCAGCATTCTTGCAGCAATCGGAACCGCCCTGCCAGAAACTATCATTCCCATACTGGCCATCTTATTTGGTGCTAGCACGCAGAGTGAAAGTATTGGTGTGGGTGCGATTATCGGGTCATCTTTCATGTTGGCAACACTTGCCATGTTTGTTGTTGGTACAGGCATTTTTGTTTTTTCACTCACGAACGGGCGCTCGCGAAGCATTGATGCAAACATCTCCGTGATATCTCGCGACCTTAGTTATTTTCTTAGCGCCTACGGTCTAGCTTTACTTGCAGCCATTATACCTTACCATATAGTAAAGATTGTTATTGCAATAGGCCTTCTCGGCATCTACATAAAATATTTTCACACAACGATAACCGACTGTGGCGAAGCCGGTTGCGATCTTAAACCGCTCCATTTTCACAGAAAATCACTTCCACCTCGCTGGAGATTTATACTTCTCCAAATTGCGGTTTCCCTAGCGGTGATAATTTATGGCGCTCACCTATTCATTGACCAAGTTATTGCCTTATCCAACCACTTTGCAATTTCAGCGCTTGTTCTTTCACTGCTCATAACCCCCATAGCAACCGAGCTGCCTGAAAAGTTCAATAGTCTTCTTTGGGTGCGAAACAAGAAAGATACCCTTGCTATGGGCAACATAACAGGTGCTATGGTTTTCCAAAGCACAATACTGCCTACAATTGGTATACTTTTTACACCATGGCAGCTAAACGAACAAGCCATTGTTGCAGCTTTAATGGGAATGGCTGCATCCCTCCTAATGCTGAGCATGTTAAAATACAGGAAGAAGCTTCATGTATTAGGCCTGCTAATTAGTGGGTCATTTTATCTCGGCTATATCATATATGTTCTATTGCTAGGAAAGCTTGGCAAGGGATATCTAGGCAGAATTATCATGTCTATCGTCCGATAAGACAGGACAATAAAAATATGAAATGCATCAATTCTAAAAAGGAAAAATTCTTACTTTATACCTCATTTGCAACATTTTGTCTGTTTTTTACATTGACCATCTACATCTACCTAAATCCCTCTAATGCTTTTGATATCAAGGCATCTTTACTTCTGCAATCACAGAAGTGGGCGGGTTTTCTTCAAGTAACAAACGCTATAATTTCAGCTCCAGAGTTCAGGCTTATTTATATCATCCTTCTAGCTGTATTTATTCTAACCCACCGTTATAAAATGTTAATTTTCCCCATAGCTGCTTTATCTTCTGAACTTCTTACCAACCTCATAAAAAATATCATTGCAAGGCCTAGACCACTTCCTAGTGTAGTTAAAGTCACCGATCATGCTTATGGTTTTAGTTATATTTCAGGACATACACTTGAATATATGCTTCTTTTTACTTTCCTAGGTATTCTCTCTCTTAACATCCCAAAAATTCGCACATATAAATATGTTTTTTCGTTTGTTTGCTTTGCGTTTGCGCTCATCGTTGGCCTTGGTAGAGTCTATGTTGGTGTTCACTGGTTTACTGATATCATAGGAAGCTATCTCCTTGGTATTTCAGTTTTCTCGATTCTATACTGCCGTCTAGGGGACGCCGTCTAGGGGACGTTCCTCCGATTTAACCGATTTGCTTTAGGGGACGTTCCTCCGATTTAACCGATTTGCTTTTTGCGCAAGATATAGCCAGACATAATCCGTCTCTTTGCCTTTAAAAGCAGACCGGAGACCGGCTCACCCTCCCCTAGCCCCTCCCCTCAAGGGAGGGGAATTATAGAGGGTTTAACCCCTCCCCTCAAGGGAGGGGAGCAAAAATTCCCCTCAAGGGAGGGGAATTATAGAGGATCTAGCACCTCTCATCAAGAGAGGGGAAACATGGAGGGATTAGCCCCTCCCCTCAAGGGAGGGGAACTATAGAGGGCCTAAAGGCAGACGGGAGGCCGGCAAAAGATAAGGTCCAGGGTCCAGGGACCGGAGAACAGGGACCAGGGATGAGGATGGGCAACGGGGGCCAGGTCCAGGGGCCAGGAGCCAGGGGCCAGGAGCCAGGGGCCAGGAGCCAGGGATGGGGACGGGGGCCAGGTCCAGGGGCCAGGTCCAGGAACCAAGGTCAAAAGGCCAGGTCGAGGGACCAGGGCCAAGAGGCCAGGTCCAGGGACCGGAGACGGAAGACAGGACTGCGGCCCCTTCAGGACCTTGATTTTGAATTATTCTGTCTTCAGTCTGCTTCTTTTAAATCTTACATAACTGGGTATACCAGCTTGTAGCAAAAAACTTACCAGAGGAGGTATTATCATGCAGCAAATGGAAAGGGGTCATGTTTTGACATGCTCTGTTGGAGAATGCAGCTATAATGCGAACGAGGTATGCCATGCACCAAACATAAACGTAGGAGCAACGCATCCGACATGCGACACTTTTACTTTAGGTAATGTTAACCAAGCCCCACTGGGAATGCCGGATGTTTCAATCTGCAGCGTTACAAATTGCCGATTTAATAAAAATAATGATTGTATGGCTCCAGGTATAACGGTTGCTCATCATGGCACTCATGCGGATTGTTTAACGTTCCGCGTGGGAGAGTAACATATTGAGTGCACTGTTAACCTGCTCAGCGTAAAAACATTCGGATTGTTTAACGTTCCGCGTGGGAGAATAACATGGGCATTTACATGCACTTTAGCATCATTTTCTGTAAGTACATAGAATGGCAGCAGACTAGACACCTGTTGCAGGAATGACTATCTCCCGTTTGTTTCTGTAAGTACATAGAATGGCAGCAGACTTAAATCGGGCCAGTAAGGCTAGAGCTAAACAAAGTAAGGCTAGAGCTAAACAAACAAGCGTTATATAATTGGAGCAACAGTAAGGCATGCAATCTATTGCAAAAAATTAGCAAACTTAAACAAACGAACAAAGCTGATTTTAAGGTATAGCAAAGTGCCATATAGCTCCGAGGTGATTAGGATGACTGTAAGAATTAATCCTGAAAGCTTACACAGGGAGAGCTTGAGCAATATGTGAACTTGGGTGATTAGGATGACTGTAAGAATTAATCCTGAAAGCGATGCTTTAATACTAATCGATCCCCAGAATTGCTTTATGCCTGGTGGTGCGCTCCCAGTTCCAGGCGGTGACGAAATTTTCGATGTTATCAATCCGTTAACAAAAAAATTCGATCTAGTAGTAGCTTCCGCTGATTGGCATCCGCCTAATCATTCATCCTTTAAAGAATATGGTGGACCCTGGCCACCCCACTGCGTACAAAACACAGAAGGAGCTAACTTCTCACCAAAATTGGATCAATCAAATGTAGGTATGGTTATTAGAAAAGCATACCGACGTGAGACAGATCAGTATACATGCTTTGATGAAATAACTAGATTAGGAGATATGCTCAAAGCACGAGGTATAAAACGAGTATTTATTGGCGGGGTTGCAACGGAATACTGCGTTCACGACTCAGTAATTGGTGCTTTGCGAGATGGTCTCGAAGTTTTTGTGATTCTTGATGCAATCAGAGGAATAGAGGTAAATCCAGGAGATATAGAAAAAGCGCTTAACGATATGAAGGAACATGGAGCAAAATTAATATATTCAAGAGATATTGAAGGTACCCTTGGTTATGAAAATTGACATAGTTACGATATTTCCAGCCATCTTTGACGGCTTTCTTAAGGAAAGCATGATTAGGATTGCACAGGAGAAAGGAATACTTGAAATAAAAGTTCACGACCTTAGATCATGGACTTTTGGTAGACATAGACAAGTTGACGACGTTCCTTACGGTGGCGGCTATGGCATGGTCATGAAGCCAGAGCCATTTTATAGAGCTGTTTTAGATATAGGCAGCGCCAGCAATTTGGCTGATATTCAAAAGGAAGCAAGGATCATTCTCTTTACGCCACGTGGCTCAGTGCTTAATCAGGATATGGTAGAAAACTTATCTTATGCTAAACACCTAATAATGCTTTGTGGACGCTATGAAGGCATCGATGAAAGAGTTCATGAGTATATAGCAACAGATGAAATATCCCTTGGTGACTTTGTACTTTCAGGTGGAGAAATACCAGCGCTTGCATTAACAGAAGCAGTGGTCAGGCTTCTACCTGGTGTTCTAGGCGCTGAAGAATCTCTTGTTGAAGAAAGCTTTACTGAGGGGCTTTTAGAATATCCACAATACACGCGGCCAGCCGAGTTTATGGGTTGGAAAGTGCCTGATGTTCTACTATCTGGTAACCATGCGGAAATAGCAAAATGGCGCAGAAAAATGCGCTTAAAGACTACGTTAATAAGAAGGCCAGACTTACTTGCAAAAGCAAGACTTAGCGATCTCGACAAAAAATTTTTAGACGAAATCAAGAAAGAACTGGGTTAAAGTTGATATGGCGGTAAGGATTCGCTATAATTTGAATGTTATGCCAAAAGGAGGATAGTAATGGATCGTATAGAAAGCATTGAAAGAGCACAGCTAAGAGACGATATACCTGATTTCGGTCCTGGCGATACCGTTAAAGTTCACTATAAGGTTGTCGAGGCAGGCAGAGAAAGAATTCAGGTATTTCAAGGTATAGTCATAAAGAAACAAAATGGCGGTATAAGGGAAACCTTTACGGTGCGAAAAATATCTTTTGGCGTTGGCGTTGAAAGAACATTCCCGCTACATTCACCGAAAATTGCAAAAATAGAGGTTGTCTCAAGAGGCAAAGTCAGGCGATCAAAGCTTTATTATCTAAGGGAAAAAGTTGGAAAGAAAGCTCGCGTTAAGGAGAAAAGATAGAAACAGTCGCCTTAATAACTCAAAAACAGACGAGGGAATAAGAAGTTCCCTTTTGTCTTTTTTAAGAGAATTTCCTACTTTACTAGCTACTGCATTTATAATCGCCCTTTTAATTAGATGGTTGGTTGTGCAATCCTTCTACATCCCATCTCAATCAATGGAGCCAACACTTTCGCCAGGTGACCGTATATTAGTAAATAAGTTCATATACCGTTTTACATCTCCAAAGCCAGGCGATATAGTAGTTTTTGCGCTTCCTCAACAAGATAATCGTGACTTCATTAAGCGAATTGTTGCCTGTGAAGGCGACACCGTTGCTATAAAAAACGGGAAACTCTACGTTAATGGCAAGCTAAACGATTCATACCCGGTAATACCGGAAGATTACAGCAACATGGCTGAGCAAAAAGTGAAAAATAACCACGTATTTGTAATGGGTGATAACAGACCCAACTCGGTTGATAGCCGATATATAGGTCAAATACCAGAACGCAATATTATTGGAAAAGCTTTTATTGTATTTTGGCCACTCGATAGGATAAAGATAATAAACTAACCTCAAGCACAACCATGGACTTTTTGGATAGGTCAATTTCTAAGATTAAAAGCATACTTGATTCATCAAGCCTTGAAGAGCGTAAGTCAATAATTCCATTACTTTTAAAAGATAACCGTGCTGGTGTTCTTAATTTAGCTAAATCCTACAATGCAAAAATTGCCAAGTATGAAGCAGAAGAAGCTTTGCAGGCCCAGCTTACAAGAATTGAGCACAAGTTATATAAACAGGGCTTTGAAATGATTGCTGGTGTTGATGAGGCCGGGAGGGGAGCTTTGGCTGGGCCAATTGTTGCTGCAGCAGTGATCCTTCCGAAGAATGTAAAGATTTATGGTTTAAGGGATAGCAAGCAACTAACACCCCAAAAGCGAGAGATTCTATATAATCAAATCATTGAAAAAG
>JASEIR010000005.1:0-28330 GCA_030017355.1 Actinomycetota bacterium
TGTGGAAAAATGTTTTGTTTTCGCTGGTAGAACGGCTTTCAGAGGTCGATTGATACATATCATATCTTGCCTTAATGTATTTTAGCTTCCAAAAATAGCTGTAAGGAATAATTGGCCTATATCCTTGATTAGTTTTTATGTTGTTAATAACTCAGGGGACAATCTTTTTGTTTGTAAACCGCGGGGTCTTTTATGAAAAACTATTTTCAGGCCTTTCTTGATAATTTAGAGAAAAATCGCGACAAGGAAGCTGCGCCTGGGGCTTCATTTACAAACATGGATAGTCCGCAGAGCTCTAATCGCCAGGTTGCTGCAAGAATTGCCGCCTATGATTCGTTAAAGTCAGCACCTCGCATCATTGAACTTAGGGCCGATGATTATGATGAATTTATAAATCTGCTTGCAACAAAGTCGTATCAATCGTCAAAAGAAATGGGTGGGAATATCCCCTATACAATCATAAGGGAGATAATTGAAAATTTAATTCATGCCTATTTTAAGGAAGTAGTCATAAGTATTCTCGATAACGGAAACACGGTTCGCATATCTGATCAGGGACCAGGCATCAAACATAAAGAGAAGGCTTTTGAGCCAGGCTTTTCGACGGCAACATCTTTTATGAAAAATTTCATTCGAGGCGTTGGCTCCGGTCTTCCAATTACAAAGGAGACGTTATCCTTTCTAGGTGGTGCAATAACTATTGAGGATAATCTCGAAAGTGGAACTGTTGTTACGTTGCGCATGCCAGCCTCTTCTGACAAAGAGGATAATCTAATGCCAGAAACCACGCCATCTACTCCTAAATTAAACAAGAGGCAGAAGCAAGTTCTCTTTATAATCATGGAGTTTGGTTCCGTAGGTCCGTCAAAAATAGCTAGCGAACTAAATATAAGCCTTAGCACTGCTTATCGAGATTTGGTATACTTGGAAGAGAAATCCTTAATCTCCTCTGATGCCCAGGGTAAAAGATTTCTTACGTCCTTGGGCATTGAATACTTAGAAAATATTCTTGGATCTAGCATGTAGGTGGGATATTCTTGCAAGAACAGCTTGATATAATTTGGGATCAAGTCCTTAAAATAATAAAAAAGCAGCTGAACACGGCAACCTACAAAGCTTGGTTTGAAAACACAAAGCCTGTCCGGCTTGAGGACGATTCACTCATCATTTCTGCCCCAAACTCATTTGCTAAGGAGTGGCTTGAATCGCGATATAGCAGCCTTGTAAATGATGCTCTCCTTCAAGTTCTTGGTGAAGAACTATCCATAAACGTAGTCATTGATGACGTTGAGCAACTTTCACTTACAGCAGATACCACAAGAATGAGAAAAGGCGATCAAAAGGCCCAATCATCGTCCTTAAACCCTAAATACACGTTTGATTCCTTTGTTATAGGAAGTAGTAATCGCTTTGCGCATGCTGCTGCATTGGCTGTAGCTGAAGCCCCCTCTAATTCTTACAATCCTCTATTTATATACGGTGGCGTCGGGCTTGGTAAAACACACCTTCTTCAAGCAATAGCACATTATGTTATCAGGCACCACCCCTCCTTAAAAGTTAAGTATGTTTCTTGCGAAAAGTTTACAAATGATTTTATCCATTCAATAAGAGATAGGGATAAAATTCCTGGTTTTCAAAAAAGATATCGTAATAATGATGTCCTCTTGGTTGATGATATACAGTTTCTTGAAGGCAAAGAGGGCACTCAAGAAGAATTCTTTCACACATTTAATACTCTCTACGAGGCTAGTAAACAAATTGTCATTTCAAGCGACAGACCACCAAAAGATATAGCAACGTTAGAGGATAGGTTAAGATCTAGATTTGAGTGTGGCCTTATAACAGACATACAACCACCTGATCTCGAAACAAGGATAGCTATTTTAGATAAGAAGGCACAAGCAGTGAACCTATCGGTTCAAAATGACATACTTGAATATATTGCCTCTAGAATTCAATCAAATATTAGAGAGTTAGAGGGGGCCCTTATCAGAATTATAGCTTATTCCTCTTTAACAAAAGAGCCTATTAGCCTTGCTATGGCTGAAGAAGTGCTTAAAGACATCTTCCCAAACAAAGCAAGCCGTCCTATATCTATACAAACTATTCAGTCAGAGGTATGCAGATATTTTAATATATCTAAATCACAACTAATTGGAAATAAGAGATCGCAGTCCGTTGTATATCCAAGGCAGGTAGCTATGTATTTAGCACGAGAACTTACCGATTTAAGTCTTCCAAAAATTGGGGAGGACTTTGGTGGACGAGATCACACAACCGTTATGTATGCAAACGCTAAAATTAGCAAAATGATAAGCACACACAGAGAAATTTATAATCAAATTCAAGAATTAACAAACCGCATAAAGCAAAAGACCTAAAACCTGTTTATAACCTTGTTTATAAACGAAAAATTATTACTTATTTGCTTTTATACACAAGTTATCTTTTAATATTTAACAGCATTAGCTATAAAATAAAGAGCAAGAATTATTGTTTTTAACATAATTAACATTACCTACTATTACTACTATACAATTTAGTTTGGAGGAAGTAGTGAAGGTTTTTCTATCACAAGCTGATTTTAACACTGCCATGCAGATAACACAGAAAGCCGTATCTCAAAAGAGCCTTCTTCCTATTCTCTCAGGTATTTTACTAAATATTAATGAAGAATCTATTGATTTATATTCAACCGATTTAGAGATGTCTATAAAGCATAATATAGCTTGTAGGATAGAAAATCGGAAAGACAGCAGCTCTTTCGTTATTCCAGCAAGACTTACCGCAGATATTGTAAAAAGTTTGCCAGATTCAAAAGTCAGTCTTAATGTCGACGAAAAGAACAGTAACGTAAAAATCACGTGCGGACAATGCGAGTTTGAAGTAAAGACTATGCCGGCTGAAGATTACCCCGGCTTTCCTACGCTACAAAAAGATATAGTAATTGTGGTTGACGGAAAAAAATTATCAGAGGCAGTTAAACAAGTAATAAAGGCTGCTTCAAAAGATGAGACAAGGCCTATTTTATGTGGAATATTGTTGGTAATAGAAAAAGGAAGACTAAGGTTGGTTGCAACTGATAGCTATCGCTTATCGATACGCGAAACAGCGATAGGTGGAAAAGATGTTGAATTAAAAGCAATAGTGCCTGCAAGGTGTATGGATGAGGTCTCAAGGGTTTGTAATAATGAAGAAGTAGAAGTAGGGCTAGCTAAAAATCAGATCTATTTTAAAACAAAAAGTACAACTATAGTATCAAGATTAATAGAAGGGAATTTTCCAAATTATCAGCAACTTCTTCCTGATGGGTGTGAAGTAAAAGTAAAGCTTAATAGGGAAGGATTTATTAACTCACTAAAAAGAGTATCGATACTTGCGCAAAACAACACCCTTGTAAAAATAAAAATTATGAGCAGTTCGATTCAGCTGATGGCTGCATCAGTGGACATAGGCTCAGCGGTTGAGGAATTAGAAGCGCAAGTTGATGGGGAAGGAATGGAAATTGCATTTAACCCGCAATTTCTAGTAGATGGGTTAAATTCAATATCAGAGGAAGAGGTATTTATAGAGTTAAACAGCCCACTGCGGCCTGGTATTATAAGGCCAGTAAAAACGCAAGATTTTATATATCTCATTATGCCAATAAGGTTGGGATGAGTTTGAGGATGGTTAGTTTAAGAGCTGGAACAAGATTGGATCAGCTCTTAAAATATATAAATATAGTATCAACAGGGGGAGAGGCAAAAAGTATAATACAAAGTGGAGAAGTATCTGTAAATGGAAAAGTTGAAACAAGAAGGGGTTATAAATTAAAAGAGGGGGACACCGTAGATGTAAAAGGAGTCTCCCTGAAAGTTTCTTTAAAAGAGTAAATATGTTTATAAAAAGTATAAATCTTAGAAATTTTAGGAACTATAGCGACTTTAGCGTTGATATAGACAAAGGATTAAATTTTCTTATCGGAAGAAATGCTGTTGGTAAAACAAATTTACTTGAAGCAATATATTTTCTTGAAAATGGTAGGTCACATAGAACAAATCTCTGTCAAGATCTAATAAAATGGAATGAGGAGTACCTGTCGGTTAGGGCTACAGTTGTTAGAAAAAATCGAGAATTATCAATAGAATCGATTTTATCAAAAGCAAGCGGTAAAACATTTAAAGTAAATGGAGTAGAAAAAAGTAAGATAAGAGGCTTAGAAAAACCAATAATAACAATAATATTTACCCCAGATCATTTAAAGATTGTAAAAGAAACGCCAGAGCACAGACGTGCCTACCTAGATGAAGTCCTTAGTAAAATAAAACCAGATTATAACTACTGGCGTCTGCAGTACTTGCGAATTCTAAAGCAAAGAAACGCGCTTCTTAAGAAAGTATTTACTGGAAGAATGAAACAGGATCTAATAAGCCACTGGGACAAGCAACTGATTTTTTCAGGCATTAAATTAATAAACGCAAGAAAAGAGGTCATTAAAAGAATCGAAGGTTATGCAAGCGATGCGTACAGAAAAATGTCGGGAGGCAATGAAACCTTAAAGCTCCAATACGAAAATCAGGTATTAAAAATAGAAGCAGCCAACGGACTGGAAGACAAATTTAATGAGGAACTTAAAAGAAGAAGAAAGGATGAGATTGAAAGAGGACAAACACTGGTTGGTCCTCATAGAGACGACGTTTGCATATTTATAAATGGTATAGATACAAGAACTTTCGGATCTCAGGGAGAGCAAAGATCAGTTGCATTGGCCTTAAAAATGTCAGAGCTAAAAATTATAGAAGATATGATTAATGAAAGTCCTATCTTACTATTGGATGATGTTATGTCTGAGCTAGACGATGACAGAAGAAGGGCCTTCATAGAACAAATAAATAAAAACACACAAATAATTATCACAAGCACAAAGAGCATAACAATTAGTGATGATATAGATAAAAGAGCAAATACGATAAGGATTTCGTGATATGTATAGGTTAAGTGAAACAATTGAGGAGCTCTCCAAAAAAAAAGCAATAGGTATAGATTTTAGGGATGTTAAGGCAATATTAGCATGGGATAAGGCTGTTGGCCAGGCGATTGCGGAAAATACAGAGCCAGTAAAGATTATAAGAGGTATTCTTTATGTAAAAACCAAGAGCCCGGCATGGGCACAGGAGCTAAAAGCGCTAAGCAGCGATATTATAAGTAAACTTAATAAAGAAGTAGGTAAAGGTGTAATAAAAGAGATAAGATTATTCCATGATAGCTCTTTTAGTAAAGAGTAAAGTAAGAAGTTAAAGCATGTTCTTATATCAACGATAGCCAATAAAAACACCAAAAAGAGTGAAATATATGATATAATATTAATGATAAAGAAACGGCTTTAAAAGCCGTTTCTTTGCGTAAAAACCCAGCAGGGATAGGAAAGAGGTAGTAAATGGACGCAACATATACCGCAAAAGACATAACGGTATTAGAGGGACTAGAGGCAGTTAGGAAGCGCCCAGGTATGTATATTGGAAGTACAGGGCCAAGAGGACTTCATCATCTCGTATATGAAGTAGTTGATAACAGTATTGATGAAGCTCTTGCTGGATATTGTAAAAATATCTTTATAGCAATTAAAAAAGATAATTCAGTAGTTGTAGTAGACGACGGGCGAGGAATACCTGTTGATGTAATACCAAAATACAAAAAACCAGCCGTGGAGATTGTCCTCACCATGCTTCATGCTGGGGGTAAGTTTGGTGGAGACGGATATAAAGTATCCGGTGGTCTTCACGGAGTAGGTATATCTGTTGTAAATGCCTTATCAGAAAGCTTAACCGTTGAGGTAAAAAGAGACGGTCATATATACAGGCAGTCTTTTGCGTACGGAAAACCGACTAGCGAGCTGGAAGTTGTAGGAAAAACTAAAAAAACAGGCACGACAATAACCTTTCGACCTGACAAAACAATTTTTGAGGACGTAAACTTTAGTTTTGAAACAATTCGCCAGAGAATGAGGGAAATGGCATTCTTAAATAAGGATTTAAGAATACAGCTCACCGACGAGAGGACAGAGCCGCAAGAGCAAGTAGAGTATAAATATTCTGGCGGAATTATAGACTTTGTAAAGCACCTCAATAAAACAAAAGAGCCCCTTCATAAAAAGATTATATATTTTGAAGGAAGCGAGAGCGGGAGCCATGTTGAGGTTGCTATGCAATATAATACAGGATACACAGAGAGCGTCTTCTCTTTCGCAAACAACATCAACACCCAAGAAGGTGGAACGCACCTATCTGGATTTAGAGCAGCTCTAACGAGAACAATAAATGATTACGCTCGGAAAAAGGGTCTGTTAAAGGAAAAAGAGGAAAATCTATCTGGTGACGATGTTAGGGAAGGACTAACGGCAATTGTAAGCGTAAAACTTAGAGAGCCGCAGTTTGAGGGACAGACAAAAACAAAGCTTGGTAATACAGATATAAGAGGTCTTGTTGAGGGGACCACGGGAACCAGACTTGACGAGTTCTTAGAGGAAAATCCGCAAACAGCGAGGCTAATTGTAAACAAGGTAATCCAAGCTGCAAGAGCAAGGGCTGCCGCAAGAAAAGCAAGAGAGCTAACTAGAAGAAAGAGCCTGTTAGAAAGCACATCTCTGCCAGGTAAATTAGCCGATTGCTCCATGCAAGACCCTACTCTGTCGGAAATTTATCTAGTTGAGGGTGATTCAGCGGGTGGATCAGCCAAACAAGCAAGAGACAGGGCGTTTCAAGCCATTCTTCCACTAAAGGGAAAGATTCTAAACGTGGAAAAGGCAAGGCTTAATAAAATACTTAGCAGCGAAGAAATTCAAGCCATTATAACAGCACTTGGTACTGGAATTGGTGAAGACTTCGATATAAATAATGCTAGGTATCACAAAGTTATAATAATGACTGATGCAGATGTAGACGGAGCCCATATAAGAACGCTTATCTTGACGTTCTTTTATCGCTATATGCCACAGATGCTTGAGGCTGGCTACATATACATAGCGCAGCCGCCACTTTATAGGGTAACCCATGATGGCATAACAAAGTATTTTTATAAAGACAGAGAGCTAGAGGAATACCTAAGAGCGCTGAATAAAAACGTAAACGTTCAGCGTTATAAAGGCCTTGGAGAAATGAATCCAGACCAACTTTGGGATACGACAATGAATCCAGAGAAAAGAACACTGCTGCAAGTGGGAGTCGAGGATGCCGTTGTAGCAGATGAGATATTCTCTATTTTAATGGGTGACAAAGTGGAACCTCGGCGAGAGTTTATACAGAAGCACGCAAAAGACGTAAGATTTCTTGATATATAAATGTCGTCATCATGCAAATTAAATACCGATATTAGCCAGCTCGAGGCTGGCCACGAAGGGGATTAACTATGTTTGAGTCCTTAACAGGCAGAATAGAGACAATTGAAATAGAAGAAGAGATGCGAAGCTCATACATAGATTATGCTATGAGCGTAATAATAGGAAGGGCACTGCCAGATGTACGGGATGGTCTAAAGCCTGTACATCGCAGAATCCTTTACGCAATGTATGATATGGGCATGCGCCCAGGTAGCCAATATAAGAAATGCGCACGTATTGTGGGCGAGGTCCTAGGAAAATACCATCCGCATGGTGATACGGCTGTATATGATTCGCTTGTAAGAATGGCCCAGGACTTTTCCTTAAGATATGAGCTGGTTGATGGTTATGGAAACTTTGGTTCTATAGACGGCGATTCGCCGGCAGCAATGCGATATACCGAGGCAAGGCTTTCAAAACTAGCCGTCGAGATGCTTCGTGATATAGAGAAAGATACTGTAGACTTTATGCTCAACTTTGATGAAACGCTCGAAGAGCCGGTGGTTTTACCTTCAAGATTCCCAAACCTATTGGTCAACGGTTCATCAGGAATAGCTGTTGGTATGGCTACAAACATACCACCACACAATCTGGGAGAGGTAATAGATGCCGTCAATGAGATGATTGATAATCCAGATGCAACAGCCCGAGATTTAATGAAGCATATCAAAGGACCCGACTTTCCAACAGGTGGCATCATTATGGGAAAAGCCGGGATCAGAGAGGCTTATGAAACAGGGCGCGGTAGCATAAAGGTTCGTGGAAAAGCCCATGCCGAGCAGACAAAACAAGGAAAAACAAGAATTATTATCTCTGAAATACCATTTCAAGTAAACAAAGCAAAGCTTGCTGAAAAAATAGCCGAGCTTGTCAGAGAAAAGAAAATCACCGAAATCACTGACTTGCGCGATGAGTCGGACAGAAATGGCATGAGGCTTGTTGTCGAGCTAAAAAGAGATGCAATACCCCAGGTTGTTTTAAACAAGCTATATAAGCACACACAGCTTGAAGTAAGCTTCGGTGTAATTATGCTTGCGCTGGTTAGTGGTGTGCCAAGGGTACTTAACCTGCCACAAGTAATAAAGCACTATATAGATCACCAGCGAGAAGTTGTTGTAAGGCGCACCAAGTTTGACCTTAAAAAAGCCCAGGAGAGGTTTCATATAGTTGAAGGTCTTTTGATTGCCCTAAGCAATCTAGATGCTGTCATTAAGACGATAAGGGAGTCAAAAACAGTAGATGAGGCGCGCACGCGCCTTATGAGGAGGTTTAAGCTAAGCGAGGTGCAGGCGCAAGCGATACTTGACATGCGCTTGCAAAGACTCACTGCGCTTGAGAGACAAAAACTTGAAGATGAGCATAAGGAGTTAAGAGAAAAAATCGCTTATCTTGAGAGCATCTTAGCAAGTGAAGAAAAGCAGTACGCAATAATAAAAGAAGAGCTGATTGAAATAAAGAACAAATATGCCGACAAGAGGAGAACACAAATTAGCTCAGCGGCAGCAGAAATAGAGATAGAAGACCTAATAGCAGATGAGGACATGGTTATAACAATAACGCATTCAGGCTACGTAAAAAGGCAACCTGTTACGACATATAAGCGTCAAGCAAGGGGAGGAAAAGGCATATCAGGAACAAGCCTTAAAGAAGGGGATTTTGTCGAACACCTATTTATAGCGTCAACGCATAACTATATATTGTTTTTCTCTAACAAGGGCAAGGTCTATAAGTTAAAGGTCCACGAGCTTCCTCTTGGCAGTAGAACCTCAAGGGGCCAAGCTATAGTTAACATCTTGCCGTTTGCACAGGATGAGAAAATTGCGGCAATTATATCAACCAGAAGTTTTGAAGAAGACCAATATCTTATCTTAGCCACCAAAAACGGAATAGTAAAAAAGACGCCGTTTATTGAATACAATACGTCAAGGAGAGACGGGATTCTTGCGATCAACATGAGAGAAGACGACGAGCTTATCGGAGTAAAAATAACCACAGGATCGGATGATATAATTTTGGTGTCAAAGAAAGGAATGTCCATACGCTTCCGTGAGGGCGATGTAAGACCAATGGGCCGTGTAGCAACTGGCGTTAAAGGTATGAGCCTTGCCGAGGCAGACGAGGTTCTTGCTATAGAGGTTGCCAGAGATGACGCCGACCTTTTAATAGTTACCGAGAATGGTTTTGGTAAACGAACACCTATAAAGAGCTATCCAACGCAAGGGCGCGGCGGAAGAGGGGTAAAAACTCTAAGGGAGACCTCAAGCCGTGGGTTTATAGCAGCAGCCAAAATGGTTAGAGAAAACCATGAGCTTATGGTTATCTCAAGTGAAGGCATAATAATGAGAACGCCTGTTAAGCAAATTTCCCAGATGGGTAGAAACACGCAAGGCGTAAGAATAATGAATCTTAATGAAAGCGATAAAGTAAGCGCCGTTGCTCTGGTTACAGAGAAAGAAAATGGCTAGAACGGGGCAGAAAAATAATCAGCAGCTTGCAGGAGATTTTAATGCAGGCATTTGAGATTTTAGAACACACCGCCGATATCGGCATAAAGGCGTACGGCAACACTCTGAAAGAGGCATTTGAAAATGCTGCCCTTGGGATGTTTAGCTTGATAACCAATCCAGAAAATATTAAATCCAGGCTCTCCAAAGAAATATTTGTTGAGGCAGAGGACAGGGAGAGCCTTCTTGTTGAGTGGTTAAATGAAATTATATATAGATTTGAGGTTGACTACGAGGTTTACAAGCGTTTTGAGATTATAGACTGGGACGAGGAGTATCGCTTAAGAGCAATTGTATATGGTGAAGAACTTGACCTAGGAAGACACGAGATAAAAACTCAGATAAAGGCCTGCAGCTATCATATGCTAAAAATCGAGCGCGAAGATTGCTGGTATGCACAGGTGATATTTGATGTTTGATCCTGGCGGTGATCACTATGATCGAAATACTTGAACAAATAGATGAGAACATCTGGAAGATACCGGTTGGGTACAAAACAGGTATGAGGGTCCCCGGAATCGTATACGCGAGCGAGGCTCTCCTGATTAAGGCGCAAGAGGATAAGGCACTTGAGCAAGTAGCAAACGTCTCACATCTACCAGGCATAGTCTTGGCATCCTATGCTATGCCAGATATCCATTGGGGATATGGCTTCCCAATAGGAGGGGTTGCTGCAACAGACTATGAGGAGGGCACTATATCGCCTGGCGGTGTTGGTTTTGATATTAACTGTGGTGTGCGCCTTATAAGAACCGATCTTTTGGTAAGTGATGTAAAATCAAGCTTTGAGAAGCTAATGATAGAGATAGCAGGGAATGTTCCTAAAGGAGTGGGCAGTCGAGGCAAGATAAGGCTAAGCCAGCGCGAGATGGCAAACCTTATGGAAGAAGGCGTAACTTGGGCAATTAAAAGGGGCTACGGATGGCAGGAAGACATCGAGCTCGCTGAAGATGGCGGATGTCTTAAGGGTGCTGACCCAAGCAAGGTAAGCAACCGTGCTTTTGAAAGAGGCCGTGATCAAGTTGGAACACTAGGCGCTGGAAATCACTTCCTTGAGGTCCAAGAAGTTGTCGATATATTCGATGAGGTTGCCGCAAATGCCTTTGGCCTATTTAAAGGACAGCTGGTAGTAATGATTCACTCGGGCTCTAGAGGTGTTGGGCACCAAATTTGTACTGACTATATAAAGGTAATGGACAGAGTGGTAAATAGGCTTGGGATAGTGCTTCCTGACAGGCAACTGGGGTGTGCACCCATACACTCGCAAGAGGGAAGGGACTACTACTCAGCAATGGCGTGCGCCGTTAACTACGCATTCACGAACAGGCAAATTTTAGCTCACTGGGTACGCCAGTCGTTTGAGCACGTCTTGAAGAAAAGCGCAGAGTCGCTTGGGATGAGACTAGTCTACGATGTCTGCCACAACATTGCCAAAATTGAAGAGCACGATGTTGACGGCAGGAGGCGCAAACTATGTGTCCACAGAAAAGGGGCGACGCGTGCTTTTGGACCCAACAGTCCGTTAGTGCCAGCACCTTACCGAGAGATCGGTCAGCCAGTCTTGATACCGGGCGATATGGGGAGTGCCTCATATGTGCTTGTTGGTACAGACAAAGCAATGAAAGAGACCTTTGGATCGACCTGCCATGGGGCCGGCAGAGTAATGAGTAGAAGCCAGGCAAAGAAAAAAGTAAATGCTCAAGAATTAAGACAAAACCTGGAATCAATGGGAATAAAAGTAATTGCTGGCAGTCTAGGCTTGCTGTCCGAAGAAGCTCCAGTTGCATACAAGGATGTAAGTCAAGTGGTAGAGGTTTGCCACAAATCAGGCATTGCAAAAAAGGTTGCTAAAATGAGACCACTTGGTGTATTGAAGGGATAGGGAACACCCAAGAGTTTATCCTTGTGACGATGGGGTAGAAAAATATAGCGGTTTGTAATGTTTGAAGGCTAAAGGAGACGTTATTGCTTATATCAACCGTTATATTTATGGATGGAGAGGAAAGGCAATTTTTGGCAAGGAACCTATTTTATGATGTTCCTGAAAAGAATCTAATTAGGGTTGATTTAGGAAAAAAGGGAGAAATTGTAATTCCCTTGACAGCCATAAAAGAAATTCATACCGAGGACCTTCCAGCCGACGCAATATCCCCCGAGGTCTTAAATGGTGAGCCAGAGATATTTAACCGCTGATTTACTCAGAAGTGCTGGCTTTTTGTTTTGCCCTTTTTATATCTGCAAGAGCGTCGCTTATGGTTGAGTGAAAAGGGAAAACGCGGGTTAGTCCAGTTAGCGTTAGAATTCGATCAACCAATGGATTTCCAACAACAGCCAAAGTGCCACCTCTCTTCTTCAACCTCTCCATTCCGCCAAGCAGAACGCCTAGGCATGAGCTATCTATATAGCTGACCTTTAAAAGATTTATAATTAAGTGAAAGTTTCCAATTGAAATCTCTTCGTTTATGGCATCACCTAGCAGGTGGCAATTGCTTAAGTCAAGCTGTCCGCTTACCTCAATAACGGGCATTTCTTCGGCAGCCTTCTTGGCAATCTCTACTTCCACGATCAAAAAGCCTCCCAGGTCAAGACATAGCTAGTTCCCGATTTATTCCCACTACGCATAAGCGCAAAACACGATGAGTAGTCATAATTAACAATCTAATATAAGTAAAACATTCGAAATCTTGCTTGGCAAGCGCAAGCAAGAAAAGACGCATTTTTGATAAAGCAAACAAGCCCATGACCAGCGGATATGGTTCATAAACTGTTTGACAGCAGTTCGTCCAAAGCTTAGAATTTTGCAAAGAAAATATAAAGTTGGCAGCAGTTACGGTTCGTACGCAAAATTTTGTTTTAGCATAGCAAAAGTCTTATTAACAAAAGGAGAATGCAAGTTGAAAGATCGGCCATCTAACTTTAGAGGAGAAGCTATATCTGAAGCACCCTATTTATCGGACGCCGATTTTTTTCAGGGAGACGACGAGCAGGAGATGCTGCAAGTAAAAAGCGTTGCTGCTGTATGGTGGGAAGATATAACTGCTTATTCTAGAGTTGAGATACCCGAAGATTTTGAGATATACAGGTTATCTAAAATTACGGTTGGCTTGATCTGGAAAGAAACAGAAGATTACGTCGTCCTTGTCCAGGACTATGATTTAACCAACAGAGGCCGCGGCTACCGCCATAACGATTTTCATATTATTCCTAGAGGCACCATCAAAAAAATGGAAGTGCTTGGCGAGGTAAAATTCTAATAATTTTTTAAGACTCGCCCTTGTTGAAATCCTCAGGCTTAACGTTTTCTAAAAATTCACGAAAGCGCTCAATTTCTTCTTCCTCGCCAATCTCGTTTACTATAGCTGCCTGATCAAGCACGGCCTGGTCTGCGTAAATTGGCACGTTTGCCCTCACCGCAAGGGCAATCGCATCGCTTGGCCTTGCATCGATCTGCACGTTGTCGGAGTTAATCGACATGTGAATTTGAGCATAGAATGTGCCGTCACGAAGGTCGCTTATTACAATTCGGGTTATTCGAGCGCTTAAAGAATCAATCACGTTTTTTAACAAATCGTGAGTAAGTGGCCTTGATGGGCGTATGCCCTGGACTTCCATCAATATGGCGGTTGCTTCGAACTGACCTATCCAGATCGGCAAGTATCGGTTTGATTTAAGGTCTTTTAGAATTATTACCGGCTGGTTTGTCAACACATCTAGGTTGACGCCATGGACCTCCATCTCGTACAAGATATCACCACCAAAAATTATTCGGTTCTTATATGCTCACAATAACAAAGTTTTAACCCACTAATCAACCCGGAAATATACATGTCGACGCAAAGATAGTACCCCAAGCTAGCCAATTTTCATCAGCACCAGCATGTTTTCGCATGCACCTACGGAAATTGGGGGGCTTGATTTAAGACAAAAGAGCGTAGATGATAGGATTACTATAGCTTCAAGCGGGCAAACAGCAGGCGCAACATAGTAGTTTAAATTGGGCAAGCAATTGTAGTAGCGCAAAACATGAAAGAGTCGCGGTATAAAAGAAGGGAAAGCGCCAAAAAAGAGCGCAAAATAAGAAGACGCAGAAGACTAATAATATCCACTTCTATTGTCTGCGGGTTTTTGTTAATAGCAGCAGCCTGGGGCATAAGAGGCGTTGGCACTATAGTGGTGGATATTCTAAATGCAACAAATGAACTTTCTAGAGGGTCCCAAAAAGTAAGATCTCTAGATTTTAATGGCGCAAGGAAAGACCTGTTAAGAGCCGAACAGAATCTGCTGGAAGTGAAACTGAAACTTGATCACCCGATCTATCAAGCTGCAAAGCGCATACCACTGTTCGGAAATAAGATAACTGCAATTGGTATGATTGCCTCCTCGGAAATTGAAGCAACCCGAGCTTGCCTTAGTCTAATTGATGCAACCAGGAAATTTTCGGGCAGTAGGCCAACCTTGGAAATAAGATACTCGGCAGAAGGAGTCGATCTTGCGCAATTTAGAGAAGCAATGCCGTACATTAATCAAGCAAGAGATCGCCTTAAGAAAGCCTTAAAAATGAAGGACAAAATTATCAAGGAACATGCTCTGTCCGCGACAGAGAATTCGCTTGAAATTTACTCAAAAGAAATAGCAAGGCTTGATCAGGCAATCAACAAGGCTGAAAAAGCCCTTAACATCATCCCAGCTTTTTTAGGCAGCAAAAAAGAGCGGCGATATTTTTTAGCTGTTCAAAATAACGCCAAGCCGCGTGCAACGGGCGGCGTTATCGAGATCTATGGAATTCTGGTTGCCAGCAACGGAAAACTAAAGCTAGAAAAGATGGAGGATGTTTACAAGTTGCAAAAAGAGAATATGCCTGAAGCCTTAACAACCGATGAGTATCGAAATCGGTATTACCAATTTGGCGGGACGAGCTCGTGGGAAAACTCAAATATCAGTCCTGACTTTCCAAGCGTATCAAATGTGATACTTCAGTTGTATGAAAGCAGCACCGGTGAACATCTTGATGGTGTAATTGCAATAGATCTGGTTGGCTTAAAGTACTTAATGGAAGCAACTGGCCCCATAGAAATTCCCTCACCGGACGCAGTTATCGATAGTGGAAACATTATTAAAACAGTACTTTCTGATGGAAATCGGGCCCAACATGAAAATGATGGGGGAAAAGGCGATGGGGCAAGCTTGCTTAAAGAAGTTGCTGGGGCCGTCTGGCGCCGGTTTGAAATAGGGAATTTTAAAAATCGAACGCTTTTGCCGGCAAAAGTAATAGAGGCTCTTGCAAGCAAGCATATGATAGTTTTTAGCACCGATGCGAATGAGGAAAGAATATTCTGCGAGCTAGGTTGCGGCGGCATTTTAAGCGATGGCTATGAGGACTATCTACAAGTGCTTGTCCAGAATCTTGGAGAGGATAAAGGCAGCACGCATATCAATCAAGCAATCGAGTATGATGTGTCAATTAAACAGAACAGGTCGATGCGTTCGAAAGTAATAGTTACCTTAAAAAACAATGCACCAAAAACAGGCTCTCCTTCTTTTGCTTTAGAAGAACAGTCGCTGAGTGAAAAGGACAAGCAAGAGAACGTATATCTAAGCGTCTACGTGCCGGGTAAATCAAGGCTGTTGGGGTTTGCATATGATGGAAAATTTGGGAAACCAGAAATCGATCATGAAAAGAACAAAACCATATTCTCGTGCTATCTTAACATTCCAGCAGGGGAAGAGCAAAAGGTCTCGTTTGTTTACGAAAACCCCTACAAGGCTTCTATTTCAGGCGGCCCTTTGAGCTATTGTCTTAAATGGCAAGTGCAGCCAACGATAGAGGCCCCCAAGATAAAGATTAACATTAGCCATCCTGCAGGCTATCAAGTTCAACAGACGACAGACGGACTGATACAGGATGGCAGATCAGTGGTTGCTAATGGCGCTTTGCAAAAAGATACCTTATACACTATTGTGCTTAAGCGGAAGGAGATGAGCTGGATAGAAGAATTTAATGCTTGGTTGAAGAAGCTCGCATTTTAACTCCACGTGTCACACTCGCCTTGATATTTTCAGGCCGGACATGTACAATATAGACTTGGCTATTAGGCACCCTGAGTGTCCAATCAATTTAATGTTTTTTATCACATTGATTTTCGGGCCTATAGCTCAGTAGGTTAGAGCGCACCCCTGATAAGGGTGAGGTGGCTGGTTCGACTCCAGCTAGGCCCACGCAAACAAAATAGCCCGCCTTGTGCGGGCTATTTTATTTAAATAGACCTAACTTTTACTATAGCACCAGATTGCTATCCAAGCCCATCAAGGATATACTAGCTTATTATCGCATCAGCACCGCTTTATTTGAAGCTTTTTGATATTGGGAATGGCTTAATCGGTTGTGTTGTTTTAAAGATGCCGCCGAAGCGGTAGAGTAAAGCGATATAGCTATATGAAGCAAAATGATGCGTCGAAGGGGTTCGCGTTGGACGGATATATAGACACGCATGTTCACATACTACCAGGGCTTGATGATGGCCCAGCAACACTTCAAGAAGCAGTCGAGATGGTGCGTATGGCACAAAGAAATGGCATCACAAAAATTATTGCCACCCCGCATCATAACGAGTATTACCACCCCCAAGTTAAAGAGATAATGGCATCTCTAGAGCTGCTAAATGCAGGGCTTAAGAAGGCCAATATTGAGTTTGAAGTATATCTAGGTAACGAACTTAGAATTGACCCTGGTCTACCGGAAAAACTGAAATCCGGCGAGGTTTTCCCAATGGCTGGCAGCAGGTTTATTTTGCTAGAGTTTTTCTTTGAAGGGATTCCGCTCTACTCGGAGGATGTTATCTTCCGTTTGAGGGTTGATGGGTGGAAGCCCATTTTAGCTCATGCAGAGCGAATTTATGATATCCAACGAAATCCAGAAAGACTCAAGCGGTTCATAGATATGGGCTGCATGGTTCAAATAAACTCAAACAGTCTGACAGGCGAACTAGGACGAGCCAGTCTCGATACAGCAATTTATCTTCTGGAACTAAGATACGTTGATATCATGGCTTCAGATGCACATTCTGCCAGCAATCGGATACCAGATTTTACAGGTGCGCTTAAAAAAGCAGCAAAAATAATAGGAAAAGAAGAAGCACAAAAACTTGTTATCAATAATCCTTCAAAAATCTTTGAAGGAAAACAAGTTTCCGAAAAGTAAGAAATTTTCTACTGCAATTTATAAATAATAATATTGCCTGGCTCTTGATGTGGATAGCGGCCATTAAGAAAGTTCAGTAATCCGGGGTCTGTTCCATTTTTAAGCGATATCATAACGGCTGATGAGGGGTGGTCTTTTAGGGCTTGGTTAAATGCTGCAAGCGAATTGATGTTTTCGATAATGTTCCGCCTAGCATAATATGCTACTTGGGGGTTGTTAATTCCAGGGAATGACACCAAGATAGTGTCACCTGGATTTGATATAGAAGCAATAGCGGTTCCTAAATTATAATACGAATAATCATAAGCATTATATATATTGGACAAGGTTGGCTTTGTGAGGAAAGCCATTATAGCTATAACGATAAGAGCAGGCACTAAATTAAGTTGCTTGGGTAAAAAGGAAGCCACAAAATCAAGCGCTATTCCAGCCGATAAGCCTAGTGCTGGAAGCATATAATGCATCCAGTAAGAGTGAATATACGCTCCATTCTTAAAAAGAAGAATATGTATCCACGCATAGGCAAAGAGGCCTAAAAGAATGGAAAACGAGAAAAACCTTTCTTTTCCAAAACGCTTTGTTAGACTGATAAACAAACCTGCGATACTTGAAATAAGAAGAGGTATTGTAAATAGAGTTAACGCTCTTTGGTATAGAGTAACCAGCAGATCTTTAAAAGTAATTACTTTTGATGTGTCTACAGCACTTAAATTGACCCTGAAAAAGAACTGATCGACTAAAATTTTGAAATAATTTGGACCCATTAAGCGTATTTGTAGGAAAATTAAGCCTAGTGTGGCTATGGAAACAGCCACCGGCACAATTGCTATTAATTTTCTTGGCTTAGCAAAAATAAAGTAATGCAAACCAAGTATTGGGATAAGATAGTATGTAGGCCAGTCGGTGAGACCTCCTAAAAAGATAGAAACGCAGAGAATCCAGAAATAGCGCACATCTCCCCTAATCCACCTAATATAAGACAGAATTATTAATAGCCCAAAAAAGATTGTTGGGGCCTCATGGTTGACATGGTGCCCATACCATAGAAACATTGCATTTGCAGAAAAAGCAGCCGAGGCAATCAGCCCAACACGCTTATTCCAGAGGTCTTTGCCGATCAGAAAGATGAGCCAAAGCGAAAAGAGCGAGCAAAGGATAGGGACGAGCCGCGCAGACCACTCATGTTCACCAAAAACCATAAAAAAGAGTGCTACCGTTAATGGCATTAAAGGCGGGTGGTCTGCATAAAAGCCGAAATCTTTCGGTGAAACAATATACGGATTTTGTACCTGGGCAAGCTTTGTCTTTAAACCGTAGATAAGATAGTTTCTTGCAATAGTAGAGTAGTAGGCGCCATTTGTACCCTCATGCCCCTTCCTCCATGGATCAGAAATACCATAACAGAGGGCTATTGCCGCAATTATGATTACAATCGCTAATGCCAATTCATAACCATACTTTGCAATATTTACGGTGGTCTCATCCTTCTTTTTGACCATTACCTTCTTTGTCTTCATGGCTGTGCTTATTATAGTATCTTATCAAGCATATGCCAACATAAATATAAATATATTGACTCTACTTGCCTCCTTTTGGCAGTCGCTCTATTTTTTGGAATAAACCTAAAGTTTGCTATCAAGGGGAAAGGGTTATGCAAATCCACGCCTACCCAGATTTTCTGCAATTAAGGGTTCCTTGGAAAAGCGTGGCCGTATTTCATGGCATCAACAAGCCTGTTTTTTGCTTTTATATTTGGGAAGACATAGCTAATGCCATTAAACATCGCGGTTTCACCAGGTATGATCGCCATCTCAAGGTCTCTTTTACAGCCAGCAAAGGCTTTAGCTAGCGAGAGCATCTGCGCTGCGCCCATGTTTGTCTTCGTATGGCGAGAAACTATTGCCACAAGCTTTGGTATATTTGCGTAAGATGCTAGCATTTGCTTGACGGCCGAGTTTAAGAAAAGCTGCTGATGTTTTATGCGCGTAAAATCGCCTGCGGGAAAGTTTCTCATCCTAAGAAGCAAGAGGGCCTCCTTGCCATCTCTTAGGTGCATTCCATGACGGACACCACTTACTTTCCAGTCTGGGCCGACATTGTAGTATATACCGCCAACTGCATCGACTGACTCGCTAAAAGTTTGAAGGTCAACCTGGACAAAGTAATTAATGGGTAAGTCAGTGAAGTCCTCAACGGTTCGTATTAATAAGGGTATTCCACCAAAGGCATAAGAATGATTGATTTTATCAAAGCCATGCCCTTGAATTTCAACACGAGAATCTCGAGGGATTGATAGCAGATGCCCAGTCTTTTTAACTGGGTCGACTCTTAAAACCATAATGGTATCAGCGCGGCTTGCCTCCCAATTTGGGCGCCTATCTGAGCCAACTAGCAAAATATACCAGGCGTCGCCTTCCTTGGGTTCAGATACGATCTTTCTTACTTCGTTTGCGGTTCTAGGGTCAAGACCCATGCGCCTCTCCAGGCTTTTAATCACCAGGTATGATGAGGCAGTGGCCATGATAACTAAGCCCACGATCACAATAGATACTATTTTTATTATCCTAAGAAATTTTTGCCCTTTGCTTATTTTGCCTGCTCCACTATTTTTGCCCATGCTGTTATCTTGTTCTAGATTTTTGTCTTGGTTCATACTAGGCGCCTCTAAGACCAGAAAGATATTTAGGCACTTATCCTCTCCCCTTTGGCTTTGGCGCTTGCCGATTCGAGGTATGACTTCTGGCCTTGCCCATAGTATCTGTAATATTTGTAATAGCCATAGCGGTGCTTTGAGCTTACTGCATTTAGCGAGAATCCAAGTACGCGGGCGTTTACTTTCTTAAGAGCGTCTCTTAGGGCTAGGAAAGCATGTTTTGTTGTAACTGCGCTTCGGGCAAGCAAAATCACACCATCTGATCGTGAAACAAGAACAAGGGCATCTGTAACTAAAATAGCAGGCGGAGTGTCTAAAATAATAAAATCGTAGCGGCGCTGCGCTTCTTCAAGAAATAGCTGCATTCTTGCTGATTCAAGAAGGTCAGCCGGATTAGGAGCGGCTGGACCGCTTGCTATTAGATCAAGCCTCTCTATCTCGGTTTCTTGAATGGCTGCATCTAAACTCACGGCGCCTATTAATATATTGGCAAGGCCCACGTCATTGCTTAATCCAAATACCTGATGAAGTCTTGGCTTTCTTAAATCGCAGCTTACGGCTAAAACCCTGTGGCCTGAGAGCGCCATAACGGCAGCAAGATTGGCGCTGAATAAGGTTTTTCCCTCACCGGCCCCTGCGCTTGTTACAACAACTGTTCTAATTGTTGAATCAAAGTTGATATACTGCAGGTTGGTTTTAAGCATACGAAAAGCCTCTGCAGCGGTTGATCTCGGCCCCGCTTTTACAATTAATTCTTTGCCTTTTGGGATGACTGGAATTTGCCCGAGCGAGATAAGCCCAGATATTCTTTCCGCCTCGTCAGTGTCTTTGATTGTGGTATCAAGATAGTTTAGGAGAAAAGCAAGGCCGGTACTTGAAGCAAGACCAATAAAGAGAGCAAGCACCAAATTTAATACTGGCTTTGGCTTAATTGGGGTACTAGGTGTTATTGCAGGTTCAACGACAGTGATACTAATAAGTGGACGAGACTTCTTCGATAGCCCATTCAACTCTATATCCTCGATTGTTTTTTTAAAAACCTCTCCTGTTGCGTTGGCGATGAGGCGAGCGCGGGCTGGGTTCTCATCTTCAACTGTTACTTTTATCAGCTGGGTATCCCTAATTGGCTCAGCGTTAATCTTATTGATCAGCTCTGCCGGGGTAAGAGAAACCCCGGTTTTTTCTATAATTTTATTTGCTGTTGAGCGGCTCTGTATCATCTGGCTGTATGTCTTGGCCAATCTCTCGCTCATAAGGATTGATTGGTAAGCATCGGCAGCAGATGGATAACCTGCTGCATAGCTCTGACTTTGATTTACCAAAAGCTGAATAGATGATTCATAGATTGGCGTCATGTTTGCTGTAACAAACAACGCAGTTGCTACGCACAACATCGTGCAAAACATTATTAGCCACTTATATTTGCTTATCACTCTTAAGTAGTCTTGAAGCTCGATAGCTTGATCCATCGTTAGCAACACTTCCCTTTTGCCTAGATACCCTTTGCTGCTAGGCCCATTTGGCACATGGGTACGTTACTAGCTAAATTTACCCAAAGATTATAGGCCTTAAACCCAATTCGTACGCAAAGCAAATAAGCATCGCTTAAAAAGTAGATGTGTTGAGCTTAAGCATTGTTTGATAAATTATCGCGTAAAAATTCTTAAGATAGCTCAAGTTGATGTCTGCGGCGTAATGCTATAAAATATGAACAGTGCGCCAAGCAGATCGGGCATATGGACTGATGCCGCGGCTTCTTTTGCGCGTTTAAATGGACATTTGAATGGGGAACTAGCTCAGTTGGGAGAGCGCCTGCCTTGCACGCAGGAGGTCAGGGGTTCGAATCCCCTGTTCTCCACGGCGAGATTTTGAAGCTCTGGTGAAGATGCCAGAGCTTTTTGTTTTTCTCAGAGGTTTTCACAACCGCACATTTTCTTGAATTATATGCACTAAATATGCTGGTCGTTAACTTACCCGGTGCCAGGCACCAATTTATTTAGGTGTTTTGGATTTATCAATCCTCATTTTGGGTAAGTTTACGCCTAGACATGCATGCTAAAGGGATATTTCGACAAATCGATAAAAGATATACCCTTAACTCAGTAACGGTAGTCAAGGGCATAGCGCCCAGCACTAATGCGCAGAGGTCGATTCTTTACATGATAATCATTCTGGCGGTGACTGGCTCTGCCTTTTTCTCTATTGAAATCGGGCCCTTTGTTCTTTCTCCCTACCGCATCCTTTTATGCCTCCTTTGGTTGTTATTCTTTGCCGATATATTAGCCAGCCGAGCTTATCCGGATATTTCTCATATCAAAGTTAAGCCCTACATGCAATTTCTAGCGTTTTGGTTTAGTTATGCGGTCGCATCATTTTTATGGGCTGACTCTAAAATAGGCGCTGTTAAGCATATCATTCTTTTATTTTTAGGTATGTCGATAATCTTTTTTGTGGTCTTTTGTTTCACAAGACTGGCAGATTTTAAGCGATTTTATAACTTGTGGTTGATAGCATTGATCATAGCGCTAACTATTGGTTTTTGGAATCAGATTGCAGGGCAGCAACTTTTCAAATACCAAGGTGATTCGCGACAGATAGAGCAATTTATGCACGTGCCGAGAGCAACCTTTTATAATCAGAACGACTACGCAACATTTCTTGCCTTAAGCATCCCCTTTGTTGTTGCCTTTATTAGACATAGCACCTTTAAGCATAGGTTATCTTTAGGCATGGGATTGCTTATCCCGGCTTTGCACCAGTTGCTTGCTACTCAATCCAGAGCTAACTATATTGCCTTGGCTTTAGGCGGAGTCTTTTGGTTCTCATTTCTGCTTAAAGCAAAAGAGAAGCTCAAGCTACTGGCTGTAAGCGTTGTTGTTATGCTGGCGATTGTTATCGCATTTCCAGGGTATGCATACGATAGCTACTTGTGCATGCAAGGGCAAATGGGCAGCTTCTTCAATGGCCAGCCCATTGATGGGTCAACTAATTTTCGCATAAATTTGATCAAAAATTCCTTGGTTCTTCTAGGTAAGCATTACGGACTTGGCGTGGGAGCGGGAAACGCCGAGTACCATATAGCAAATTTCGGGGTTTATGATACTGGCGGGACGATAAATGTCCACAATTGGTGGGTTGAGGTGCTTACAGATTATGGAATTATTGTCTTTATGGGGTATATGATATTCTACTTAAACTTGCTAGTAAGCTTATATAGGACATATAATAGGCTCGAGAATTCGGAAAAGATGATCTGTGAGGCGCTTCTTATGGGACTGATAGCCTTTTTATTTGCAAGCATGAGCCCAAGCTCTATTATGGGCTTTGGGCCCCAGTGGCTCTTCTTTGCTTTTGCCCTAGGATTCTTGAATTATTACAAAAACTCAACGAATTCTTCTCCGTTACAGTTCTGCGTTGTTAAAAAGTCAAATAAAGCAGCTTAAAAGGAATACTTCCAGAAGATTAGTGGTGAGCCAAGTTTCTGCAAAGGAAACACTTTGCCTTAAGGACTTTGGAACAGGTATCTTCCTTTGCTAAAATTAAAATAGTGGTTAAAACCAAGCAAATCTTTATTCTTTGAGGTGTTGGTTGGATATAAGAATAATAAAAGAGCCTATATCTCTAAAGGAACTAGCAGAGATTGCTAGGGGCCAGTTTGGTGACCTAGTAAAAGCAGTTGTTGATATAGAAAAGGAAATTATGGCTATTGGCGGCGAGCTTCATGCAGATGAAGAAGCAGTTCTTTTGCAACAAGCTTCTAAGCAAGACAATTTGTGGGGTATTAACTTATACCCAGAGTTGGGCCAAGAAGAATTAATTGAGTTTGATTCCTTTATTAATATAAGGCCGTCGCAAAACAATCGCTCAAGAAGTGTTGAAAACCCCGAAATAAGAGAAAGAATTATTGATATAGTAAATAAACTGGTCATATATGAGTAATCTTATTCATGTTGAATCAGCAAAGGGAAGATGGCAAGCTCTTTCGCTGGCTGAGCAGATGGGCAATATTGGCAGCGAAATAAACCGCGCTCTTAAATTTCAAGACGAAGACAAACAGCGTTTTGAAAACGCAATTAACAGAGCATTAGATCTTTTTGATTTAACAATAAAAGATCCGCGCTGGAGGAATCGTTTAAAAGAAATAACGAGAGTAAAAGAGGTGTTTTGTAATACTGTATTTGGCGATAACGAATATAACACGTCGCTTGATGATTTAAATCAATATTTTTATTCTTTTGCCTTAGCTGCTCGAAAACATATGTAGGGATAGGCTAAGTTTTGCCGCCTGAGAAAGACACGCAAAAACGGCACAGGGAAAATGGCTCGTGAAAAAATCCTTCACGAGCCATTTTTTGGCTGGTTAGCAGGATCGCCACTTTCAAGAGCAAAAATTAGTCGTGCCTCTTTGGTCTTCTTATGAAAGAGAGACCAAGAGCTGATGTACCAGCTCCAAGCGCTACTAGTGGGTCAATCGGTAAACCACCAGTAACCGGAAGCCCCTGTGCACGTCGTACTTTCTGTACAACCTTCTTTACGACAACCTTCTTGATGACAACAACCTTCTTTTTGTGCTTCTTTTCTTTTCCAAAACACTCATCACAGGGCTCGCAACCACCCTCATTGTTTTCATCACCCTCATTGTTCCAGTTCTGCCCAGAATCTTGCCCGTTCTGGCCCTGGTCATAATCCTGCCAATTCTGGTCTTGGTCATAATCCTGCCAATTTTGATCCTGGTCCTGAGCGCCATTGCCATCAGTGTTAAGGTTATCTGTTGAGCTTTGGACCTGCTGGTCAGCTGTAGCTGCGTCATCCGCCCATGCTATCGCAGAGGCTCCCACAAGCAAGGTTAAGGCAATGAGTATAGCGAATAGTTTTTTAATCACAAGCTCACCTCCTATTCAATGGGATATCGTATATGTACAAGCTTTTATTGCCAAAAAACCCGTAATCAACCGCGCTTACCATGCCACTTCGCAATGTGCTCTAGCGTGAAAGACTATAAGTTGTCGAGAAAACCAAGGAGGAATTTACCTAAGAGTTATTTGTTTAAACGTATGGAAATTGGCGACTTCTTAAGTCAAGAGGATGGAGTTTTACTATCACGTGGGCCAACCAGCTATTTTTGTTGATGAGAGGTAGAGCATCCCCACGGAAATATTTTTTGCAAAAATATTGAATCTTTAGCGCAAGATTTTTCATCGAAAATATGATAGAAATCTAAAAAACCATCTGTATGTTCATTAAAACCACCGCAGGGAGTAGAGACGTTATTTAGCCATGGAGCGCACCCGTCCCCTCTCCTTGAGGAGGGCTGGAGCAGGGATGGGCTCTGCGCACTTCTTAAGTGAAAAGAAAAATGTTGGAAGAGGCGCAAACGATAACTAAAATGCAAACGTTTGCGCCTTACCAAGGATTATTTGCCGCTTTTTGATCTGCGAATGAAAGATAGGCTGAGCGCTGTTGCGCCAGCACCAAGAAACATTACTGGATCAAATGGCAGACCACCAGTGCGAGGAAGCTTGCGTTTGTGGCGAATTTTCTTCTTTACAACCTTTTTTACTTCTTTTTCCTGGTCGCACTGCTGTTTATCTAGGTTGTTTAGTTCGCTTTGAATTTCGTCGAGCCCACTTTGGATCTCCTCGCCAAGTTCTCCTAGATCTCCGGTTGATGCCCAAACAATCGAGGGGGCACCCAGGATTAGGGTTGAGGCAATGAGTATGGCAGCCAATCTTCTGATCACGAAATCACCTCCTATTCAACGGGATGTATTGTTAAGAGAGCTAAGGAAAGATTTACCTAAGAATTGGTCGTTTAAACGTATGGAGACAGAAAACTCTCAAAAGTAAGGGAAAGAAGTTTTTATATCGTATGAACTAGCAGCTGTTTTTAACAATAGCAATTGGGATTTGGCCAAGAAATATTTTTAGGAAGCAACGGCCTTCAAGCGCAAGATTTATGTCATGCTAAGGGGTTATTTTGTCTTTACATTTAGCAATAACTATTAGCCTTGTAGCAGCACTATAGCGGGGGTTACAGGTGGTTAGAGTCAGCGTTCTATCTTTGGTTGCCTGTATTACGCTCACATCATTTGGGGAAACAACCTTTTGTTCCGTTACATAATATGTAAACTTTTGCCATTTTGCATAAAGGTAAATAACGTCTCCCTTTTGCAGTTCGTTTAGGTAATAAAACGGGTGGCTGTAAGTTACGCGGTGGCCTGAGATAACCACATTTCCAATCTCGCCGGGCTCTTCCGTGTCCTCCATATGCCCTGGGCCAAGCGCTAGTATATCTTCGTCTGTGCCCTGTAGAACTAGCACATCGAGTTTGATTTTAGGGATTACTAGTCTGGCAAAAGGTTTTCCTTTTGGGATTGGCTCGTCCTGAAGCTGCACTGTGTCGGTTGTGTCAGTCGAGTCTTTGCTAATATTGGCCTTATGTGCTGCGGCTATTTCTTTAGCCTGCTTCTTATTGCCTTGCCTCAGCCCCCTCTCCCATTCATTGCGCAGCTGCCTTTGTTTTGCACTTGTATATAAATCGGTGTAAGCGCTTCGAGCGTATATAGAGATTGATGCTAGTATCAGAAGTATCCCAATTGCTCTTAGCACTAGGCGAGCTTTAGGAATTTTCATATTGATGGATCATCCTTCCGCGTTCTACAGAGCTTTTAAGTGGTATCGATAAACGTAAAGCAATGCCGCCGCCTATTCTTTTTCCCGGTAATGCGATTAGAATAAACTTCATATTATAAATCGCTGGAAGTTGGCCTTAAGAAAAACAAAGAAAAAGCCCGCTTAGTGGTCATCTAAGCGGGCTTTCTCAAACATGCGTTCTTTTAAGTTTTGTGTTTCATAAATTTCTGGTCATTAAATAGGTTAGATGCTCGGGTTTGTGCTACGGCAGTTAGTTGCCCCAGACTGCGTCCATTCCGCAAAGAACGCTGTTCTTGTCAAGTCCCATTTCCCTATGGCAGGCTGCACATACCGAGGTGCCCCAACCAAGTATCTTGCCAGTCTCTATATTGTAGAGCTGGATGACGCCGTCTAAGGATGTTGCCTTGCCACCCTCGACTTTTGCCGGGTATCTTAGCGCAAGTAGTGCATGTTTACCATCATCCGTAGGTATAATGTCGTGGCACTCAACTACAACACCTTTTGCTGTCGGGATCATGGTCTCTTTAAGCACCTGAAGTGTTGATGCATCAAGCACAAAAACCCTATCCCTTGCGGAGACAAGGATCTTCTTCCCGTCAAGTGTATAGCTTGGCCTAAATGCGACCGATCCTGAACCAGCTGGGATGTTTGCCTTCCTCTTTACCGTTACTTTGCCTTGCTCAAGGTCGGCCATATCAAGGACATAACCTACGAGGTCTGTAGCGCCTCTTGCTATACCAGTGCCGGCTTTCCCAGGAGCCGCAGCTGATACGATGACAAAGAACTCCTTCATGTCTGGCGAATTTATACCGTGTGCCCACGTGTAGTCTTTTGAAAACTCCGGATTATCAAAGTGGACCATTGCCTTCTGCTCTAATGTGTTCTTGTCAATAAGCGAGATGTATCCCTCATAGCCCATAAAGACCGGCATGAAATATTTCGCTGACTGGCCTGAGCCGCAGAATATTGGGCCGGCTGTCATCCTATTGCTTATGGGGACTACGCTTCTCTTTATGACCTCATTGGTTTTCATGTCTACTGCGGCCATATGCGCTTTACCATCTGTATCCTTAACATATGGTGATGAATAGAGGATGCCCGTCTTATGATCGATGCGAGCATCGTGGGTGGCGTTTGTTGACGGTGGACCAATGACCGTCCTATCAAGCTCTAATACCTGAATTGGATTGTCGGGATCTGCGGAGTTTATTTTTACTTTGACTTTTGCAAGGTGGCCTCCCATCCCAGCTACATAAACTGTACCTGTTCCTTTTGCGGACGGCTTTGGAGCCGGTGCTGGAGCAGTCCCTGCAAATTGCTTCGGATATAGCTTCTTTGCAAGGGCTGCTGCATCAGGATAGGTGAGCGCTTCACCCCGTGCTTCTTTCTCCTTTACAGCCGCTATGTAGCCCTCCAAACCACCAAAATATTCTATGCTTGCCGTTAGTCTTTGATATGTTATCGATGGGCTTGTTGCGCTTACAGTATGGGCGGTTACAAACAGCGCAATCATCAAGCCAAAGCAAATTAGTAATATGCCTAGCCTGCCCCTCTTTAGGCCTTTAAGTTTTGACATATGCTGTCACCTTCTTTCCCAAAAAATCTAAAAGTTTACGTTTTGTTCACCGCGGTTTTTATCGTTATCCACCCCATGATTGTTGTTCGCCAACTTTCTATGCGCAAACCTCCTTCCTCGACGTAAAAGCTTGATTGATTCTCGCCTTAAAATTATTTGATGTGTGACTCTAGTAGGACTTGGTTTTATTAAAGAGTTTCTAGATCAAACGCGCTAGTGGCTATTTTTCCTATAGAACATATAGGTTTACTTGAATCATAATTCTATCAATCGCTTATTCAGCTGTCAAGGAAAAATCGCTTGCTAAGGAGAATCTCTCGATAATCGAAAACGGCTCAATCTTTTGGTGTTACCTGAAGAATTGAGCCGTTGCCTTTATTGCGCCTCTT
>JASEIR010000005.1:28340-31130 GCA_030017355.1 Actinomycetota bacterium
AGGCGCTTTTACTGTTAGCACAGATACGATGTCTTCATCGGCAAAATTATTAAAGTAATCATTAATGGTCTTTATTGCCTCGAGCTATCTTTAGTAGCCTGGCGCACTTCCACCGCCTCCACTGCTTGGTGAAGGTGACGGCTTGGGCGTTGTCTTAGGTTTAGTTGTAGTCTTTGCTGGCGTAGTTGCTTTGGGCGTTGTCTTAGGTTTAGTTGTAGTCTTTGCTGGCCTAGTTGCTTTGGGCGTTGTCTTAGGTTTAGTTGTAGTCTTTGCTGGCGATGCTATACCAAATTGGCTAGCATATTTTTGCTTAGCAAGTCCAACTGCATCAGGGTAAGTGAAGGGTATTCCATGCTTTTCTTTCTCTTTGATAGCGGTTATATAATTTTCTAGGCTTCCAAAGAATTCTATACTAGCTTGAAGCCTTGCTTCTGAAGCAGCTGATACTTTTGGCGTGCTAGCTGGCTTAGCCGAGGATGGCTTTGCTGTTGACTTGGTAGTAGTTGCAGCTGGCTTTGTTGTTGTAGTTGTTGTAGTTGGTTTAGTAGTCGGCTGGGTTGTTTTAAACTTCTTTCCATTAGCTAGCCATTGCTTGCCAAAACTGTTTAGCTCTGGTGCCTGGGTATGGCAAAGCGAGCAGCTTTTTGTGTAACCTGAAGGTATTTGGTTAACATAACTTGGCTTTGCTAAAGTAAGCGCTGGTGTCATAATGATGGCAACTACTACAACAATGGCTATAAGGTAAACAATCCTTCTCAAACTCACACCTCCTCTCCTCCCTTCTATTTAGAATATTTTTCCGGATTTTAGGGGACAAGAAATATCATATTAGTTCTATAGATTTACTCGACAATACCGAAATTTTAGCAACCACTCCGCTATCTTGTCAAGCTAGTTATTGGATACCTAGCACTTAAATGTCGCCATGGGCAGCTATGAGAGACTGGGCGAAAATTATCTTGGAATGGTTCAACCATCGTAGGCTCTCGTGCACTCGGGAGTTCTCAGGATATAATATGCTGGTAATTGTGGCTAAAAATAAAAATAAAAGGATAGTTATGGTTAAGGAGTTAATGCCAAGATTCATCAATTTATACAAAAACAAACTGCTACAGCATAGGGCACAAGAAGCTCTAGAGCACTTGAAAAACTGCGAGCTTTGCCCAAGACGCTGCCGAGTTGATAGGACCAAGGGTCAGATGGGAAAGTGCAAGACTGGGCGTCATGCAATAATTGCAAGTTACGGCCCGCATTTTGGTGAAGAGCGCCCTCTAACTGGGGTGGGGGGTTCAGGAACTATTTTCTTTAGCTCATGCAATATGCGCTGTGTCTTCTGCCAGAACTATGAGATAAGCCAGCTTAGGGAAGGCAAAAGTGCTAGTGCTGAAGAGCTTGCACAAATTATGCTAAGCCTCCAGAGTATGGGTTGCCATAACATAAATCTTGTCTCACCAAGCCATGTAATTGCACAGGTGCTGGAAGCCCTTGTAATAGCAGCTGGAATGGGCCTAAAGATACCGCTTGTTTACAATTCAGGTGGTTATGATAGTGCCTTGGCACTCAAGCTTCTTGACGGTATTGTTGATGTTTATATGCCAGATATCAAGTACATGGATGAAGCCATTGCAAAGCGGCTCTCTGGGGTGAGCAATTATCCCCAAACCGTAAAAGGTGCCATAAAAGAAATGCATCGCCAGGTCGGCGATCTAGTTCTTAACGAGCGCGGAATTGCTATAAGTGGCCTTTTGGTAAGGCACTTGGTTCTACCTGAGAATCTGGCTGGCACAAAGGAGGCCATGGGCTTCTTGGCTCGTGAAATTTCAGTAAATACCTACGTTAATATAATGGATCAGTATTATCCATGCCACAAAGCGTTTGATATCCCCCTTTTAAATAGAAGGATTAGCAGAGAAGAATTTAAGAATGCAGTAGAAGCTGCTATTGAGGCTGGCATAACCAGGCTAGATCATAGATAAGGGCATCGAGATTTCGATGCCCTTTGCCAAATCCACGAGACAAGAGAGGCTACTTTTCCATCTCTTTTCCTTTTTCTATTAATTCACGCACTTTCTGGCCGCCTTTGTGTCCAATTTCTTCATAAAATTCATGTCCGTACTTACGTTTAGTGGTTTCTCCGCCTTTCTTTCCGCCCTTTTCTCCGCCTTTATGTCCAATTTCCTCGTAAAACTCGTGGCCGTATTTTTTTGCAGTGGTCTCGCCACCCTTATGTCCAGCTTGGCCTACTGTCATTTTTCCTTCTTCAGGCATGGATCTCGCCTCCTTTAGTTACTGATTACCCGCATATACACCATCTAAACTTTCGTGAGCGCGGTTGATTTTGCGAGTTTTGCAAGTGTTTTCTGCTTGGCTGGCTTGGGAAGGCGAGTAAGTAAAAAGCAAGAATAAGCATTTAAGCGCACAGGGGGCTATCATCGGCAAGAAGCTGCTCGGCCTCATTTACAGGCAAAGGCTCGCTAAACAAAAAGCCTTGTATCTCATTGCATTTTAACGAGCGCAGTAATTCCAGCTGCTGAAGGGTTTCAACGCCTTCAGCAACTGCGCTCAAGCGCAAGCCCTTGGCCATAGCAATTATTGCCTCTATAATGGCCATATCGCTGGAATCCTCAGAGAGGCTACTTACAAAGACACGGTCTATTTTTAGCCTATCAATCGGGAATTGCTTAAGACAGCTAAGCGAGGAATAACCCGTGCCAAAGTCATCAATGGATATCTGTATTCCTTTCTTCTTCAGCTCGTGGAGTATCTTAGCAGCTCTTTCCGGGTCTTGTA
>JASEIR010000060.1:0-5449 GCA_030017355.1 Actinomycetota bacterium
AATCACCAATTCTAGACTTGACTGTTAATAAACCAACGATAAACCCTTATGATCCTGAACAAGGCTGTGTTGATTTAAGCTTTAGCGTTGATTCAACTGCAAGCATAACGATAGATATCCAGGACTTTCGCAATAGCACAGTACGCCGTTTAGTTGATAATAAAACCTTTGGCAAGGGCATGCATAGTGTTACTTGGCATGGCTTAATTGATTTTCCTGAGATGGCAGACCCATATCTTGCTGCAGAGTTTGGTGATAAATCCATTCTTGTGGCTCCCGATGGAAATTATAAATTTGTTGTTACAGCTCGGGTGGATAGTGCAGAAAGTTATTCTGCTATTACAAGCGTTGAAGTCGAAGCTAGTATTTAAGTATGGCTGAGCCGAGAATGTTCTACGGGCAAAAGTTTACAGCTGAGTAAAATTTTCATGGTAGGAGTAGATTAGATCAATGAGGGTGGTAGCTATTTGTAAAAACCTGATGATTCTGGTAGCTGTCTTAACGCTGCTGGTTTTAGGGGGTTGTGCGCAGGCGCAGTACGTAAATCTTTCCTACAGTTTTGCAATCTCTCCAAAAAAAGGAGAGGTCCTAAAGGATGTTACTGTTTACCTCCCATTCCCAGTTAAGGACGGCAAGCCTGTAATAGAGATTTACAGCAGGCTGCTCAAAGACTATAGAGAATATTGGAATAATAATTCCCCGAATTTAAAGCTATTCCCTATTAAAACTAGATATGGCTATATGCTTAAGCTTTTCATACCTATGATTGATAAGAAGGGGTTTGGTCTCGAAGCCAATTATAGCTTTAAAGAACTGCATTCAAGCAAATCAGCAGCATTGCGCTTCCAGATTAACCCTAGACTGAATGCACGCAAACTAAAAGGTTTTGAAACTGGAAATCTTTGTAACAGCTATATCTACACCAGATTTAGCGGGGCAAGAGAGTTAGGCTTGGCTCTTACATATGAAATCAAGGTTCAAGCCCCCTCCTTGTTACCGCTCGATTATATCCCGGAGAGAAATTACTATTCTTACCTGGGTTGGGATCGCGTTCCTGGGAATTCTGAGTTTCTGGTCAAATATTATCCAAGCAAGGGCTGGCAGAAAATACCACTTGTTGACCTGGGGTATCGGGGAGAGTGAGGACTATGCGATGGCTTGCTTTTCTTGTAATTTTTTCGATACTGTTTCTTACGAGCAATGTTGCTTTTGCCTGGAATGGAATAAGCCATTACCATATAAATCAATCAACTGGTATTGCACAAAGTGATATTTTTGGCATATCCGGGACAGGTCCGGATATGAGTGTCCAATGGATTGGTGAGGAGATACCTGTTCTAGACGAAGACGGAAATAATCAGAGCTGGCCTGATTATTTTCACTCACCCGACCCAAAATATGACCAAGGGACATGGCCATATTGCGATAAACCAAACTTCGCCTACCTAATGCTGAAAGTATCGGGTAGAAATGGTTTGTTGTCTAACAAAGAAAGGGAGCAAGCTCTAGGTTGGGGAGGGCATATTGCTGCTGATTGGGTTGCACACAACAATAATTTATTTCCAATTTGCCCGGATGGATCCCCCGGTTCGATCAAACACTTTATAGGAGAGTGCTTAAGCGAGCTATACTCGTTTTTGACTAAAGGGCCTATTGCTTCGCCCAGTCATCTTGTTGCTGCCTTTGATGATCGACAGCTCTATAAGGCTTTATTTAACTATAGGCTGATAGCAATCCATGAAAAATTTATCAAGGAAAATAAGCAAATAACTGATCGAGAACTAAAAGATAAGGCTCTTAAAACAACCCTTCCAAGAGAGTATATTCGCGAGAGAATAAAGCGGTGGCTTGCAAAGCTTACTGTTATCCAGTTCGCATATGCAATGCGAGCAGCCACATGGTCACCCACAAGAATTTCCCAATTTATAAACGATATGGAGCTAAGGGGCATACAGAGCAATCTTGCCTTATCAGAAATGGCTGTCTATGCTTGGGCCAATAATCCGACACCTAGAGGCAATATCCCAGATTATAGCAAGCAGATTGTGCCGTTCTATAGCGAAAAACTAATGAGTATATCTGATAAGGGTGCACCAAACCTGGCAGGCAGTAATCAAAAAAACGGTATGTATTTAAACTCAAGCTTAAGAAATTATTTCACTCAGCAAACTTTAGGCAGCTCAATAAATTTGGAAGACGCTGCTCTTTGGCAGGCAATCATTGATACCTCTTGCCAAAAAGGCTATCTGTCGATTAATGCTACGGAAACCCCGGAGGATCTTTACCTGGTCGATGTGGCGATTGCGGATGAAGTTGGGCTTTGGTCCTTAATTACTACTGAGATTCAGGCAGCACAGAGCTTGCCAAGCAGTCAAAAGAGAGCAGTTGATTTTTGGAATGATCTTTTGGTTAAAGGAATATTGGATATAGATTTGCTAACACAAATATCTTGCTCAAACATTTCAATTATCTCGCCGCTTAATAATTCCTTTGTAAATACGGGTTTTCCGAATATTGTTGCTAGGGTTGAGAGCCTTTATGGAGATACGATAGACGATACTGGTAGTTTATCTCTTAGCGTTGACGGAGAGACTGCAAGTTTTATTCTTGACGGCGACCTTGTCAAATGCATCCCCTCAAAGAAGCTATTCGATGGATTGCATGAAGTGCTGCTTGGAGTCATTGATATATATGGTAACGAATCTAAAGTTAAGTGGTCATTTACCGTAGATACCGTACCGCCAAAGCCTTGTTATAAGGTTAAAAGCAGCATGGTCAGCAGTAAAAGAAGGGCTGAGATATCAGCAATGTCTAATGAACCGGTTGAATATTTCCTATCAGTTGTTCCTGTTTATGGAGGCCGAGTAGTCCAAAATTCGGTTGTCTATCAAAAATCTTTTGGCCAGCAAAGCAAGGTGTACTGGGATGGCACAGATAGTAGGGGCTTGAAGGTGTTGCCTGGCCAGTATGCAATGCTTATCCAGGCGATAGATCGGGCAGGTAATTCTAAAACAAAGAGCTTCTACATAAGAGTTGGTAAATAAAGAAAAAAGTTCTTGACATCTTACAAGATTATCCTTAATAATTACATAAAAGCACAAATGCGTAATTAATCATATAATGGAGGGGCGCCATTATGAAAAGATATCCGATCTTATCTATTGCTTTTGCATGCTTTCTAATTTTATGTATGCCCGCTGTGTGGGCTGAAGGAGTTTTTACCTGGCCAGTTCAGGGTGAGCTCATAAAGGAATTTTCTGTGGGCGAGCATAGGGGTATTGATATAGCAGCTAATGCTGGGGACTCAATTGTAGCTGCACAGGATGGAGTTGTGCATTGGATTGGTAAGACCCCAAGAGGCGAGCCCTACATATCAATTGACCACCAAAATGGATTGACAACAACTTATCTACCCGTTAAGGCTTCAGTATCAAAAGGGCAATCTATCTCAGCAGGAGCAGTAATTGGCACTTTATCCTCAGAGATTGATAAATCAAGTGACGAGCCACACCTTCACTTTGGTTTGTATGAAACATCAACTAGAGATGACAAGAATTACCTAGATCCTTGCGATTATTTGTTAACTAGGACGAGCGCTCAAGGAAATGAGGCAAATGATACTCTAGCTGAAGCACCTGTCACGCAATCATCTAGCTTAAGCAGTGGTTTAAGTACCGAAGACATACCAAATGGGCAAGTGGCTTTAGACCAGCCAGCTGAGGCCAAAGCTGTATTGGACCAGCCGACTGAGCCTGCACCAGTAGAAAGTCCTATCAAGACAACGGTTGAAGAAGCTATGGAGCAGGCTAAATCAGCCATGAATAATGAAGTGTTAAAACCAATAGATGGCCTTCCACTCCGCTCAAATGATAATCAAGCTGAGAAAGCAATCGAACCCACATCTTTAGCTTCCCAATCCATAGCTTTTCATCAGCCCGGCATGTTAGCAGTGCCACTTGGTAGCAGAATGAGTACTTCCCTGTTATCCACCCCAAGCTTAATAGCTGTTGGAGCGGATAAACATAAGAAAGCACCTAATCCTAATCAAGCATTAAGCGCTAATCTGCTCTCGATGGGTCATTCGTCAGGTCAGCAAGCATTGCATAAACATGCAAGTCTATATAAGGATAGCGCTGAGTTTAATGTTGGCAAGGTAAGACTTCAGCCAGTGGCCGGTAGCAGTATATTTAATAGCCTGCAGAGCGAGAGGAAGGTTAGGGTTACCGCTAGCCACAACTCTACCTTAAGGGCCCAAAAGATCCTGGATTGGGAATATCTGCCAACAACAGTATTATTCTTTTCGCTATTTGGAATGTCAGCACTTAGCGTTCGGTTTGCAAGGAAAATGTTGCTACAAAGCAATAATGTCCAGCTAATGCAAGGGTAAAGCACTGCTCCAGGTTTTAAAATGTAAGACTTATTGTCGAGGACGGAAGGCTGTATGGCTGCTGGCGGTAGGCCAATCAAGAAGATAGGAAGATAGCTGTCTTTTGACTGTCTTTTGATTGAAATTTTTGACGCGTTATAGATGCACAATCTAAATAACACGTGCAAAAAGGAGATATACAAATGGCTACTATAAAAAAGAGAATGGCTGCTGTAAAAAAGATATTTCTATTAATTTGCTTTGTGGTGGCAATGCACTTAATTCCAAATTTAGCGTTGGCACAAACAAACTTAGTAACGAATGGTAGTTTTGAAACAGGTAACACCAATGGTTGGTATGTGGTTAATTTAAATGGCGCCACTAGCAGTGTTACTGCAGAAACCGCAGCTGATGGAAGGTATTCATATAAGATTGTACACGATCCCAAGGATCCAGAAGGCTGTACCCCAGGGTCGGATTGGAGCTCTTTAGGGCAAAATATCCTTGGCAAAATAGAGCCAAATAAGCTATATAAGTTTCGTTTTGCATACAAAACATCCTATCAAAGAGATAATATTTTTGATGTTAGACTTGGTCTCGCTAACTCATCCTTACTACTTCATTCTTCACATATAATAGGCTTGGGGCCAGTCCCACAAGCAGCATATTATCAAGGTGAGGCATGCCCGGATCGATATCCTTGGTACCCAGACCCTTATCAATACATGCTTGCACCTCTTATTGCCGATGGAAAGTGGCACTACATTGAAGCAGTAGTATCCAGAACAGAGGCTTTTCTTCAACATGAACCATACCTTGCTTTTTACTTTGATTATGGGACACCTGGAACGATCTACGTCGATGATTTTCAAGTAATTCCATGCGAAAATATACCTCCCACAACAACTGCAGACCTGCCAGATTTAGTGGGTGGTAGTGAATGGTATACTTCTGATGTCCAGATATCCCTTGAAGCAACTGATAACGATGGTGGCTCGGGTGTAGCTAAGATAGAGTATAGTTTTGATGGTCAAAATTGGGTTACTTATACCGCTCCGTTCACTATGAGTACCGAAGCAACAA
>JASEIR010000060.1:5459-11471 GCA_030017355.1 Actinomycetota bacterium
AGATGGGAATGTTGAGGCGACTAAACAGAAGATAATAAAAATTGATAAAAAAGCGCCCTCGACGATTATTAATTTAAAGCGCGTGTTAGGCGACAACGGCTGGTGTACATCAAATGTCCAGGTAGCATTAACAGCAGTTGATGATATCTCAGGCATAGCTAAAACTGAATATAGCTTTAATGGCATAGATTGGATTGCCTATGCCTCCCCATTTACTATCTCAACTGAGGGTATAACCACTATTTACTACCGCTCAACTGATAATGCTGGAAACAGTGAAGTAACTAAAGAAGAAATAGTAAAGATTGATAAAACAGCACCAGTAATAACTGTAAGCAAACCAGAAAACGGTGCCAAGTATCTTCTAAACCAAAATGTGCTTGCTGATTGGCTGGCAGCAGATCCAATCTCTGATGTATTTTCAACAACTGCAACTTTTCCAAATGGACGAGCAATAGATACGACCTCGGTTGGGGCGAAGAACTTTAGTGTAACTGCAACAGACTACGCTGGGAATAGAACAACAGAGACGGCAACATATTATGTGCACTATAACCATAGTGGCGTTCTGCAACCAATAAATGCCGATGGAAGCAGCACCTTTAAGCTAGGCCGAACGATCCCAGTTAAGTTTCAACTGAAAGATGCAAATGCCCACTACATCTCAACGGCGGTTGCAAAGATATATCTATCTAAGATTAGCAACAATATCACCGGACCTGAGCAAGAAGGAATCTCAACTAGCGCTGCAACAGAAGGCAACTTGTTTAGATACGATAGCGAAAACAATCAATATATCTTCAATCTTGCAACGGGGAATTTATCCAATGGTATATGGCAAATAAGAATAGAGCTAGATGATGGGACCTCTGAATATGTAAAGATATCACTCAAGTAGGCAATTTCAAGAGGGGCGCTCTGAAAGGGGTGCCCCTAGCTAATGTGTCTTGACCGAGCATCAGCTAAAGTGCAGCAAAAGTTCTACTGAAGCAACTTTTTACTATCAGTATCTGCCTTTTAGATTTATTACAGCTATAGCCTGAAAAGTTCTACTTAAGCTAGCGAGGTGCTGAATTAGTGAGAAGAAATATAAGTGAATTTATTTCAACCAGAGCTTTACTTCATGTTAGATATATTCCTTTAATAATATCTAGCATTAAAAACTGGCCCTCTTTTCTTTTAAATTACATGGGCTTTAGAGACTCGGAAGAAATCTATTCTTTTAGGTCTGGAGTTAAAATAAAAACTCGTGAAGGTATTGATGCCGCAACTATAATGGTTGTTTTTCTCAAAAAAGATTACGGTGTTATTCCTGATAATTCTATTGTAGTGGATATTGGTGCAAATATTGGAGTTTTCGCGATTTATGCTGCTTCAACGGCAAGAAATACGACCGTATATGCTTTTGAGCCTGCGAAAGATAGTTTTGATTGCCTGTTAAGAAACGTAAAGCTAAATGGAGTAGAGCGGGTAGTACACCCATTTAATCTCGGTGTCTCAGCTAAAAAGGAGATAAGAAAATTGTTTTTAGCCAGTTTATCTCCTTTTCACTCTCTATATTCCTGGAGCATAAATCAAGAATTTATAAGCATTAACTGTGTATCATTAAATGATATATTAGAGCAGAATAAGATTGACCGCGTTGATGTTCTAAAAATTGATTGTGAGGGTGCAGAATTTGAAATTCTCTGTGGCTTATCCGACGGAAATTTCCGAAGAATAAAGGAGATAAGAATGGAGTATCATAATCAGCATGACCGCGGGTATAGCGTTTCCGAGCTAGAGACATTTCTGGAACAAAAGGGCTTTAAGAGAGTATTTTTTAGGGAATTTCTAGATCAAACAGGTAATATATGGTTTAGGCAACAGTTTGTTTAGTAGGAAGATCAAAGTCATGCACTTAGGAGGGAGATTAAAGCCATGTTGGGTAAGCAATTTAAAAGCATCTTGTTGATGCCACGCGTAATTGCTATAATTACTTAGCTTGATACTCCTGCTTCAGCCCAACTGAAGGTGTGAAATGCGAACTTACGAATGTATGATTATTCTCGACCCTTCTATGGAAGCTGAGGCGATTGATAATTCAGTCAACCGGTTTGCAGATGTTATCGCCAAAAATGGTGGCAAGGTCGAGAATGTTAGCAGGTGGGGCAAGCGGCGACTTGCCTACAAGATCGGTCAGAACACCGAAGGTTACTACGTAGTCTATAATTTTCAAGGTGAAAATCAGACCGTTAATGAGCTAAACCGCGTCTTAAAAATTGCCGACGAGGTTATTCGCCATATGATTGTTGTTCTCGGGAAATAGGAGAGAAAAATGGCCAGTTTAAACAAGGTGTTTATTATTGGAAACTTGACAATGGATCCAGAGCTAAGATTTACTCCTAGCGGGACCCCCGTTGCAAATTTAAGGGTGGCAGTAAACCATCGCTATCCTGATAGCTCAGGCGGTTGGGTGGAAGAAGCAAGCTTCTTTACTGTAGTTGCATGGGGAAGGCAGGCTGAGGTTTGTAATGAGTATTTAAGGAAGGGCAGGCCTGTTCTTGTTGAAGGACGGTTGAGGAGTCGCTCATGGGAAACACCAGAAGGCCAGAAAAGATCGATGGTTGAAATTGTCGCCTCCAGAGTTCAATTCTTAGATAGGGCTGGAGCTCGTGCTGACGAGGATGTTTTGGCAGAAATTGCCGATAGCGACCTTCAGGCTCTTGGGGAAGGCGATGTTGATGAAGTACCATTTTAACAGGAGAGGATAGTTATGGTTGATTATGTCAGAAAGCCCAGGCGCAAATACTGTGCTTTTTGCAAAGATAAGATTGATTACATTGATTTCAAAGACATAAATCTTTTGCGTCGGTTTGTTAGCGATCGTGGCAAAATCAGGCCACGTCGCGTTACTGGAACCTGTGCTCAGCACCAGCGCGATCTCTCTATTGCTATAAAGCGTGCACGAGAGATGGCGCTTATGCCATACACGCAAAGATAATCAATGCTTATTTTAAGAAATAGATTCTAAAATTGGTAAAGAGGGCCGCCCTGGCCCTCTTTGTTTATTCATTTATATGATTAAGCATTTTCGGGGCAGGCATAGTTATGCTAAAATTTTATGTCCAAGACAAATTTATCTATTTATCTATTTATCTGGAGGAGAATAAATGAAGGTAATCCTTAAGGAAACTGTTGGCGGCCTTGGAAAAATTGGAGACATTGTTGATGTAGCTGATGGTTATGCACGAAACTATCTTGTTCCAAGAGGCATGGCCGTTATTGCCACGCCAGGTGCGCTGAAAGAGTGGGAACAAAAAAGAATTGTCATTGCAAAAAAAGAAGCACAGGAACGTGAAAGCGCGCAAGCTGTTGCTGATAGCTTAAGAGATAAAGAAGTAAAAATTGAAGCAAAAGCAGGCGAGGGCGGCAAACTTTACGGTTCGGTTACAGCAAAAGAGATTGCTGCTGCCATCGAGAGCCAGCTCAAGACCAGAGTGGACAGAAAGAAAGTGGAAATTGCAGCAAGCATAAAGGAGCTAGGCACCTATCCTATTACAATTAAGCTCTATCCAGGGGTTGAAACAACAGTAAAGGTTAATGTAGTTGAGAGCAAAGAGGAGTAATGAAAGCGAAAGAATCGCGGCAACTTATAAATTTTGATAAGGTTCTGCCGCATAATATTGAGGCAGAGCAATCGCTCCTTGGCTCCATGCTCATATCGCAAGATGCAATTTCAGAGATTCTGGAGATTTTAAGCGCTGACTCCTTTTATACTGAAGCTCACAGGCGAATCTTTGAAACAATAGTTGAGCTATATGCTAAAGGTGAGCCAGCTGATCCCATAATGCTTGCTGAGGCACTATCCGCCCGGGGTTATCTTGAGCAATGCGGAGGCAAGCCCTATATTCACACCCTGGTAAGCTCTGTGCCAAGTGCAGCCAATGCAAAATACTACGCAAGAATTATTGAGAGAAATGCAACTCTAAGAGCGCTAATAAAGGTATCGACAGAAATAGCAGCCCTTGGCTATGAGGCGCCAGAGGACGTGGAGGAGCTGATTGATAGGGCAGAAAGTCTCATCTTTGCAATTGCTCATAAGCGACTAAGCGAAAAGTTTGTCCACATCAAAGATCTTCTCAAAGAAGGTTTTGAGATGGTTGAAAACCTCTATGAGAAGAAGGAGCAGGTAACTGGAATTCCCACAGGCTTCATTGATTTAGATAACATTTTAGCTGGCTTTCACCCTGGTGATCTTATTATTATCGCCGCAAGGCCAGCCATGGGCAAAACAGCACTGGCACTAAACATTGCTACCAATATAGGGCTTAAAAACATACCGGTTGCTATTTTTAGTCTGGAGATGAGTCGTCAGCAGCTAGCCCAGAGGATGATGTGCTCAGAAGCAAGGATTGATAGCCATAAGCTAAGAACGGGGCACTTGGGTGATGAGGATTGGTCTAAGCTATCCCGAGCGGTTGGTAGGCTAGCAGAAGCGCCAGTATTTATTGATGACACTCCAAGTATTGGAATCTTAGAGGTAAGAGCAAAAGCCAGGAGGCTTTTTGCTAAACACTCGCCAGGGATTATCATTGTCGATTATCTGCAACTGATGCAGCCTCATCGAAGAATTGAGAATAGACAGCAAGAAATAGCAGAAATATCAAGAGGTTTAAAAATACTTGCTAAAGAGCTTGAGGTACCTGTTGTGGCTCTTTCGCAGCTCTCAAGGGCGGTCGAGCATAGAAGCGATAAACGGCCACAGCTCTCTGATTTGAGAGAATCAGGATCGATTGAACAAGATAGCGATGTTGTAATGTTTATTCACCGTAATATATACGGCCATCCTGATGATATCGATTCAATTGAGGAAAGAGGACTTTGCGAAGTGATCATAGCAAAACATAGGAATGGCCCAATAGGGGTTGTAAAACTTGCTTTCCTCGAGCATTTCACTAAATTTGTAGACCTTGCAAGGAATATGTAGGCATACCTATTTTTGGAGAATGGTAACTACCATGCGGGTTGTATATTCCCGAGCGAGGGGAAACAGATTAATCTGTTTTAGCGGAAACTGCTTTAATGGAACCAATCTAAATACAACAATTTTAAATGGGCTTAATCTTATAAGTCTTTTGAATCTCTTGATAGTCATCTGATTTAAGTATGAAAGCGATTGGCGATCATCATCAAGCCGCAGTGACAGCCTCTTCTCCTCGTCTGGTTTTCCTTTCACTAGATGCTTATAAGCTTGCACAATTGCTTTCTCTGAGAAGAAGCGGTGTACCCAGGGGATTCCGATTATATCCATTACGTGAGCTCCATAGGGATGCCAGTAGGGTGGAAAGTTAATTAAAACCAAGCCTCTGGATTTAAGCACGCGGTAGCACTCTTTAAGAACTACATCTGGCCTTGCCAAATGTTCAAACACGTCATTAAAGATAATGGTATCAAAAGTCTCATCATCAAACGGCATATCTGCCGCATCGGCTTTTTCTATATCTACAAGGCTCTCGAGGTTTTTCTGCTTGATATATTGCCGTGCCTCATTGACAAAGGGATCAAAGATATCAATTCCAATAACTTTTACCGGACCTCTTTCAGCATAGTATGCCGTCCGGCCCCCCGAACCACAACCAACATCAAGCACAACCTTCTTCTCAAGCACGACTTTTAGGTTGATAAGGTCTGCAAAATAACCCTCAAAGGTTTTTAGCGCCTGCTCGTATTCCCACTCAGCAAATGTTTTCTTACCCTGAAGCTGTAAGTCGAAAGGGTGCTCCGGGGGAGTGAAAAAATTATTTATAAATGTAAGTAGCCTTGCTGCTGGCTGCATATAATCACCTTTTCCTGCAAAGCAGATATGTTATCTTGCAGGTTTGTTGTTTTACAAGCTAGGCTACAATAAAAAAGACTTTAAAACAAGCTGGTAATAAAGATTGGGATCTGGAAAAGGCAGAGTCCAGGGACAAATAAATTCAAAATTAAAAATTCAAAATTATCACCCTCCCCTAGCCCCTCCCCTCAAGG
>JASEIR010000061.1:0-6902 GCA_030017355.1 Actinomycetota bacterium
AGATCCCTCAGGGCCTTACGGCCCTTCGGGATGACAGAGGATAAAATGCAAAATCACTGAATTTGTATTTAGAGAAGGAATGGGATCGAGAATGAAGAGAGTTAGAGACCTGCTTAAAGCCAGGGGCTTGCTCAATAGAGTAAGGTTGGGGATGCAGATTAAAGCTACATTAATCTCAATGTTGGTCACATCTGCTGTACTCATCACATTTTGGGCTTTTGGGATAGGGCCTCAGAAAAGATCAACTACTGATCTTCCTATGATCATAACTACTATCCTCTTAGTTTCAGGTTTAAGCTGGCTTATCGTTGGGCGATTTGTTAAGAGAATTAGAAAAATTACCGATGCAGTTTCAAATATGGCCAACAAAGATCTCGAGAACTTTATAATCGAAGTACGCCACGTTGCTGAAGGTGATCTTACCAGGCGACCTAAAATCGCAGGTCGCGAGGTTTCTTATTTGTCTTCTGATGAGCTAGGTGAATTAGCACGTAGCTTCAATCTTATGGTTGCTAAGCTAAGGGATGTAGGGAGCTTGTTCTCAGGAGCAATAAACCACATACATGAGCTAGTGTCAGAAATATCTGAATTAGTTGATAGATTAACATTATCAAGCAATAAGCTGAAAGAAATATCGGCGATGACTGCGATGGCGAACTCACAGGTTGCATCGGCTGTTGAGCAGGTGGCTCAAGGGAGCAGCTCTCAAAGCGTTGAAGTTGAAGGTATCCTAAGTGCAGTAAGCCAAGTATCAGGAATTGCTAACAGCGTTGCTGTGAATTCTCAGAAAGCCGCGGAGCAAGCAGGCGATACATACAACGCAGCTAAAGAAGGCGCTATGGCAGTTAAGAAAACGATTGCTGAAATGGACCTAATAAAAAGCAAGGTTGGTGAATCAACCGATAAGATTGGTGAGTTAAGGAATTACTCGTCACGGATTGGAGATATTGTTGAAGTAATAAACGATATTGCAGAACAAACCAACTTACTTGCTTTAAACGCAGCAATAGAAGCAGCAAGAGCAGGAGAGCATGGTAAAGGATTTGCAGTAGTAGCAGATGAGGTAAGAAAGCTAGCAGAAAGATCTGCCAAAGCAACCGGTGAGATAGCAGAGCTTATAAAAGGAATTCAAGATGAGACCATGCAGGCAGTAGAAGCAATGGAAAAAGGTACATCTGAGGTAGAGACTGGAAGTGAACTTGCACAAAATGCAGGATCAGCTATCTCAGAGATGATGGCTGCCATTAAGCAGGTAGTTATGCAAATTGCTCAGGTATCGGAGAGAGCTACGCTAATGGCAAATGCAAGCAGCCAGGTCTCACAAGCAATAGAGCAGATTGCTGCAATAAGTGAAGAGAATTCGGCTGCAGCGCAAGAGGTAGCGGCTTCAGTACAAATGCTTGTAAATGCAGTTGATTCAATTGCTGCAACGTCTGAAGAAAGTGCAGCTTCCGCAGAGGAAGTCTCCGCATCTACCGAGGAGCAATCAAGCTCAATTCAGGAGATAACAGCGCAAGTTCAAGCCTTAGCATATATGTCAGAAGAATTAGATAAGCTTGTTTCTAATTTTAACCTATAAATAATTTTAACCTATAAAGCAGCCGAGAAAAATGGTAAATGCTGGCTTGCTATAATCAACTGGGCTAACCCCTTATTTTTAAAGAAAATCCTCGAAAACTACGAGATACTTTATGACGCGAGGATATGACGCGGCATAAAATTTATGCTTTCAAAAAATATATAGACCATAGAAAATTCTTCAAGATGGAGGAAGAGTTCGCCGATAAATGAAATCTTAACCGAGCGCCATCTTGAGATCATGCCGACTGCTTATTTGCTTGCTTAAGGCCGTTTATGATGTTGGTTAGGTAATAATAGGCGCGGGTTGCTGCCCAGGTTGGATTATCTCTATACGAAGATATATCCACCGTTACGAATTTATTGTAGCCAATCCATCTTAAAGTTCTAAAGAAGGAAATCCACTCTATCTCACCCATACCTGGCACGAGATATAGGCGGTCGCCGCTTCCAATATCGGCTATATAAATATGGGATAGGCTATGTTTAAAATCAGCCGCTATGCGGCAGGGTGTTTCGCAAGCCATGTGCGAATTACCAACATGGAAAGATAACTTCAGTCCCCTACATTTAATCAGTATAGGTTTGATTAGTTCAGCGTTATTAATGGTTAGTCCTGGCCCGTAAGTGATCCCAACTACAACGCCAAGGCCGCGACCAAATTTTGTAACTTCATTAAGGCCAGATATAAGGTTGGATATCTGCGCTAAATCAACAGGCTTGCCTGTTATTCTGCCTGGGCTAACAGTTACTGATGAGCAGTTTAGTGCTCTGGCAACCTTAATGTAGTGTTTAACCCGGCAGATGTGTTGGAGATCAGACCAGATATTTCTTTCTGCAGGCGGCATACTTGTGCTGGATATGCTGGCATGTGGCAGGCTATCTCCTATTGTGATATTCGATACCAGCATGTTATGGTTGTTTAATTCGGCTTTTATGCGCTGAAGAACATCATCATAGGGATAATCTTCGTCTATCATTTCATGGCCTGCGAGGATATCAACAGCGGGATAGCCAATGTTGGCTATTTTTCGGATAGCTTCAACCAAAGAGATATCAGCAAATGCACTTGAACTGCAAGCTAATGTAACAGTGTTCATCACGTTGGCAATTTACCCACTATTTCTAGGTTTGTAACTGTGCGTGTTCTTTATTGATTGGCATATGAATGAATTTGGTTTATGCGAAGATATGCGGGAATATATTGCAAAGAGAAAAGAAAGCTATGCTACCAAGGAGGGTTTTCGTGGAGAATAGGGCTTTGATTGATAAGATTGAGAAATTAAATGAAGATTTAAAAAACGAGCATGACGCAACAAAAGTCAATAGATATATTGAGAGATTTGAGCCGCTTCTTAAAGAAGCTAAATTGAAATGGCCAAACATAGGAAGGTTTGGCATTATTCCTCGACCAAGGATGGTAGGGAGCGAGGAGCCTGAGATTGAGGCTGAAACGCAGATGGGGATTTTAAAATCGGCTGCTGGTCAGCTAAGCATTATGGTTAGACGGAAGATTGCATGAGACTAGGCGAAAGATGAGCAAGTTGGCTTCTTTGATGATGCGTCGCATTGTTTTTGCTGTTTGTGTTTACACCTAATCAGCATTAGGATAGAATCTTGTTAGTGGTATATTGATATTGCGCTGATGGGGAAGGGTCTACTGGCGATTTAAAAAGAGAGGCGGGTCGAGGCTGAAAGCTCGCTTAAATCAATGTAGACCGCACCACCCCGGAGCAGGCGGCGAAAAGCATCGCGTAAAATGCATTGCGTAATCAAACATTGAATAAGTGTTGCATTAAGTCGCCCGGAGGCCCACCGATAAAAGGGCAGAAAGAGGCAGCTAGAGATGCTAGCTGCAAATAGGGTGGAACCACGGAAGCCTTCGTCCCTTACGGCGGGGCTTTTATTTTTTAATTTTAAAAGATTGGAGGAGCAGATGGAGAAGATCACAGTAATCTTACCGGATGGAGCAAAAGTTGAACTTGACGCTGGAAGTAATGCGTATGACCTTGCAGGTGCAATTGGTTCTCGCCTTCAGAAGGCAGCTGTTGCTGCTGTTATTAACGATAACCTGATGGATTTAAGTACTAAGCTGAATGATGGTGATGTTGTAGCCATTGTGGTTGATCATAATGAGGCGGCTATTGACATAATCAGACATAGCACGGCGCATATTATGGCGCAAGCTGTTATGCGTCTTTACCCAAATGTAAAGCTAGGGGTTGGGCCAACTATTGAAGGTGGCTATTACTACGATTTTGATCTCGGCAAGCGCTTATCAGTTGAGGATTTCCCAGCAATAGAAAAAGAGATGAGAAAAATTATCTCTGAGAACCTACTCTTTGAAAGGCAGGTTGTAAGTAAGGAAGAAGCAAAGAAAATTTTTAAGGACCAACCTTATAAACTGGAGCTTATTGAAGACATTGAGGAAGAGACGGTTAGTCTTTACAGTATGGGCGAATTCACAGACCTCTGTCGCGGCCCGCATATATTAAGTACTGGTCGCGTTAAGGCATTTAAACTTTTAAGTGTGGCCGGAGCCTATTGGAGAGGTGACGAGAAGCGGCCAATGCTCCAAAGAATATACGGGACTGCGTTTCCAAATGAAAAGGAATTAAAGGAGCACCTTGAGAGGCTAGGAGAGGCAGAAAGACGGGACCATAGAAAACTTGGCAGAGAGTTGGACCTTTTCAGCATCGATGAAGAATTTGGCGCAGGCCTCCCACTTTGGCATCCTAGAGGTGCAATTCTTCGAAAGGTTATTGAAGACTTTTGGAAGGATGAACATATTAAGCGTGGCTATGAACTAATTGCAACGCCGCATATTGCAAAAGTCGATCTTTGGCAAACTAGCGGCCATTGGGATTTTTATCGAGAAAGCATGTTTTCACCTATGGAGGTTGAGGGAACTGATTACGTTGTAAAGCCCATGAACTGTCCTGGTCATATAAAAATATACAAGAGCCATACTAGAAGTTACCGCGACTTGCCGCTGCGTTGGGCTGAGCTTGGAACAGTTTACAGATTTGAGCGCTCGGGCGTTCTTCATGGGCTATTGCGGGTTCGCGGCTTTACCCAGGACGATGCCCATATCTTCTGTACTCCAGATCAGATTGAAACCGAGATACTTGGTGTAATAGAGCTCATGACATATATTTTAAAGGCTTTTGGTTTTGATAAATATGATGTTTATTTATCAACCCAGCCAGAGAAATTTGTTGGTACGCAGGAGAACTGGGACAGGGCAACTAATGCACTAAGAGCTGCTTTAGAAAAGGCAGGTCTGGAATTTGAGATTGATCCAGGTGAGGGTGTTTTCTACGGTCCAAAGATTGATGTAAAGATAAGAGATGCGCTTGGTAGGTCTTGGCAGTGCACGACAATTCAAGTTGATTTTAACCTTCCGGACAGATTCGATATAGCATATGTTGGAGCAGATAACAAGGAGCACAAGCCAATAATGATTCATAGAGCGATATTAGGGTCGCTCGAGAGATTTATAGGCGTTCTAATAGAAAATTATGCTGGCGCCTTTCCTGTTTGGATAGCTCCTGAGCAGGCCATTGTTTTACCAATAGCAGATAGACACAACAATTACGCGCTGGATGTAGCAAGCAATCTAAAGAAAATCGGCGCGCGTGTTGAGGTTGACCTGCGTAGCGAATCGGTGAATAAGAAGATAAGGGATGCTCAGTTAATGAAGATTCCTTATATGCTTATTGTTGGAGATAGGGAGATTGAACGGGGCCAAGTATCGGTTAGAGATCGAACTGGCGAGCGAGGCTCCATCAATTTAGATGATTTCATCGAGGAGCTTATGATGAACATGAGGCCCTTGTAATAATATAAAACCTATACTGTAGTTGCCCGATATATCGGGCCGAATAAAAACATAAGGCTCTTATACAAAGTTTAGATTGCAGTTATGTAAAATGTTATAGTATACTTATTTGCAGGTCTTAGCACCAAATTAAATAAAGAGAAGAAGAAGTCGCCAAGTTTGTTTAAATGGTTACTTCTCACCCCGAGACACTTGGTAGCTTTGCAGTAGTGCATCTACCGTTAAAGTGATCGATAGGGTTGATTAAAACAAAAGGGTTAATACAGCTCATTGTTTTATTTAGCCGTAATTTGGGTGGGTAGTAACAGCTGCCCACTTTTTTTGTTGGTTGAAGAAAAATAGATTAATTTTGCATTTTTGAGTTTTGAATTAGGGCTAAAGCACATGGTTGCTGTATTTGAGGCTTTAAGGAAATACTAAGACTGTGCGATTACGCATGATTTTGAGGGAGGTGATAAAGTATCGCAACAGAGGCGAGGGTGAACGAGAGAATTCGCACCCCAAGAGTTCGACTTATTTCGCACGATGGGACTCAGCTGGGAATTAAGACGCTCGAAGAGGCTTTGAAGATTGCCTATGATGCTGGCCTTGATCTGGTCGAAGTTGCTCCTCAGGCTGAACCGCCTGTTTGCAGGATTATGGATTATAGCAAGTACAAATACGAGCAGGCGCAAAGGGCAAAGAGAGCGAAAAAGCACGCTGCGACAATGGTTCTTAAAGAGATGAAGCTTCGACCCAAGATTGACAATCACGATTTTGAGGTTAAGAAACGGCACATAATTCGCTTTCTGGAAGACGGTGCGAAAGTTAAGGTTACCATCATGTTCAGGGGTCGTGAAATGGCACATACCGAGCTAGGAAGAAAGCTTCTAGACCGTCTAGCTGGTGAGGTACAGGATATAGGAAAAGTCGAATCCCAGCCAAAGTTGGATGGGAGAAACATGGTGATGGTATTGGCACCTATCTCTAAAATGCCAACAAAATCGGGCGAAGAGTCTAAAGAACAGTAAGGGTCCCAGCGTTTCTATATAGTTTCTATATCAAGTGTAGCATTAACTTGCTGTTGATCCATGTTAGCATGCATATGTGATGGGTCATGCGAGTTTTGCTGTGTAATCTTTTTAAATTAATATTCTTGACGCTAACAATGTTCTTGAGGCTAAGGAATGTAGTTTTAGCATCAGGTATGAAAATTTAACATCGAGTTTGGAAAGGAGCAGATTATGCAAAAGATGAAAACCCACCGTGGAGCGGCAAAGCGCTTCAAGGTTACAGGTACCGGGAAGCTTACATATAAGCATGCCTTTACAAGTCATATTCTTACAAAGAAAACTGCAAAACGCAAAAGACAACTTCGTAAAGATGGGATTTTGGACAAGACAAACGAGAAGAGTGTCAAGCGTTTGCTTGGAATCTAGGCATTCGGTATGCAGGTGTTCTTTGATTGGATTTTGTTTGAAGGGATTGATGGTTGATGCCAAGG
>JASEIR010000061.1:6912-11453 GCA_030017355.1 Actinomycetota bacterium
CAAGGACAAGACATGCGACGAGCACAAAGAGGCGGCATAAGAAGATATTAAAGCTAGCAAAAGGTTATCGTGGCGCAAAAAGCAAACAGTATAAGGCTGCTAAAGAGCAAGTAATGCATTCGCTCTCATATGCTTACAGGGATAGGAAGGCTAAAAAACGTGATTTTAGGCAGCTATGGATTGCAAGAATTAATGCTGCAGCAAGGGAAAATGGGATGTCGTATAGCCGTTTGATAAATGGCTTAAGACTTGCTGATATTGAAGTAGATAGAAAGATTCTTGCCGATATGGCGGTAAATGACCCGGAAGCGTTTGCTGAGCTGGCCTCGTTAGCCAAACAAAAATTAATGGCATAATATAGGGTCAGGGGCCTGAACCAAGGTGGTACCACGGGTCCTTTCTCGTCCTTGATTGCGAGAAAGGGCTTTTTATTACCAGTACAGGAAGGTGAGAAAATAGATGGCATCCCGGATGGGTTTAGAAATAATGTATGAAGAGGCCAAGGATGCAATCGAGAAGGCTTCGGATTTACGTGAGCTAGATCAGATAAGAATCGAGTACCTTGGCAAAAAAGGAAAGATAACGTCGGTTTTAAAGTCGCTTGGGAAACTGTCTCCTGAAGAGAGAAAAGAAATAGGTCTAGTAGCGAACAAGGTAAGGCAGAACCTAGAGACCGATATTGCTGAGAAGCAGGAAGAGCTATCAAGACTTGAAATCGAAAGGCGGCTTGCTTTAGAGTCAGTTGATATAACGCTGCCGGGGCGACAACCTGTTTTTGGAAACAGACATTTGATTGCAAAAGTAATTCAAGATATAACAAATATTTTTATAGGCTTGGGCTATAAAATAGCGGAAGGTCCAGAAATTGAGCTTGATTACTATAATTTTAAAGCCCTGAACACCCCTGCTGATCATCCAGCAAGAAGCCTTCAGGATACTTTTTACATAAAAAGAGAGAGCATTCACCCATCCGACAATGATATCTTGCTTAGAACACATACATCTCCAGTGCAAATAAGAGTTATGAAAAAGCAAGGGCCTCCAGTTTATATAATTGCACCAGGTAAGGCATTTAGAAGAGATGTGCCAGACCCAACCCACTCGCCAATGTTTCATCAAGTAGAGGGTCTAGCTGTCGATAAAGGAATAACGTTTGGTGATCTTAAAGGGACGCTCGAGGAATTTACAAGGCAAATGTTTGGTAAAGATCGCCAGATCAGGCTTAGGCCACACTTCTTCCCATTTACCGAGCCAAGTGCAGAAGTGGATGTCTCTTGCGCTGTATGCCGAGGAGCAGGGTGTCGAATATGCGGTACCGGCTGGCTTGAGATACTAGGGGCGGGCATGGTCGATCCAAATGTTTTAATGGAGGTTGGCTACAACCCGGAAGAGGTAAGCGGTTTCGCCTTTGGTATGGGCGTTGAAAGAATAGCGATGCTCATGTATGGTGTGCCTGACATAAGAATGTTTTTTGATAACGATATGAGGTTTGTAAAGCAGTTTTAAGGAGGATAAACAGGAATGCTAGTTCCTATAAGCTGGTTAAAAGATTATGTAGATTTTGAAATGGCGCCCGAGGAACTTGCTGATCAACTTAATTTAACAGGAACCGCAGTTGAAAGCATAAAGTATCTTGGAGAGGGTCTAGAAAATGTCAGAGTTGGCTTAATTCTTGATATAAAACCGCATCCCAATGCTGATAAGCTTTCTATAACAACGGTACATATTGGCAGGCCTGAAACGCTTGAGATTGTCTGTGGTGCGAAGAACATAAAAGTAGGCGATAAAGTTCCGGTAGCTTTGATTGGTGCTCATCTTCCTAATGGAGTTGAAATTAAGCCAGCCAGGATTAGAGGAGTAACTTCATACGGTATGCTTTGTTCTCAGGCTGAACTGAAAGTTGGCGGAGATACAAGCGGTATTTATATTCTCCCCAAAGATATCGAAGTTGGAGCCCCGTTTGCCCAGGCTATGGGGCTTGATGATACAGTGCTTGAGCTCGAGATAACGCCAAACCGTCCAGACTCGCTTGCAATAATTGGTATTGCTCGAGAAGTTGGAGCTATAACTAAAAAGAAGATACATAAGCCATCAATAAATCTTGTTGAATCGCCAGAGAAGGCTTTAGACTACATTACTGTTGAGATTAAAGACCCTGACCTCTGCCCAAGGTATACAGCGCGGGTCATTCGCAACGTAAAGATTGGCCCAAGTCCTTCATGGCTTGCGCAGCGATTGCAAAAAGCAGGAATGCGACCTATAAACAATGTTGTTGATGTCACCAACTATGTGTTGCTTGAGACTGGTCAGCCGCTTCACGCTTTTGATTACGATACGCTCCGTGAAGGAAAGATAATTGTTCGTCGAGCAAGAAAAGGTGAGCATATCACAACAATTGATGGGATTTTGCGCGAACTTGACGAAAGCATGCTTGTCATTGCGGATGCCGAAAGACCAGTTGCTCTTGCAGGTATCATGGGTGGTAAGAATACAGAGGTATCTAGCGCAACCACCAATATACTTTTGGAATCCGCATATTTCGAGCCCAAACAAATTATGAGAACCTCGAGAAATCTTGGGCTACTTTCTGAATCATCAGCTCGCTTTGAAAAGGGTGTTGACCCAAATGGGGTAGATCGTGCGGCCCAGCTAATAGCTGAAGTTGCTGGTGGGACAATCCTTGAAGGAATTATCGATGAGTATCCAAAAAGGATAGAGCCGTGCAAATTGCCTTTGCGGGCCAATCGAGTAAATGAAATTCTAGGAACAAAGCTATCTCTTAATGATATTGTCGATATTTTAGAGCGCCTAGAGCTAGCGGTTGATGTTGTTACTGGGACCAATGAGATGTGGGTAACCGTTCCAACATTTAGGCCTGACCTTGAAAGAGAAATTGACCTTATCGAGGAGATTGCGAGGATTTATGGCTATAACAACATTGAGTCAAGCCTTCCGGAAAGCAGTGGAAAACAGGGAGGATTAAGCCTTCAGCAAAAGATTGCTGAGTCGATTAAGCTACGTTTAATGGCTTCAGGTCTTTCTGAAGTTATAACATATAGTTTAGCTGATCCTAGGGATATTGATAAACTGCAGGTGCCAGAGGGTGATTCTTTGCGCTGGTTTGTAAAACTGATGAATCCTTTAAGTGAAGAATTATCGGTTTTAAGAACCACACTTATCCCAAATCTGATAAAAGTTTTGAAATATAACGTAAACAGAGAGCAATATGACGTTCAGATTTTCGAAATTGGCCACGTGTTCTGGCATGAAGAGGGTAAAGAGCTGCCGGATGAAGAAACCATGCTTGGTATTGCGTTAACAGGAGCATGGAAGCAGGATGAATGGTATGAAAAAGCTAGAAATGTGGATTTCTTTGATCTAAAAGGTGTGATAGAGGCGGTCATGGATGAAATTGGCGTTGCTAACTGGTCTTTAAGACAATTTAACCATCCAATGCTGCATCCAGGCCGAAGCGCGGAATTGCTTATTGATGATACGGCTATAGGTTATTTTGGCGAGCTCCATCCTAGTGCTGAAGCAGATTTTGATATACCTCGAGCTTATGTTGCAGAACTTAACTTTAATAAGTTAATAGACAAAGCAAGGGTATCAGCAGAATTTTCTGAAATACCAAGATATCCATCTATTGACATTGATATAGCTATTCTTGTTGATGATTTAGTACCAAACAGCCGGGTTCTTGAAATTATTAAGTCCGAGGGTAGGCCAATACTGGAGCAGGTTAGACTCTTTGACCTATATAAAGGGAAGGGAATTCCTGAGGGGAAGAAGAGTATGGCTTACTCAATGACATTCCGTGCGCCTGATAGAACGCTGAAAGATGAAGAGGCGCTTGATGCGCGCGAAAAGATTGTTGCAAAGTTAAGTAAAGAGCTGGGCGCTGAGATTAGAGCGTAAGAATATTTACAACCAACTCTAGCAAAACTTAAGAAATATACTTCAGATACTATATCTTACATGCTCAAGATTGTATACTATATGGCATGCGTGTTTTTCTACTTGCAGCTGGTCTAGGAACAAGGCTTAGACCGCTAACTTATGCAAAACCAAAAGCCCTAATGCCTGTTGCAAACCGGCCGTCAATTGTAAGACTCCTTGATCTCTTGAAGCCATATGCTATTAAAGAAACTTTTATCAACCTGCATGCATTTCCTGAAGAAATAAAGGACGAGATTGGCGGCGGTAGCTGGTGGAATATGAAGGTTCACTATTCGTATGAGCCAGAGCTTATGGGAACAGCAGGAGCAATTAAAAAAATCGGAATGTTTCTAGCTGATGACAGATTTATACTAGTTAACGCCGATATTGTTACGGACTTTGACATTCGCAATGCAATTGATTTTCATGATAAATCAGGTGCTCGGGCTACCCTCATAATGGCTGAACCGCGATCAAAATATTCTGATCAGCTAATTAGCGTGGGGGAAGACGGGCGAGTTTTAATAGAAAAAAGTAAAATGGATAGAGTTAAAAGCGGCATATATACAGGAATAGGGATATTTGAGCCATCAGTTATAAAG
>JASEIR010000062.1:0-2602 GCA_030017355.1 Actinomycetota bacterium
AGGAAGGGAAGTTAGGGACTTTATTGAAAGAGACCTGGGAGAGGAAGGATTATCGAGGTCTGTTGTTGTGGTTGCAACATCTGATCAACCAGCGCTTATACGCTTGAAAGGTGCTTTTGTTGCAACTGCAATCGCAGAATATTTTAGGGATCAAGGTAAAGATGTGATGCTAATGATGGATTCTGTAACCAGGTTCGCTATGGCACAGCGTGAGGTGGGGCTAGCAATAGGGGAGCCGCCAGCTACTAGGGGATATACGCCATCGGTCTTTGCTCTTTTACCAAAGCTTCTTGAGCGTTCTGGAACAGCAAAGATAGGGACAATAACAGGCCTTTATACGGTACTGGTTGAAGCTGATGATATGAATGAGCCTATTGCCGATACAGTTAGAAGTATTCTGGATGGGCACATAGTGCTGTCAAGAAAATTGGCTTCTCAGAATCATTATCCAGCAATAGATATACTGCAAAGTGTAAGTAGAGTTATGCCCGATATAGTGACCGAAGAGCATATGCAGGCAGCTAGCCAAATAAGAGATATTCTATCAACCTACCAAGAAGCAGAGGATTTGATTAACATAGGTGCTTATGTAAGTGGCAGCAATCCTAGAATTGATTACGCCGTAGAGCTCATCGATCAGGTCAATGCTTTCTTAAAGCAAAACGTAAATGAAAAAGCGGAGTTTTACATCACCGTTAGAAATCTTATGGATGTACTGGAAACCAGAGATTAGATGTATGAGTCTAATCTCCAGATGGGAGAAGAAAAATGTGGAAGATTAAAAAATTTAAATTTAGACTCCAGCCAGTCCTTAATTATCGGCAGAGAAAGGAAGATGCCCTTAAAAGGGAGTTAGCTCTTGCTAAGCAACAGTTTGAACAGGAGAAGTCTTTATTGGAGGATGTTAAGCTTAAGCTTTCTAATCTTCAACAGGAAGTAAAGGTCAAACAACAATCCTCGTTTGATGCCTCTGAGGCAATTATGCACTCAAACCATATAAATAGAATTGAGCGCGAAATAGAGATTCGTATGATACGACTAGCAGATATAGCATCTGAAGTAAGAAAGATTCAGGAGCGCCTAGTTACAGCTTCAAAGGATAAAAAAATTTTAGAAAAGCTTCATGACAAGAAATACGAATGGTTCAAGAAGGAGACAGACAAGCTGGAGCAAGCTTCTCTTGATGAGCTGGCAACCATTCGTCAAGGCCAATTATCGTCTCTTAAGGAGAATAAATGCTAGAGAACCTTGGGCGAGTTTTAGGTCGTATTCAAGAAATCCAGAGTCGTATTATGCAGTTTGGTGTAAACCAAACTGCGCTAAGTTCATCAGCCGGCTCTTCTGATCAGGAGATTAATTCCGTTAAGATAAATAACCAGCCTCTTAATTTTGAGGAAGTTTTAAAGAATGCAAGTGAAGGCAGTCAGGAAGTGTTAGTCAGCAAAAGTGAGCCAAGCGTTTCCATGACTGCAGCTGTAAACGCAAGCCATGCAAAATCTGCTGCTTACGATAGTTTAATAGAGGCTGCTTCAGAAAAATATGGGATAGATAGTAATCTTATTAGAGCGCTAATAAATGTTGAATCGGGCTATAACGCAGGAGCGATATCTCCGGCAGGTGCAATGGGATTGATGCAACTAATGCCAGCAACTGCAAAGTCTTTAGGAATCACGGATGCCCTCGACCCAGCCCAAAACATAGATGGAGGAAGCAGGTATTTAAAAATGATGATAGACCGATTTAATTCAATTGAGCTTGCATTGGCAGCGTATAACGCCGGGGCGGGGAACGTGAAAAAATACGGGGGGATACCGCCTTTTAAAGAAACGCAGGCGTATGTAACTAAGGTAATTGACCTATGGAATAGATTGAAAGGTTAGCAGTAATCTAAATACTTTTAGGGACCAAAGAAATGAGCGCTGAGAAAAAGCCTGAAAGGAAGCAAAAGAGCGGGGTAATATTAGCCATTGCTTTGATTGTTGTTTATGCAGTGGTTTTACTAGGCACATTGAAATATACGGGTGTAATCGGTGGTTCGGATAAGAAAAAAACTAATGTTGTGCAAAAAAAGGACGATAAAGCAAATAAGAGCAGGCCAAATGAAACTGAAACGGCCAAGGCAGCAAATACCGGACCCAAAAGCACCACAACAACTACATCGTTAACGACAACGACAACAAAAGCGGTAGCGGAAGGTCCATCTGATCAGCAGCAGAGCGATCAAGAAAAAAATATAAGGAAATTAGTAAAGATTTATGAATCAATGGAGCCAGAACAGGCAGCTAGTATATTAGCTAACCTGTCGGATAGCGAAACGGTAGCTATCTTGAACAAAATGAAAGAGTCGTATGCTGCTGAGATTTTATCTGCTATGGACGCAGAGCGCGCTGCCAAGCTCAGCAAGAAATTGGGGTCCATGACCCCATAATATCACCAGGAAGGAGGTGATAATATGAATGCTGTTGCTGCGCTGGCTACTGGGGCTGCCCTAGAGCAATGCTCTCAATCTATAGTTAGAAGCTCAGCAGATGGGACTTTAGAACTTGCTTTTGATGATGTCCTAAGCAACTTAATTGCTCAAGTTTCGGATGGCGTTTGGCCT
>JASEIR010000062.1:2612-11272 GCA_030017355.1 Actinomycetota bacterium
TATTGCTAAGAGCAATAATTCTAGGCAAGGCTGTGCTTCTGTTCAGCATTTGGCTACTAACCAGGGACAAATAATTCCAGCCAGTGCATCTTTGCTTGTAGAACAGGCTCCACCTCTTCAAATTACCAGCGGTGATTTGGGCAAAGTCTGTGATTTTATTTATCCGCTTTTAAACAGCCAAGAAGAGATGCTTGACCAAGTAGACAGCAGATTGATCGACATTGCAATTGAGCTGCTCAATAGAATCTCGCTTAAAGCCGAAGTAAAAGGGTTCAAAGAAGCTTCTGAAGGCAGCCTTGATAGCTATTTGCCCGATATAATGGATAGCTTGCCAAGTGAACTTAGACTAAAGATAAGAGCTTTGAGCAACGAGGATGATGGAGCGAATATAAACCGAGTTATGGCTTTACTCTTTTATAAGCTATTTACGAAGATAGAAGGCGACGTTGAGGCAGCCGAGGGTAACCTAAAGCCAAATACAACCAGTGCCAGCGAGGATGCTAGTATAAAACTAGGCCAAGTGCAGTCGGGCTTAGAAATTATTTCATTGCCAGAGGAGAACAAGCTACAGGGCAAGATAAGAGATAAACTCTTAGATGGCCAATTGGTGGACGGAGAACCAGTTGAGGCTGGGGTTGAGATAAGCAAACTAAGACTGATGATCGATAGCTTGGCAAATAGTCGAGATGTCAATCAAGATGCTGACCGCCCATTGATCGCCTTAAAGAGCGATATTAAGAGCGATACAAATAGCGATATAAAAAGCAGTGTAGGAAGCGATGTAAAAATTGTCGGCCAGCCGGACGCCGCTGGTTCTAAGCCGGACACTACTAGTTCTAACGCAGTTCTCCAGGCAGCTCATCTAGAGAACAAGGCTCAATCGATAACAAATAGCTCAATGAAGGAAAAAGATGGGTCAATTCGGTCTGCTGATGCAAGTATTAATCCTGCACAAATCAAAACTGTAAGCAAGAAAGATAGCAAACTGCTAAGCAAAGATCAGTCAAATTTATATCAGATGCTTGCTCAAGATGAAGGCGGCAACCAAGGTACTTATCAGGCAAAAGAGGCCAATGCAAGCTCCTTCCAACTGCCTTATGGTCATCAGTTGGAAAATAAGCCAACATTAATTCATGGAGCTAACTCAACATCAGCAAGCAGTATGATCAGCCAAAGTTCGTACTCTAGCTTGCTTAGTATCGACCCCGATCATGTTTTTAAACAAATAGTTGACCAGTTTGATGTTTTACTTGCTGAAGGAAGGACTGAAGCAAGGATACAACTTAGGCCTAGACGCCTAGGTGAGCTGAAAATACACCTGGTTCTTGAAAACGGTATGCTAAAGGCATCCCTTGATGCCTCATCCCCGCAGGTTAAGGAGTTGATTGAGGCAGGTCTTTCAAGCCTTAAGCATTCTTTGGAGAGCCAAGGGTTACAAGTTAAGGAATTTAGCGTGTCTGTTGGTCAGCATCGGGGAGACCAGGAGCATAGATTTAATCACTACCAGCATAGAGGTTCTGCAGAGTCTAATAAAGCAATAGCAGATATAGTAGATGATGTGAGGGAGCCTATGAACCTTAGAGCTGCAATAAGCATGACCAGTAATATATCGGTAAATTATTTAGTATAGGAGGTGAAGCTTAATGGTAAGTGCAGTTCAAAGCGCTAGCTCGGCCTCTAGCCAGAAGGGTCCATTAAAGATTGGTGAAGGCCTTGGCAAAAACAGCTTTCTACAACTGTTGGTTACTCAGATGAAATACCAAGATCCGCTTGAGCCAGCTAAGGACACTGAGTTTATTGCGCAATTGGCCCAGTTTAATGCGCTTGAGCAGATGCAAAACCTGAATGACTCGTTTCAAAAGATGCTTAAGTGGTCGCAGCTAACACAGGCAAGCAGCCTAATTGGCAAGCAGATAGACGGGGTTGTATCAGCTGGTGTGGATACGGATAAGGATGGAAAACCTGATACAAGCAATATCTCAGGTGTTGTGGGGGAAGTTAGATATGTAGAAGGTGAGCCAAGGCTAGTTGTGGGTAAAAACGAGATAAGGCTCAGCGATATTACAAGAATCTATGCGTAGAACTTAAAAGAATTAGAGGCAAGTAGTCGATATTAGTAAAAAGAGAATTAACAGAAAAGTAAAAAGAAAATTAACAGAAAAGTAAAAAAAGAATTAACAGGAAAGGAGGAAAGAAATGACAGATAAGATATTCGTGCCACCAGCCCCGATAAGACCAATTGATAAACCAGCAAGTGGGCAGTCTCAAGTTAGTAAAACACAAGGAAAATCATTTAAAGATATACTGGCGGATGAAATAGGTAAGGGGTTAAAGTTCTCTGCTCATGCAAAGGCAAGGCTTGAGGCACGAAATATCAAACTAACCGAATCGCAACTAAACCGGATATATTCTGGTGTGGACAAGGCGGCAAGCAAAGGAGCTCGCGAATCACTAGTACTTGTCGACAATTTGGCTCTTGTGGTGAGTATAAAGAACAGAACCGTAATTACAGCCGTTGATGATAAGAATATAAAAGAAAATGTCTTCACAAATATAGATAGCGCTGTAGTTATGTAAATTATTCTTGAACTGGACCTCTCTGAGGAAGTTCATAGTTACCGAGTGACTGAGGTAACCAAAGGAACCAGTTCACCACAAGCCAGAAATGATCGCTATAAGTGATCAAAACTATGAATAACTAGGGAGGTAGATGCGCTATGATGCGCTCAATGTTTAGTGCTGTTGCAGGTTTAAGAAACCATCAGGTCCGCATGGATGTAATTGGTAATAATATTGCCAACGTCAACACGGTTGGTTTCAAGGCAAGCCGTGTAACGTTTCAAGACATGATATACGAACTAATCCGAGGAGCAAGCTCGCCAACAGAGAGCATGGGTGGCAGTAACCCGCAGCAAGCTGGCCTTGGTATGACAGTTCGCTCAGTCGATACCCTGATGTCCCAGGGGTCTCTTGAATCAACTGGTAAATCAACCGATCTTGCCATTCAGGGAGAGGGATTTTTTGTTTTAGACACTGGAGAAGGCCAGGCATTCACCAGGGTTGGTGCGTTTGATGTCAATCTTCAAAAATATTTGGTTGACCCATCAACCGGATATTATGTTATGGGTTGGATGGTCGATAATAATCCGTTAAAGCCGGGGCAGATCGATACCAGTATGACTCCAACTCATGTCAGCATACCGATAGGCCAGATGATGATTGCAAAAGCGACTGCAAACATGATTTTTACCGGTAACCTCGATGCTGATGTGCCAAACAGCACCGTCGCCACCACCGACTCTACAGTATACGATGCACAGGGCACGGCACACCATTTAACCTTCTCCTTCACCAAGTCCGCTGCTAATACATGGAACTATTCGATAGCGGCCGCAGGTGGAGAAACCCTTGCTGGCAATACCGGAACTCTTGTGTTTAAGCCCGATGGTTCAATTGATCTAGCGAGTTCCACCATAAATACGCTAACGGTTACGCCAACGGGTGGTGCGGCAGCGTTTAATATTACGCTGGATTTCTCCAAGGCGATACAGTTTGCATCCGATAAATCCGACATCCAGGTAACTTACCAAGACGGATTTCCAATGGGCGTTCTTGATAATTTCTCAGTAAATGTTGATGGAACAATTGTTGGAACGTTTACAAATGGAATGAATAAGCAGTTAGGTAGAATTGCACTAGGCATATTTGGGAATCCTGGAGGCCTTTTAAAGGCAGGCTCTAACCTATTTAAGCAATCAAATAACTCTGGCGAGCTGCATTACAGCGCTCCGGCAACCGGGGCGGTTGGTTCGCTTGTGTCTGGTTCGCTTGAAATGGCAAACGTAGACCTCTCGCGTGAATTTACAAATATGATTATCACGCAGCGCGGCTTTCAAGCCAACTCGCGAGTTATTACTGCGTCGGATGAGATGCTTCAGGAATTAGTTAATCTCAAGAGATAATCGGCAGTTATCTCCTTGAATCTTGGGGATGCCAAAATGGCATCCCCTGCATTTTTTACTAAGGTAGAGGGCGCTTCTTGCCGATAAAAATAACCGAAGCTCAATTAATATTTCAAATCAAGTTTTTGTTTTAGCAAGGAGAAGGCTGTGATAAAACTAACCCGCCTTGACGGCAGCGAATTTGTTGTGAATGCAAATTTAATTGAGGTTGTCGAGGCAAATCCAGATACAGTCGTTAGTCTTATTACGAGCAAAAAGTTTTTGGTCAAAGAAACACCCGAGCAAATTACTGAGCAAGTTATCAAGCACTATAAGAAAACTGGTGGTCCTAGACTTATAGTTTACACCGATCACTCTCATCAATCAGAAGAGCATCCAGCACCAACACCCTTCGCAGCAAACTTCAAGTAGGAATCTAATAGTAAAACATATCACAAAGAGCATTTGAAAAGCGCAAAAGCATAAAACGTCAGCAGCTACTAGTGGCATTTTTACGCATAAGGAGTTGTTCGAATGGCTGAAGTGCAAGCTGTAAATGAGGCCGCAAAGGCCCCTGTTAAGCAGGAAGAATCGCCGAAAAAGAAGAGCAAAGGGCTGATCTCTAGATTAGGCGTATTTAAAATTCCAATTCTCTTTATGTTGGTAAGCGTTCTTGCTGTAACTACTGCGTTAGTGATTACAAGAGTAACCCAGACCGACGCTGCAACAAAAAGCGAGAGCCATACGAAGGAGACAAAGAAAAAAGAGCTTGGAAAGTTTGTACCACTGGATTCTTTTACGGTCAACCTTGCAGGTGGCCAGAACTATCTCCAAACCACCATTGTTTTTGAGATTGACAGCCGTAATGCTGAGTTAGAGAATGAGCTAAAAGAAAGAAAGCCGCAAATTAGCGATGTTGTAATAGCCAAGCTTACCTCAAAGTCAATCGAAGATATTTCTGATAATGCTGGAAGAGAAAGGCTTAAAGCTGAAATCAAAAAGGCGGTAGACTCTTTGCTAGGCTATGGTAAAATTGAACGTGTCTACTTCACAACATTTATCATGCAATAACACTCTTAATTTAACTATTGATACAGCAGGAGTCGGATTATGGCCGGGACACTATCGCAGGATGAAATAAACGCACTATTATCTTCAGTATCGGCTGGGAAGCAGATAGATATTGAGGAGCCTGCAATTGAGCCATCAGGCCCAAAGCATGTCCGAATCTACAATTTCCGCCATCCAGACAAGTTTTCAAAAAGTCATTTAAGTACCATGGAGCTGATTTACGAAGGCTTTTCACGCCAGCTTAAAACAGCTCTTTTTGTTTATGTCCGCCAGAGTATAAATTTTAGTCTTGCATCTGTTGAGCAGCAATCATTTGAAGAATATGTTGAAGCACTTCCAACCCCAACTTCTCTTATAACTTTTAAGATGAAGAATTTGCCTGGAAGCGCAGTTCTAGAAATAAGTCCTGATTTAACCTTCCTTATTCTAGACAAGCTTCTTGGGGGTGCTGGCGATCATATAACGAAAGTACGGGACCTAACTGAAATTGAACAGGTTATAATAAGAAAGGTTGCAGACCGGATTTTAATGGCTTTTAGGGCGGCCTGGGAAGAAATCCATGATATTGAACCGATGATAGAGTCGCTAGAAACAAATCCTCAGTTATTGCAAATTGTTCCTCCCAATGAGATAGTTGCTGTTGCAACGCTTGAGGTGAGGATAGGAGAATCGACAGGGGCAATGAGCATTTGTCTTCCATATCTAACGCTAGAGCCAATTATGCCAAAACTCACTAGACAGACCTGGTTTTCAGCTAAATTTGAGCATAAGGACAGCGACAAGACAGAGAGCATAAACATAAGAGAAAATATCAATCAGGTTAAGCTGCCTGTTTCAATTGAGCTTGGGAGGACAAAGGTTACTGTTCGGGATTTGCTTCAGCTAAAGCCTGGTGATTCAATAAGAGTAGATACTCCTTCAAACCATGATATTAAGATTTTAATTAATGGTAAGGTTAAGTTTTATGCTCAACCAGGTGTTGTTGGAAAAAGATTAGCAGTTAAGACTACAGGTGTAGCTAATTAAGGAGCCGCTTTATGAAGGATGAAAAGTTGGAAGCTGCAGGGCTTACCGAAATAGAAAAAAGCGCAATTGGTGAGATTTGTGATTTAATAACGGCGTCTCTAGCAAAAACTTTTAGTGAGAGTATTGACTCAGATGTTTCTGTAGAGCCTTCCCAAGTAGATGTAATGGCTTTTGAAAAGATCGGGAGCTTAATTGACACCCCGGTTTTACTTATGCATTTTAATTGTGCAGCAGCATTGGAAGGGCAATTTTTCTTTGCTGTTTATGGTGATGGATTGCCTGAAGTATTTGACCTTGCCATACCTGATGATGTTAAGGAAACCGAAGCAGATGATGATAAAATTCTTGAGGGCTTAAAAGTGATTGTTAACCAATCATTTTCAAAAGCTTTTGAGAATCTTGCTGAAAGTATGGGTCAAAAAATTGATTGCTCTGTGGTAGATGCAATTGTATTGCAGGACGAGTCTGGTTTTGAAAGCATTGGTTTTTTATATCCCGAGGGTGAACTTTTAAATGTATCAACAGGGCTTGTTTTGCCAAGTAGCATAGTAAGCATAAGCTATCTGCTGCCATTAAGTGTAAGCAAGCAAATGATCGAACTGCTCCTAAAAGAGCAGCAAATAACCGGGCCAGCAGAAGGAGAGGTTGCTGGTATGGCGGAAGTGATTGATTTGGAAGCAAGTCAACAAACACAATTCAAAGGTCAAGCAGAGGAGAAATTAAAAGGTGAGGAGGTGCCGAAGGTTGTAGATATGCAACCCGCCAAATTCAACGTGTTAAGCGAGGAGCCAGCAACTGTAGATGGCAATAATATATCGCTTCTGCTTGATGTAGCTCTTGAGGCTTCAATTGAACTGGGCAAAACACAGATGACGATCGAAGAAATTTTGAAACTGACAAGAGGCTCTGTAATAGAGCTTGATAAGCTTGCCTCTGAACCGGTTGAGTTTTTGGTAAATGGCAAGGTTATAGCGCGTGGAGAGGTTGTAGTAATAGATGATAACTTCGGCATAAGAATTACTGAAATTTTAAGTCCTAGAGCTAGGCTTGAAAGTATTTAGGAATCCCCGGCCTGTTAATAAATTCTAAAAATCACAAGAAAATTATATAGCTTTTTGAAGGAGATGCCGATATCTAAAGATGAGGAAGGGCTCAAACTCTCATCTCAAAAGCTCTCCTTCAGGGTTTCCGGTTTGTCCTGCTGCCGAGCTCTTCCTCCCCGCTTATTTTACCTTTTGCTTCTAAAACATTCCCAGATTAGCTATTAAGGCGTGTTCTCCACTAAACCTTGTGAACTTGTGATAATTTATTGACTTTTGCTTGGTTGTCTTTTAAAATAGCAATCAATAATTGCACAAGTTCACAAGGTGGTATCTTCTTCGAAGCTTTATGGAGATTATAATGATTAAAAAATTTAGGACCTTAGCAATTGTTTTATCTATTGCCGTCTTGCTGATCTTAATCTCAATACTAATAGTCGTAGTTGAGCAGGGCCCTAAACTCAAGCTTAGCCAGTCGGCCAATCAAACTACCTCTTTATCAGCTAATGCATAGTTAAATTATCTACAAACCCACAGGTGCTGGTAATATTTACCAGTTTATGCTATACTATGTTTGTGCATGATAATATTAACATCTATGCGGCTGGTGGCCTATTGTGAACGTTTATAGATTAAGCGACAAAAGAAAGAACTCCTGTTCGGATTTACGTAAGTGCCCGGCTAGTTACTACCATAACTGCTCTGCTTTTAAAAAGGGGTTAAACTGCTGGGAAGAGGAAAATGTGCCATGCTGCAGAAGGAATGATAAAACTCGTTGTCGGGCATGCACGCTCTATTGCGCAAGTCTTGTAGGCGGCTCGTCACAGATTTATCCCCGCACAATTAACACCTCCCAAAGGTAAATCATGTATTATTAATAATCAATTAATAATTCCGGAGGCAAACCCTGGAGACAATCACTATTTTCCTGACAGCTTTAATTGTGGCTTTATCTGGTGCAATGATACCTGGACCTTTGCTTGCTATAACAATAGGCGAAACAACCAGGAAGGGCGCATGGATTGCTTTTTTACTAATACTTGGACACTCACTATTGGAATTAGTTCTAATAATTGGTCTTGCATTTGGTCTTAGCGCTTTTCTTAATAATACAGCGGTTATTAGATTAATTAGCATTCTTGGGGGAGGCTTTCTCATTTGGATGGGATATGGCATGGTAGCCGATGCTTGTCGTGGGCGAGCTTCTCTTGGCTCGGCTGCTTATAAAGATGTATCTGGCATGTGGCCTGTTGTTCAGGGGGTTGCAACAAGTGTGTCTAATCCTTATTGGACAATATGGTGGGCTACAATTGGCTTAAATTTCATGCTAGCCTCGCTTAAGCACGGCTTGCTTGGGTTGGCCTCATTTTATTTTGGTCATATTTTAGGCGATTTTTTATGGTATATGGCAGTGGCTTACGTTATCTCAACTGGCAAAAGATTTATTACTGAGCGTTTTTATCGCGGAATTCTCTTCTTCTTTGGGCTGTTTTTGTTATTCCTTGCGGCCGCTTTTATCCTTAACATTCCGCTTTTCTAGCTTCAGGGATTTTGCATTTTATCCTCTGTCATTCCCTCGACT
>JASEIR010000063.1 GCA_030017355.1 Actinomycetota bacterium
CCTCCATTTTTCACCCCCACCCTTACCCTCCCCCCTCAAGGGGGAGGGGATTTTAGCAGGTCTCCGGTTTCCCATCTGTTTTTAGCGGCGGTCGGCGGCCTGCGGTTGGCGGTCTAATTAACAGGTGTACCTGCAAAAACCAATCTTAACAGTAATTCTGCCGGAACTCTGATTATTGTCCATAGCAATCCGCTAAACATGAAGACAAGAAGAAGCAAGACTACGAACCCGTATTGCTCAAATCTCCACCATGTCTCGCGAGCTTTCTCTGATAGAAAGTAAGGGATTACCTTTGAACCATCAAGCGGCGGTATAGGTATTAGATTAAATACGCCGAGAAATATATTGATCTGCACAACCACTTTTAAGACTTCTGCTAGCATGCCGTATTGCGGTATTCCAAGAAGAAATAGCTTTGCTATTAAAAATGCAGCTATAAAATTAGCAAATGGACCTGCTAATCCAACATAAACCATATGCTTTAATGGGTCCTTAAAATAGTTTGGATTTACCGGAACCGGCTTTGCCCAACCGATACCTGCAACCAAAAGCATTAACGTGCCTATTACATCCAAATGTTTTATTGGATTTAGGGTCATGCGACCTTGATTTCGAGCTGTTGGGTCACCAAACATATATGCAACTCTTGCATGCATATACTCATGCACAGTAACTGCAAATAATATTGCAGGGACCCTAAGAAGCATTAGTTCAGCATTAAAGATTCCCAATTAGTTACCTCTTTTCCGTTGATTTCAAAACTTGCTGATTCTGAGCCTAGCCAGCAGAATTTGTTCTAAATTGTCCAAAATGCTCAATAACAAACCTTTCCTCGTCTTCCAGCGTTCCTACTTTTCCATCCAACTTTGCAATGAGGAGGCCCCTTAGGATGATATTATATATTGGCGATGGAGGAAATCCCATTCTTTGTAGGTTTCGACCATTTACCGATACTTTGGTTCCTCTAAGTCTTGATAAATAAAGGTGTATTATTTTTTGGACTTTTAAATTTGCTGAAACAGCATGCGCAAATACCAACGCTTCTGGTGACATTGGCTGAAGAAGCTCATAGATGCGGCTATTTTTCAGTCTTGCTGCTTTATTAAATTCATCGATTACTTTTGGAACCTCGCAGGCCATTTCAAGCAAACGCGCTGTTTCTGTTTTCCTTAATTTCATTCTCTCACACCACGACACTATTGCTTTCTTTTTCATATCCTTCAGTATAACTGCAAGATATACAAGCCTTCTTTGAATACCAGCTGGAAAATTAAAATCAAGTTCAGAAATTGCATCATCAACCTTCCTAAACAGCTGCTCTATCTCCTCGTTAATCGCAGTACCAATGCCGGCAATCTTCAATGCACCAAGATCGCTTAACCTTTTTAAAATCCGGTAAGGCTTCTCTTCGGATAGAATAAGCATTAACTCATCTCTTACTCTTGAGCCCGATAGTTGTTCGATGAGGTCCATATCAATGGCCTTTCTTAGCAATTCTTCGGTTTCTGTTTCCATCCTGAAACCAAGCCGCTGCTCAAACCGTGCAGCTCTAAATATTCGAGTTGGATCTTCTATAAAGCTTAGATTGTGAAGTATACGTATGCGGCCATATCTTAAATCACGCTGCCCATTGAAATAATCAAGCAACTTACCGTAATCCTTTGTATTAAGGCTTATTGCCATCGCGTTTATAGTAAAGTCTCGTCGTGCTAAGTCTTGCTTAATCGACGTTGGCTCTACCTGAGGCAAAACCGCTGGCTTTTCGTAAAATTCTGCTCTGGCCGATGCAAAATCAATCCTAAACCCACTTGGCAGTATAACAACTGCTGTTCCGAACTTTTGATGCGCTCTTATTTTTCCGCCTAACTTTTCAACTAAGATGGCAGCAAACTCTACGGCATCACCCTCGATAACTATATCGACATCTAAATTCTTATTGTTAAGCAGTAGGTCTCTTACTATTCCGCCAACCAAAAAGGCAGAAAATCCAGTTAAATTAGCTATATCGCCTACTTCCCTTAATATTCTCTGAAGCTCACTTGGAAGCGTTGTTTTTATTTTTTGTGCAATCTCTCCGCGGGTGTATTGCGGCTTCATAGCTTTAGAACCCTGTGACCTGCTAAAATAATCTAGGCCGCCCATTGCTTTAAGAATATCCGTCCTGCTAATAATCCCAACAATTAAATCATTCTCAACAACTGGTACACGGCCTAAATTCTCATCGCTTAAAAGCTTCTGGATCTCTGGTAACGGCATTTCCGGCGGTATAGGCTGTATGCGCCTTGTCATAAATCCTTTTACTGGTGCATGGCTAAGACCATGATGAGCAGCCTTATCTATTTCTCGTCTCCCTATTAATCCAACCAGCTTTCCATTTTCTACTACGGGCAGGCCAGAATAGCCGTATTTAATCATCAGCTTATTTGCTTCTTTTATTGAAAGGTCAGACTCTATGAGCCTAACCGGTGATGACATGATTTGCTTTGCCACCAATGGCTGCTTGATATTGGCAAAAAGCGCTTTAATAAGCTTATCTTCTATAATTTTATCTTCTACATCATCAGCATTGCTGATCCCTTTAATAACAGCTGAAGCAGCCTGCGCATGGCCTCCACCGCCAAATTCCTCAAGAATTTTTCCAACATCAATTGCATCGGTTCGGCTACGACCTATCAAATACACACGATTTCCCTGATTTAGAAGCGCAAATATAGCCTCTACATTTTCAACATCCGCCAGTTTATGAACCACAATTGAGCCACCCTCCACATATTCATCAACATCTGCTCGCGTTATCATTACCGATACATTGTTTATCTCAATTACTTTTGAAGCGTGGAGGAGTATATCAAACAGTGCATGCTGGTCGGGTGCCAGAGCAGGATTTAGAAAACGGTGTATCATATCTATGTTGGCCTTATTTGCCATCAGAAATGCAAGAGCACTTGCATCATCATATGTTGTTGTCTTATACGTCAGCGATCCTGTATCTTCATGTACGCCGAGCGCAAAAAGCGTTGCTTCAAAGGGAGTTATGCTGATACCTTTATCTCTTATGATTTTGGTTAGAATTGTTATGGTTGCCCCAACTTCTTCGGAAAAATCTCTGGTTATCGGAACATCCTCTGGTGTTGCAGGATGATGATCAAACGTGAATACCTCCACTCCAGGCATATACGCAAGGTCTTGCAGCTCACCAAGCCGCCTACCTATCTTGGTATCCACGATAATTAGCCTTGAGACTGCCTTTTTATCGATCTGCCTAGCATCGTATGTGCGTATTACATCATCATGAAGCGTTAAGAACTCCCGGACGTTTCTGTTTTGCGCACCGGCTAGGACTATTTTTGCGTCCGGATAAACCTTTTGGGCAGCCACCATCGAGGCAAATGAATCAAAATCTGCGTTTGTGTGGCTTATTATAATTTCCATCTAAGCGTTAACGTCAGCTTCACACTTCTCGGCAACATCTGTATCGCACTTTTTGTGATACGGGCACTTAAACAAATCAGTACTTAAGTATTTCTCTCCTCCATCTGGAAGCATGACGACGACATTTCCTTCCTTTAGCATTTCTGCCTGGCGAATGGCTTCAGTCATTGCCGCACCCGATGATATACCGCAGAACAAGCCGACCCGCCGTGCCATCTCCCTTGCCATGCTAAATGCATCTTCATCGGCAACTCTTACTTTCTCGTGAAGCATATTGATATCGAAGATCGGCGGCACATATCCTTCGCTCAGGTTCCGCAAGCCCTGTATTTTACTTCCTGGATTGGGTTCCACGCCAACAATCTTCGTATGCGGGCTTTCCTCTCTTAGACGGCGTCCCACGCCCATTAGCGTGCCCCCTGTACCTATCCCCGCAACAAAAACATCAATTGGCTTTACTTGGGTTAGTAACTCAACCGATGTTGTCTCATAATGAGCCAGTGGGTTATTTGGATTGCCAAATTGATTTACCAGGAAATATTTTGGATCTCTGGCTAGCTGATCGGCCATCTCAATGGCACCAGTCATTCCCTTGCATCCCTCAGTAAGTAAAATCTCTGCTCCAAAAGCCATTAGTATCTGCCGTCTCTCCATACTCATGGTCTCAGGCATTACTATCTGCAGCTTGTACCCCTTTAATGCGCATAAAAGAGCTAGGCCAATTCCTGTATTTCCACTGGTTGCCTCAAGAACAATGCTGTCGCGGGTAAGTTCACCGCTTTCCTCTGCCTTCTCAATCATATATTTGGCTATTCTGTCTTTCACAGAGCCACCTGGGTTGGCGCTCTCCAGCTTCGCAAATATTCTTACGTTTTTATTCTTATGCAGTCCCTTAACTTCTACAACCGGGGTATTTCCTACCAGACCCAAAAGACCGTTATTCATGCACACACTCCCAATTTTACAAGCCTGATTTTTTACTCAATATTTACAAGCCTGATTTTTTACTCAATAATATCATAAACTAACGGTGGAGATTCATGCGGGACAGTTGTTAACTGGAAAGCTTCTTCAACAAGACTTCTTACAACCGCCAATAAATGCGCATCATTGCTGTGAGTCTGAGCGATAGCTGTGCCAGCTCTAACATAATCTCCTACTTTATGCGTAATAATTATGCCTGCGCCGGGATCTATCTTATCGCCTAACTTGTGACGCCCAGCACCAAGATACCTGGCAGCCATGCCTATTTCTTCCGCGTTAATCCTACTTATAAATCCATCAGACATAACTTCGATATCCTCTATAAATCTTGAGTGAGGCAATGTCTCTCGTGGTTTTTCGACGACATTTACGTCTCCGCCCTGGGCTTCAACAAGCTGCCTAAACTTCTCTATTACCTTGCCGCTAGAAACAGCATCCTCAAGTTTTTTTATGGCTTCCTCTGTGTTTTTAGCCAGTCCTGATTTCACCATGATATTTGAGCCAAGTGTATAGCAAACCTCAAGTAAATCAGCTGAGCCAAAGCCCTGCATGGCGTCTATGGCTTCTTCAACTTCAAGGGTATTTCCAACTGTAGTTCCAAGCGGCTGATCCATATTTGTAATAACCGCCACAACCTTCCTTCCAAACTTTTGCCCAATGGCCACCAATTCTTTGGCTAGCTTCCTTGCATCATCAAGTGTCTTTATAAAAGCCCCCGAGCCCACTTTCACATCAATAACTATGTTATCTGCGCCACTAGCAATCTTCTTGCTCATAATGCTGCTAGCAATCAAACCAACGCAGGGAACTGTTGCCGTAACATCTCTTAGCGCATATATCATCTTGTCGGCTTTGCACACCTCATCCGTCTGACCAACTATTGCTATCCCTATCTCGTTTATTTGCTTTATAAATTTCTCTTTATCCATGTTTACGCTAAAGCCTGGTATTGATTCAAGTTTATCAAGTGTTCCTCCAGTATTTCCCAAGGCACGGCCTGACATTTTAGCAACCTTTGCACCAACTGCAGCCAACATTGGTCCTAAAACAAGAGTTACCTTATCACCAACTCCACCTGTACTGTGTTTATCAATTTTGATTCCTTCAATAGCACTTAGGTCAATCACAGCTGAATTCTCAATCATTGCCTGTGTAAGGCTGAATGTTTCAGCCGTAGTTAATCCTCTTACACACGCTGCCATAAGAAAAGCTGACATCTGGTAATCCGGTATCTGCCCAGAAACAAATCCGTCTACCAGATATTTCATTTCATCGGGTGATAATTCAAGCCCATCTCTTTTCCGCGCCAATATATCAACTGCTCTCATGCATTCCTCCAGAGTACCGATTTAAGCTTATGTTAACACGAAGAATCCCCAACTAAAACTATTAATGGATTCCGCAAACGACTTTGATTTATACATAATACCCTTATCACTACTCTATCCATAACTACTACCCGATTTATTGGGCCAAAAACCGGCTGTTGGCAAAATGATACCAAACAGCTAAAACGCTGGTTTGCCTACCGATATATCTTCTGGTAGTTTTAAATTAATTATGGTTACCGGTCCTTTTTCTCGTATAAAATCCAAGATTGTCAACTACAAAGAAAGCCAAAGGCAATCAAGGCCAAGCCGTTTGCCACCCATAATAATTCTTATTCTTGCAGTTCTTGCTCTAGTTCTTTTTGATTATACGAATCATGCGGTATTTTCTCCAGAAAATGAACTCTCCACAAAAATGAAAGCAGAAAATCCTGCTAAACAATTGGTTACCGTAAATGATAACAATATTCAAAAACCGACTGATTTATTTAATTACCAGCTAAATATGGTAATTAAATCCGCTAAAAAAATCCCATTCAAAGCAAGCGTTACAACTGAACAAGGACTAAAGGGGTACTGGTTTCAAAGTGGTGATAATTGTAGATTTGAAGATTCTTCAAGAATTAACATAATCATTATCAACTCCTCTCAAATGAAGCTCTGGGTAATTAATAGCGAGAGAAAAACTGCCTTGGAAACTCAGCTTGATACATCAACCGTTAACTATTATTTGGGGCTAAGTCCTGTATTGCTTATAGAAGGTCTCTCCGGCACGCCAATTGCTAATACAAAAAGCCTTGAAGAAATATTGCCCTCGGGTAGCAACTTAAAGCTAACTTTCACAAAAGAAGGTTTACCAAAACGATGGGAAAGCTCTGATGGAAAAACCAAACGTTACATTGAGTGGTTTTATATTCAGCTTGGTAACATTCCTCGTAAAGAGTTTGAACTTCCAGAAGGAATAAATATTTTGAAACAATAGCTAATATAACGACCACAGACCAGCGGTCGTTAATCCTTAGACCCTGCCCTTATTCTTAAAATTTTTTCCACTGAATAGCTTGAAAAGCATATGCTTTTATAATTAAAAATTGTATAATATTGGTAATTTAGTAATTTGCCTGCTTGCCATTGGAGGATAAATGCAAAAGACTCAAGAGATTGGTAGAGAATTCTTTGGTTATAAAAAAGATGATATAGATAAGCTTCTGGCCGAGCTTCACCACAGCCTGAGAGTAAAAACCGAGGAAAACAGCAGACTTAAGGAAGAGCTCAAGGAGATGAGTGCAAAACTAGCTTCCTATGAAAAAATTTCTAACTCTCTTAAGAACACAATGTTAAACGCCGAGAAAACAGCATCAGAAATAATTCAGCAGGCTCGCAGTCAAGCCAATATGATTATTGCTCGTGCCAGCAAGCAAGCTTCAGAAATAGTCGGAGAAGCGCAATCGAAACGAGAAGCACTTGAATCAGGCTACAAGTCGCTTCAGAAAGCTGAACAAGAACTTGATGCCAAAGTAAAATCATTGCTCAATACCTATGTAAAGCTGGTTGAAAGCATTGACCAGAACTCAGTCAATGGAAGCAAAAATGGCGGTTTAGACGTTAAACCAGCAATAAGCAATCTAACTGATGTCAAAAAGGAAGCCTTCGTCCTGCCAGAAAACAGCAAAGAGTTAATACAGAAAAGCATTTCTCGCCTTGGTGATATCCGTGGCGTAGATTTAGTATGGGCATTTGATAGCAGCGGCAATACAATATCATCCAACGACCGTTTTGACCTTGATTTGCACGCTATCTCATCTACCCTTGCAATGCTCTGCGAATGGACCAACCAGCTTGAAGAAACGCTTGCTGGAGAAAACGCAAACCTACTGTTTATTGAATTTTCTAAACTATTTCTTGCCATCAACCCAATCAACCAGCACTTAGCACTTGGCATAATCTCGTCAACCAAAACCTCTGCTGCTCAAATTCTTCAAGCCCTAGATGTAGAATCTTCCAACTTGAAAGCGTCTATATCTTAAAAAAACTAATCTCATCAAAAGGTGCTCCCTGGTTTGTTTCAAATTTTAAACAGCAGCCAAAAAGCGGGTAAAATCTTTTTAATCAAAAAGAAAATTGAATTTTCGCCACGTGCAGAATTGAATGATACCTGATGACAAAGAAGGAGTTTTTAGAGATTGTAAGCCGAAAAGCCAACATCGATATTGCCGACGCTGAAAGAATCACCAGCGCTGTATTTCAAACTCTGAGATCGCAGCTAAGCCGAGAAGAATCTGTAGATATCATGCTAAATCTTCCGGAAGATATAGAAAATATCTGGGAAGGAAACTGGCTTCAAAAGCTGACATCACTTTTGCAAAGCTTTCGTGAAATGGACAAAGACGAGTTTATTGAACAGATTCGAGAAGCAGCAGACATTCGAACCAGTAAAGAGGCAGAACTTGTTGCTGAGGTTGTTTTTAACACCCTCAAAGCCGCAATTCCACCTAGAGAAGTTGAACATATCTCAAGAGACCTTCCGGATGACCTAAAAGATCTCTGGAAAGCAGCTTAAGATGCTTTGGGCTTTGGGCTTTGGATGCTTTTATGTCTCTTTAATGCAGATTAGATAATAACTGTGGATTGATGAATCAGCTCTTGCCTGAAGCTTTGCCCCGAAACCAAAGCGTTGACCCCTAGAAGGTCTGCAACCGTTTTACCAAGGTCTGCAAATGTTGGTCTAATCCCAAGATTTGTTGGCTCTTTTAAGGCATGACCATAAATGAGAACTGGCACATACTCTCGCGAATGATCCGTGCTGGCAGTTGTTGGGTCACAGCCATGATCAGCAGTTATGATTAGCACATCGCTATCTTGTAAGAGTCTCTTGATTTCTGGAATTCGTGCGTCTACTGCTTCTAGACCTTTAGCGTAGCCAAATGCATCGTTTCTATGCCCCCATTGGCTATCAAAATCAACTAGATTTGCAAAGATAATGCCGGAATTCTGTATCTTTGCAGCCCTGATTGTCTCATCAATGCCATGCATATTATTTTCTGTGTGCACACCAAAGGTTATCCCCTGACCAGCAAAAATTTCGCTAATTTTTCCAACAGCATACACTGGATAACCAGCCTCTTTTACATAATCAAGAACAGTTTTTGCAGGAGGTTTGAGCGAAAAATCTTTACGTCTATGTGTCCTTGTGAAATTTTCAGGCGAATCACCTATAAATGGTCTTGCAATCACTCTTCCTACAGCATGGTCTCCTTTTAAAATATCTCTGGCAATCTCACAATAGCCGTAAAGCATATCTATTGGTATTACATCCTCGTGGGCTGCAATTTGAAATACGCTGTCAGCCGATGTATATACAATTGGTCTCCCAGTTTTTATATGCTCCACCCCGAGCTCTTTTATTATTTCAGTACCGGAGGCAGCCTTATTGCCAAGAATATCTCTTTTAATTGCAGCTTTAAAAGGTTCTATGATTTCTGGCGGAAAGCCTAAAGGATATGTTGGAAATGGTCTTTCAAGCTGTAAGCCCATCATTTCCCAATGCCCTGTTGTTGTATCTTTCCCTGGTGATACCTCTGCCATCTTACCGAAAAATGCTTCGGGCTTTGGCACCGCTGGTATCCCTTTAATATCAATGATATTGCCCAAGCCCATTTTGCCTAGATTAGGCATTTTAAGACCGCCAACAGCCTTAGCGGTGTTCCCTAATGTGTTGCTCCCCTCATCGCCATATTTGGCAGCATCAGGCAGCTCACCAACCCCAACGCTGTCTAGTACTATTATGATTACACGGTTTATCTGAAACACAGGCTCTCCTTTGTTTAGAAACTGTATATGAATCAAAGCTTAATTTTGAATTTTTCTTGCTCTTGGGTGCGTCTTGTCGTACACAGACCTTAGCTTATCCCTTGTTACATGCGTATATATCTGAGTCGTCGAGATATCAGTATGGCCGAGCAACTCCTGAACCGCCCTCAAATCAGCCCCGTTTGCTAAAAGATGTGTCGCAAAAGAATGTCTTAGCAAGTGCGGATATATTTGATCCATCCCCGCCTTTGAAGCATACTTCTTTACAATTTTCCAGCATCCTTGTCTTGTCAAGCGCCCACCCTTCTCATTTAAAAATAATGCAGCCCTTCTGTATTTACCTGCAAGAAGACGTCTTGACTTGTTGATATACTCTGTAAGAGCTTCTGAAGCATAGCTTCCAAGGGGAACTATTCTTTCCTTTGACCCTTTTCCAAAACACCTTATATAACCATTTCTTAAATCAACGTCCTCAATATCAAGTGATACCAGCTCGGAAATTCTCAAGCCGCAACTATATAAAAGCTCTAGTATTGCGCGATCTCTTATTTCGTATTTGCTGGCACCCAAAGGTTGATTCAAGAGATTTTCCACTTGTTTTACTGATAAAACCTTTGGCAATTTCTTAGCTTTTCTAGGTGCCTTTATGTTTGCCGTTGGAAGATTCTCTGTTAATCCTTCGCGAACTAGATACTTATGAAAAGCTTTTATAGCGGCAAGTTTTCTTGAGACAGAAGTATCGCTGTACATGTCTCTCAAGCGCTGAAGGTAGCTCAAGATGTGCTCATATTTGATATCGCCGAGCGATTTAATGCCAGCTTCACTTAGGAAGCCCAAATAGCTGCTCAAATCCTTTTCATAAGCAGTTTGCGTGTTCTTTGAAGAACCCTTCTCAACAGATATATAATTTAAGAAATCATCCAGCAGCTCAATCATTGCTTATACCTAAAATTCCAAGTGCCCTGCTCGCAGGGCTGCCATAAGTATTGCTAAAAGTGTTTTAGCATCTTCTATCTTTCCGCTAGCAGCCATATCCAGTGCTTCCTTAAGTTGTATTGCCTCCACTTTTATATCCTCTTCTCCAAGCTCGCGTGCTGGCTCACCTTCTTCTATTTCCTCTGTAAAATAGAGATAGAATTTCTCATCGGTAAAACCAGCAGAGGTGTAAAATTCCGCTAGCTTTTCAACTTTTTTTGCAACGTAGCCTGTTTCTTCCCTAAGCTCGCGAATTGCACAAGCTGCTGGGCTTTCACAGTCCTCTAGCAAGCCTGCAGGAATTTCAAGCAATGTCTTATTTATCGGATGGCGATATTGCCTTACCAGAATAATTTCCTTCTTTTCATTTAAGGCAGCAACACCTACCGCATCGAGATGTTTTACTACTTCTCTATCTAATATTTGGCCTGATGGACTTTTTATCTTATCAAGGTATAGACTAATTATCTTACCTTTATATATAAGCTTAGATTCGGCAAGTACAAATTCCTCTTCCATT
>JASEIR010000064.1 GCA_030017355.1 Actinomycetota bacterium
GGCGCCCCCCAGACTTATACTAATCATACTAATCCGGGTCCTAAAATGTCTTATTATTGCTGCCTAACAATTGATAACATCAGAAAAGTTACAGCAAAAGCAGGCATTGGTCTGTCGGTAAAATGTCCTATTTTAGCGAAATATGGGTGAAAACACCCTTTGTTTTATAATTTGAGAGATAGCGACCTCCAGAATAACACCAGATAACTTATTAAACTTATTAATAACTTAGGTATCCATCAAAGAGGTGTTGGCGTGGTAGTAAAAAATGGCCTCGGCTCTTGACGAAACGCCAAGCTTTTTATAAATGCTTGATAGGTGGTTTCTAACAGTTTTTTCGGATATATAAAGCTCCTCGGCAATTTGCATATTGGTTCTGCCTTCACTTAACAATCTAATTACTTCAAGCTCGCGGTCTGACAGCGGCGTTGAATTTATGGCTCCTATTAGAGCTCCTGTTCTATCAAGTTTAGCTTTAATGTTGGTTGTTTCCTTTACTGTCTTCTCGATTTCACGGATTATGCATGCCGGGTAACCAAAAAATATTGCAATCGAGAAGAATGCGACATAATTTGCTATAAACGAATCAGCATCAAATCGTATGGCCTGCTGCAATACCGTTTGGTTGTAAAATACCAAGCCAAACGTGTAGAGAACGCTAAAGACAGAAGTGGCTAAAAGGGTAGATTTAAGACCCATGAACAATGGCAGTACCATAAGGCTAGAAAAAACATATAAATAGTAAGGGCTTTTCCAAGAGCCACCGGTTAAACAAATTGCAGCAAATGCAGCTGTAAGATCTAAATATAGCAAGATGGGGTATTTCTTGATAGCATTGCTGACTTGTCCTTGCAGAATCGTAAGTACCGCTGTATAGCAGATAAGCATAAGAAAAACTTGCTTAGGCCCTATATCCATACCGAGCAAATATAAGATTGCTACATGAGCAAGCATCACCCACCTTAATATGAGAAAATACAGAAAGTTTCTCTGTATCAACTTCATGAATTCTCCCGACACATAGCTTTTGCAATAGCTTCCTGCTTTGTTGTAACACCTAGTTTATTGTAGGCACGATTTAGATATGTTTTTACTGTATGCCTTGATATGCTTAGCTCCTGAGATATCGCTTCAATTGTCAGACCTTCAAAAGCAAGAATAAATACCTTCATTTCACGTGCAGATAATCGGTGTAACTTTAATGATTCTAAAAGGCGCTCCCTTGCTAACTTTAGATTGCGCCGAGCAGCATTCTTCTGCTCGATTGCGTAATTAAGTTTGTTAACTAACTCTGATAGGTAGGCAGCAGAAACACCAATTAGAAAAAAGAAGAAATAATCGGTTACAATATTTTCTCCGGTGCTCACAATGTTAGAAAGCTGATAGCCATTTACTCTTACTGCTATGAAAAACAATATGCTTTGAATGCCTGCTAAAAGAAATGCTCCTCGATAACCGAAAAGACAAGCTCCAAGAATAAGCGAACTGTAGCTGTATAGATAGTATGGGCTCTTATACCCTCCTGAGGACGCTAACAATACAAAACTAATTGTTATATCGATGCTAAGAAAAGCAGGGTACTTCTGAACTTTATCTATAACTTGAAACCTTAAACCAATAATTATAACAGTATAAATGATTGCAAATATCAACGGAAGTAAATAAACCCTTTTTATGCCAGTCAATGCGAAAATTACGACAAGCATTATGGTTGCAAGCCGATACCAAAAATGAAAAGCGATGATATCCTCACGCGTCATGGGTTTTTTACAGTAATCCATCGCCAATCCTACTAATTCTATTATTTCTTAAACAATTCTAAATCTTTTAGCTTTTTGCCTTGTCTTTCTGCTAAAGTATGCAGTTGGTAACTAGGAAGGAATTGCTTTTTAATGCATAGGTGAGAGGTCAGCCCCATGGTTGCAACAACTCCTGAGGTAAATTTACCACATAACAAGCATGGGTAAAACCGCTAACTCCAGAATATAAAAGACCATAAGATGCAATCGTTGAAGCTAAGCCTTAAAGGGATCCAGGAAAAATAAACCGCAAAATATTTTACTTAATTCATGTTCAAAAACCGCTTTATCTCTGTAATATCGGTGGTGTTCTTTCTTATATCGGTAGTATTTTTCTCAATACCGATGGTATTTTTATCGCACTTTTGCTCGACACGCTCGATCCAACTAACGGTTGTAACTCTTTCAAGATCAAGCCGGCGTACAAAAACAAGTATTTCATCTAATCTAGTTACCATGTCATTGCGCAGCAAGCTAATTTCGGCTTTAAACTCCTGCCGTATTTCCATAAAATGTTGATCGTGTTCTAAAAACTTCATCGCAAAAAAATCGAACCGTTCATCGTGTTCAGTTAACTTTTCTTCGATGGCGTCAAGTCTTTTTCCATGTTCAACTAGTTCTTCTCTTATTGAGTCTAGTTGATTATCGTGATCAGCTAGCTTCTCCCTGATTAGCTTTAGCTGTTCACTATGGTCGGCTAGTTCTTCTCTAATTGAGACTAGCTGATTATCGTGTTTGGTTAGCTTTTCAATAACTATGTTCTCGGCCATAGTCTAATAATACCTAAGAAAGTATTGCTGCCAAGCTATTTGTGCAAGAGCACAATATTATCTCTAAAATTTTTACTATACCCTACACCATGCCTCATGCTATATGTCTTCCTACCCTTTTCGCTTCTAAAGATAATATCAGACCACCCTCCTATCATTTCCTCCCCTAAACCCGCAATAGCCAAGTTTGACAGAAATTCTGAGGATGGATGACCTCGATATATAGCCAATAAAATCGAATTGGTAACATTCAAGCAAGCCAAAGGAAATAAAAACCTAGAACGATGAAGACACCGCCACTTATAGTTTCAACTATTTTTCGATGTTTTTGTAAAAAAGCTGTCTTTGAGATAAAGCCTGTTGATGTACCGGCTGCCATAAGGGGTAATCCGTGCGCTAAGCTATATGTAAAAAGAAGCGCACTGCCAAAGAAAGCATTGCCCTTAGAAGCAACGTAAGTTAATATCAATGCAACTATGGGCGTTGCGCAGGGCATAGGTATGAGGCCCAGTAAAATGCCAAGTGTAAATGCACCAAAGCCGCCCTTAAACTTAATATTATCTGCCGTTAACTTTACTGGTGCAGCCAATCGCAATTTCAGTACTTGCATAAAATGCAGGCCAACAACAATTAGAACTGCGCCGACCATAAAATACCAGGTGCGATTAGCCAGCGATACTAACCCGCCTAGGTAAGACGCAAAAACGCCTATAATAGCAAACATCGATGAAAATCCCAGGACAAAAAGAAGTGATAGAAAAAACCCCTGCCTTCCACCAGAATCCGACGCTTTGGTATTTCTTGCAACATATCCAATAATGGCTGGAAAGAATGGTAAAACGCATGGGCTAAAGCCTGTAAAAATCCCTGCAGCAATAGCAAGAACAAAAGCAAGCAAAGGACTTGTGGTAAGCATTGTACTAAATTGGTTAGCAATTGCTTCTAACATCTATTTCTCCAAACTGTTTAGTAACTTTATAAGCTGTTCTTTTTTGACCACGCCAATATTTTTGGCAATAAGCTTACCACTTCTATCAAGAAACACGCTTGTTGGAATCTTCTCTATGCCAAATTTGCTTATAAGCCGTACCTCAGATTTATCTTCAACAGAGATATCTACAAAGTTAGCCCTTTTTGCAAACAGAGGCTTAACCTTAGCAACAATAGACAACATTTGTTTACAGAGAACGCAGCTATTTGAGTGAAAAAGAATCATGGTTGGCTTGCCGCTCTTTAAAGCATTTTCAAGTGCCCTTTCGCCAGGACTAAGATTTAAATTCTTGCGTATCTCGCCTTGATTGGAAGTGATTTTGGGATAAATTATGACTGCAGTTATAAATACAACTACAACTAAAATAATTGCTTTTTTAAATGCGCTATTGCTCATCTCTTAGCTCCAGGTGCCCCATCTAGCTAAAGATCGCTACAAGCTTACTCCTTTAAATTACCATATAAAATGGGCACCGTGTAAAAATTACTGCTTGGCTTCCTTGAGCGCCTTAATAACCATTTCTTTGCTTGGCCACCCCAAAAGGCCCTCTCTTGTTTGATACAGCCGGCACTCAAAAGCATAATCCGTTATGCCTCTGACCGACTCATCAACATCAAGACCATTTATTCGAATAGTTGGCGAGCCAAGAAACTTTCTTTCTTTGGCCTCTTGTTCACTTTGAACATTGATTCTCTCTATCGGCTCATCGATTCCAAGCTCCCTCATTGCTTCGGATAAAATACCCTCAGCCTTTTTATATGTGGGGCAGCCCGAGAAGTAAAGCAGCTCTATTTTCAACTTATTCCTCCTTCTGCTAGCTTTATTTCACAAGATACACTGAAGAAATATTACCATACTTATGGCCAATCCTGGTTTGGGTAAATCTAATGAGAAATAAATGGGGATTGGCTAATGTGTTCACAAGAAAAGAAGAAATCTATCGAGCATGGTATGCACAGCCTGTTGAAGAAATATTAGAAAAACTAGGGACCTCCATAGATGGGCTAACCGAGGATGAGGCAAAATCAAGGCTTGAAAAATTCGGGCCCAATGTGATTGCCGAGGTGAAAAAGCCCCCACTAATTGTTATAGTCCTTCATCAGTTTAAAAGCCCGCTTATCTATATTCTCTTGATTGCAGGATTCATAACTATCCTTCTGAGAGACTTTGTAGATGCATCGGTGATTTTTGGTGTTGTGGTTTTAAATGCGGTAATTGGTTTTATCCAAGAATATAAAGCCGAGGAATCGATAAGGGCTTTAAAGAAACTACTTGCACCAAAAGCAATTGTAGTAAGAGCTGGACTTGAGCGTGAGATTGATGCGGAGTTAATAGTGCCTGGCGACATTGTTCTGCTGAGAACAGGCCAAAAAGTGCCTGCTGACCTTCGTTTAATCCAGGTAAAAGAGTTCCGTGTTGATGAGTCAGCTTTTACAGGAGAATCTGTACCAGTCCAAAAAACAAGCGACCTAATTCCAAAGCCTGGCCTGTTAACATTTGAGCAAAAAGATATGGCTTTTATGGGGAGTATTGTGGCTTCCGGACGAGCAACGGCAGTAGTAGTTGCAACCGGGCCTGCAACGCAACTCGGTCAAATATCCGAAGAAGTAAAAACCGTCGGTCCAGTTAAAACCCCGCTTCAAGAACGAATCGAGATGCTCAGCCGCTATATAATATTTTCCACGTCTGGTTTTGGCTTTGCCGGATTTGTTATTGGCATTTTGCAAGGTGAAAACCCTTTACAGCTATTGCTAGCCGTAATTGCTATGGCGGTTGCTGTAGTTCCCGAGGGTTTGCCAATCGCTTTAACAATAGCCCTTGCGGTCGCAGTAAACCGCATGGCAAAGAAAAATGCAATCGTTAGGTACCTTCCAGCGATTGAAGCACTTGGTAGCAGCACTGTCATAGGATCGGACAAAACAGGCACTCTTACGAGAAACCAGATGACAGTGCAAAAAATCTGGGCTGGCGGTAACACGTATACTGTTGAAGGGGTAGGTTATGAGCCACTCGGAAGAATATTTAGCAATCTTGAAGTAGCTGATTTAAAAAGCAATCCTCTGCTTGAATGGACTTTAAGGATTGGTCTTTTAGCTAACGAGTCTAACCTTGTCCAAGAAGATGGGATCTGGAAAGCACATGGTGACCCTACCGAGGTAGCTCTGATTGTATCTGCTTTGCGCGGTGGCTTAAATGAGGAAAAAGAAAGGCTTGAGTATCCTATTCTTGATATTCTCCCGTTTGAGTCTGAGCTTCGCTATATGGCCACCCTAAACGCTCATGATAGGAAAGTGTATTTACTGGTCAAAGGCGCCCCAGAAAAACTGCTATCCCTCTCAAGAAAAATCGCTGGCACGCATGAAAATGCAGAAAGCGTAGAGATGTACAAGGCTGCTGTAATGGACAAGGTATACGAATTTGCAGATGAGGGATTAAGGGTACTGGGAATGGCTTACAAAGAAATGCCACCAGGCACCGACGAGATTAAGCACGAAGATGTGAACGACCTTATATTCGTTGGCCTTCAAGGAATGATGGACCCACCTCGGCCAGAAGCAATAGAAGCGGTTGCCTGCGCCAAATTATCTGGCATACGAGTCCTCATGATAACAGGCGATAATGCACATACAGCTTTATCTATAGCTAAAATGATGGGCATCACAGGGTCTGAAGATAAGGCTATAACTGGCCGAGAGATGGATGAGGTTGACGATATCGAACTTCAGGGAATAGTTCAAACGACATCTGTCTTTGCAAGAGTCTCGCCACATCATAAGCTTAGGATCGTAAATGCACTCAAAGAAAATGGTGAGGTGGTCGCAGTTACCGGCGATGGGGTAAATGACGCTGCAGCGCTAAAAGCTGCTCACATCGGGATAGCAATGGGAATAACCGGTACTGATGTAGCAAAAGAAGCTAGTGATATGGTGGTTGTTGATGATAACTTTGCGAGCATATACCGTGCGATAATTGAGGGCAGGGTTGCTTTTGATAATATAAGAAAGGTTACCTACTTCCTTCTGGCAACAGGTGCAGGTATGCTGGTTGCAGTATTTACCACAATAGTTACGGTAATTCCATTAATAATGTTGCCAGCACAAATTCTCTGGGTAAACCTTGTCACAAACGGACTTCAAGATGTTTCGCTGGCCTTTGATCCAAAAGAACCAGGCGTTGAGAGAAGACCGCCAAGAGACCCTAAAGAGGGCATTTTCAATCGAACTCTTTTAATTAGGCTAGCCATACTGGGGTTGATAATAGCAATCGGCACATTTGGTATTTTTATAATCGAACTATCAGCCGGTGCTTCCCTTGAGCGTGCCAGAACAATGGCGCTTACAACTGTTGTCTTTGCGCAGTTTTTCCATGTGTTTAATTCTCGCTCAGAAAGAATTTCCGTTTTTCGCCAAAACCCAGCTGAAAATCGTTTCCTATTTTTTAGCATGATAGCAGCTTTTACTGCCCAGATGGCCCTCCTTTATCTTCCTTTTATGCAGACGGTATTTAGAACTATAGCGCTAAACATAAATGACTTACTAATTACTGTTGCTATAGCGAGCGCAGTTCTTGTTGGAAGCGAAATAGATAAGCTGCGGCTTAGGCTGACAGAGCCAAGATAGAAACCTGGTGACCGGGGTCAGAAATGCGGACCAAACAAGAGCTTTGAAAAATCCAAGCACGCCAGCCCAAAACGTGGTAGCGTGTTGGATGTAGATGAATTTGTGTCAGTAGCCATTTTATCCTCCTCAAATTTATCTATAACTTACTTAGCTGGAAAAACCTTCGCGCAATAAGGACGTACCATATCCACAAAACCACGCCGGAAAAAGCTGAGATGGCGAGGCCTACCTTTGGTATGTAAAGGGCAAATGCAATTACATTTCCCAGAATTGCCGCATAAGCAGTTACTTTGCCGAAGATATTGCTCTGTAACTCCTTATTGCTTTTCTTGAGTTAATTGTTCTCGCTTGCGGATCATCGAAATGCTGAGAATAATGAGCCATACTATAAATGCGACTCCCACAATAGAGCTTATGTGCGGGATGTCCCACTGCCTATTGCCAAGCTCGTAAATAAGATGGCCTTTTGTTTCTTCCTCGGTAACCTTGAATGTTTCATAAAACGAGTGGTTTGCTGTGACAACCCTTAAATCGGCGTCTAAAACCATTAGGGGCTCTCGAATGGTTTCAATTATGCTTTCCGCATAATCGCGCGATTCTTTTAATCGCTGCTCAGCTTCTCCGTACTTGGTAATATCGCTGATTGTTAAGACTACGCCTAAGGCAGTCCCGCTATCCGCAACATACGGAGAAGCGTTAATTGACACAATTATGCGGCTACCATCCGGTTTCTCAATGGCCTGCTCTATGTCAAATACAGGCTTTCTCTCCTCAATAACGCGCGCGAATGGATGGTCGTTTCTAGATAAGGGCTTGCCAACCGGGATCGTGGCTTTCCACGGTGGGTTTATATAGCTTCGACCGACGATTTGATCGCGCGGGATGCCGAACAGTTTTTTCGCTGCTTTATTAGCATAAACGAACAACCCATCCTTGTCTTGGATGATGGGATGATGATAGCATCGGGCGTAATCTCGATTACGTTATCTGTACCAAGTTGAAGCTGCTCGTTCCAAGTTTTCTTTCTAGACATGGCTCCCCATGCTTCTCATTTCGCATCTCTAAACACTAAATACTGGAATGAATCATGCTTATTTAAACGGTAACTATCATTCAATTATACCCAAGCTATGCACAAGTAAAGGCCTTGTTAACCCTTATCCAAAACGAATCGCTCTGTAAGCTCAGCAACTAGGGCATACTTCTCAGCAACCTGGCTAAGAGGGTGTCCTTCTCTGAAACACTGCTTATCAAGTTGCTTGCTAGGATCAGCGCCAGGCCAAATACGCCAACTATCGTTATCGATAACATCGGCAAGGACTATTTTGTTGTCGGACAATCGTCTGCCAACCTCTACTTTCAAGTCTACAAGAGCGACCGGCCCATGGGAGGTTATTATATTGAGCCACGCATCTTCCAGAGCAAGAAATGTGGGAAGCATGATCGAGTTGATAACTTCATCTATTTCGTCAGGGCTTAATAGTGGCTCAATTGACATAAGAGACTCTGTTTTAGATACCTCTTTTTTTGGTGAGTAGAGCAACCACCGATTTCCTTCGATGAGTATGTATGGGTCGGTATAGACGCCTTCTTGCCAGATACCATTACTCAAAAACCGCTCTCTTGCCTCGCCCTCGTCTATCTGATAGGGGATGTCAGAGATGGGCAAGCTAACTACCGACTGCTTATGAAAAATCTCCCAGACTAAATCATCAAAACGATGGGGAGAGCCACCTTCTTTTTTCAGATCCGGGTGACGCAGTAAATAGCTGCCCCAGGCGTAACGGCGAATAACTAGTTCAAGGGGTAGCATCTCGCATTGATGACAGAGAAGAGCGTTGGCTGATGCGCGCTCTATAAAAGCTGTCGGTATACCTCTTTTATTTAATAAAGAGAATACATTAGCAGCTTGAGTCGTTTTATGGACACCGATTCCGGTAATTGTTTCTTGCTTTGCGGCATCACCACCCGTTAAAACATCTTCCGTTTCTAAGAGAACAGTTCCTTCTGTTGGCCCAAGCTTTATTACCTTTGTCTTACCCTTGGTTATAATCATTTAGCCACCTCTTAAAAATCAAACTTAACGCCATTAGCTACCGCATAGAAAGTTAACGGCAAGATATAGTTAGTCTCTGGTCTATGTATTTGAATGCCAGAAATAAGTGCGTAATCACTTTTGCTGGTATCTATTAAACTTTTTATTGAGCGCTCTAAATCGGTCTGAACCGCTTTTTGAGATATTTTTGCAAGCTCAAAAAGGTCGGGCGTATCACCAGGCGTAATTTCTTCTAATAATCTCATCTTAACCAGACTCAGCTCAATATCAAAGATATCTATTTCCTGATCAATTTGCCCTTTGGCTAGATGTTCTCGAAGAACATCCAAAGCGCCGCAAGCTGGAGACTGATCTTGCCTTCCAGGACGCTTGCAGTAACCAAATCGCCCTTCTTCATCGACGGCCACATGAGACATGGCGTAAAAAACATACCTTTCCCTGCCATCTATCTGCGGTGAATGGCTAAGAGCCGCAAGAAGACCGGTCTTTCCAGCCCAAGACATCCCCGCAAGGCTTGAAAGAATAAAGGCATAACCCCATTTCTCATTTACCATATGAGCTAAAGGTTGGCACAGCTCATCCCGACAAATGCTCACACAAGCTATAGTATTATCAGCGGAAAATCCCAGCCCATTCAAAGCATTATATGTTAAATCTATAAACTCTGCCTCGATATGAATATTGTCTGAATATTCCTTTAAGAAATTCTTAAATGACATTATTATCCTTTCAATGCTGCAATCGCCAAAGAATAAAAGAAAGATTGATCAAATATCTATTAATCTAGGCTATCCTCTTAAGGTAGTGAACTAGTTTAATAAGAAGAGAGCTGTCGAATTACATTAAAGGTTATCATATATCCAGCCAGCTCATCTTTCTTTAAATACGGCAATGATTCACTTAAGAAAGCAAAAATAGAACTTCCTTTTGATGCTATTCTTGCAACGAGCCTCTCGACTATTTCTCTGAAAAGCTCACTCTTCAGGGGTTCTTCCGGTGTAGAACAATGTACGGTTGAGTAGTCAAAGATGACCTTTCACCTTGATATAAGATGTGGCTCTCTAGTCGTTTTCATGCAGGTTATTATAGCATTGGCTATTAGCTTTTACTAGCACGATGGACGATTAGCTGGGCGTTTCCATGCCGCATTTATGTATTCCCGTAGACTTAAACAACGCTGCAAATTATCCTGTTATTTTATATCTACTGAGGGGTAAATGGGCGTGACCTTAGATTTTAGCTGGTGCTTTGTTTTCAACAAAATCTTTAAGTTTAACGGCGGCAATTTTACGCATACTGAATTTGTTTTTCTCTTTTCGGTCCATCTCACCGAACGTGATATCGTAGCCGTCAGGCATAAAAATAGCATCCCAGCCAAAACCATTTTCACCGCGAGGACTTACAATTTGCCCTTTAATTTTGCCTTCAAAAAAGTATATCTCTTCGGAGCTTTTGGCATATCCAATAACCACTGTGGCAACGGCTTCATTGTTGCCAAGCTTCTCAGTAATTTTCACTAAGCCCTCATTGCCCAGGGTTTTTTCAAACCACTTGATGAGCGGGCCCGGAAGACCATTTAAGCATTCAAGATAAAGAGAGGTATCTTCCACAATAAGCTCAGCATGCACGTATTTTAGAGCCTCTAGAAGTTTGGCTTTAATAATTGATCTAGAATCAATTCCCTGGAACTCTGGTAGATCAATATCGAGCTGTTCTATTTCAGGGATTATTGATTTGATTTCCGAAAACTTT
>JASEIR010000065.1 GCA_030017355.1 Actinomycetota bacterium
TAGACGCCGCCTGATGAGCCCAAAGGTCATTTCCCCTTCGGAAGCAGGGGGAAAAGGATTCCTAAGCCATTCCCAGTTCTCCCTGTCAAAACGGTCAAGTGTTTCTTTACCCATAATCAGGTTAAGCGCCTTGCCGGGATTTCTCCTCCACATACTGAAAGGATTACCCAGCACACTATCGCTGCCTTGGGAAAGGACGTTTAAGAGGTCCCATGCTTCGATAGGATATAGCTGGACTGGAGTGGCGGTTGCCAGCAGCATGCTTTTGGTGCGTTTGGATATCTCCAGGAGGAATTTCAGCAAGTTATTGGGGTTCGGTTTTTCATGCTCTTTGCCAGGGCCTAAATTCTTTCTTCTGGCTCTGTGGGCTTCATCGACAATGACACATTCGTATTCCATATTCAAAAGGTGCTGTATCTGTTCTGAATTGGCGGTAATCAACCCTTGGGAAACAATTCCAACTCGCCGAGGGCATTTTTTTATGGCTCCGTCACCGTTAGCAGGATATTTTATACCGTTCTCATCCACCCATTCTTTGCCATTCCATACAGCCGAGGGCATATCCAGGAGGTTGTTGATCTCATCCTGCCACTGCCATAAAAGGTCCTTGGGTGCAATAACTAAGATAGGTTTATCGCCATAAAAAGCCATGAGTTGCGCTGCAAGTGCAAGCTGTACTGTCTTTCCCAGGCCAACCATATCAGCTAGCACATACCTTGCCCCATACTTTTTATGGTCATTAAAAGCCAGATTTGCGAAGTATTTTTGATGTTCCCATAGACCAAATTCCTGACGGTAGACGGGAGCTTCAATAACAGCGGAAGCAGGCTCGGGATCTTTTTTCCACTCGTCAATTGAAGAAACAACCTTTCTTTCTGAGATTCGTTTTATATCCTCAACGATAAAATCGGCAAGAGATACTGCATAGGGGCTACTCCAGAAATAATCGAATTCCTCCTGGACCCATTTTACTCCCTCCTCCGAGTCATCTTCCCAGAGGATTTCGTAGTTTAACTTCCAGCCTGTATAAGTTTCGTTTACACTGCCAATGAAGGATGTTTTTCTTCCGTCCTTTAGAGTAATAACGCCTGCTTTGCCGTGAATCAAGCCAAAGACATCATCGGGAACTACTTTTATAAGAAGCTTCCCGCTTTTGATTAGGCTGTAGAGTTTTTTCAGCCTTTCTGGGGCACCGCTGTATATTTCCTCAGGTCTAATGCTGCACCATTCCCGCCTCATGGCATTGATCGCAGCAGTGGCAGTAACGACATCTTCTTTTTGTATTTGGGCATTACAGACAACCCTGATGCAACCCTCGATTTCTTCAAGGGCTTCTCCTGCTATCTCTAGGATTGATGAGCTGAAATAGCCCGCAATCCTGTCATAGCTTAAAGCTCCTTTTAACTTCTCATTCAGGAAAACTGCCTCCAGCTTTTTGCGCCGGGAAGAATACCGGTAAATCATTTTCCTTCACCTGCTTATATCCCGTCATTCTTGATTAGCCCGGCAAGGAGCCTGGCGTACCTTGCCTCCTCTTTCCAGTGCGGCATGGTTTCAATATGCCCAAGAGTGGAAAGATAATCAAGGATGGCTACGATTGTGCTTCGCTGGCTCCAGTAGTTGGGCAGTTCGTTTTTCAGCCAGTTTCTACCCTTCATGGTATCTTCGGCTTTAACCGCCTGATGGAGCGCCGCCAGGATGTTGCGGAGCAGGGAATTGCCGAATCTGTCAGCACTGCCCAAGCCTTTCATACCGAACTCCATGGCAGTCTTCAGCCTGGCTTGATTGGCACGGGTGGAGGCAAGGAGGTCTTTATATTCCTGGACGCCAAACCCTCTTGCTAATTCCTGGTATGCCCCGATCTGGTATACACCGTCTTTTTCCAGGTCCAGCCCTTTGAGATAAAACCTTTCTTCAGGGGTCAGCATCTTCCACAGATAAGTGTCAAAACCGCTGGGCGTCAGATAGTCGTAAGCAATTTTTACCGCCTCGTTGATTATTCTCTCTATGGGGGACTCCTCCCCGGAAATCCTGGTTTTCGACAGTTCATAATTTACATCTATGTCTTCGATCTGCTTATATGAAGTCAATACCTTCAAGGAAGCCGCATAGGCAGCCAGGAGAAAATCTGGATCGCTGAAATTGGGGTCTTCCCTGTCGTCCAGCCCCCGCATGCTGTCAATCTGCCTTTTCACTTCCATCTCGATCTCAGGATAGAGCTCGTCGAGATAGGCTGTTTCTTCGGAAGTCTGCTTGCGCAGCACAAGGAGCACAGTGCCTTTGACATAGTTACCCTGCTTCAGACCGCTGGCATCGGTTTCCGTGGCTATATTCCAGGCCGCCGTCACCCGCAAGCCCGCCGCCCAGAGAATCAGGGTCAGATCCGCCCATACGCCCACATTCTGGTGGGTAAACATGACAATCTGCATACCGTTATCGGGCATATGTTCCGCCAAATTCCGATATATCTCCACCATGCTCTGGTTAAAGCTCTCCCCCGTCCCTTTTACCGCCAGGGCTCTTTTACTGTCGGCATACCAGTCGGGGAAAATATTAAGCAGCATCTTCTTATCCCAGGCCAGGAAAAATTCGGATAGTTCGTGATAGTTAATGGCGTCGGCATAAGGAGGGTCTGTAAGCCAAAAAGTTACATCATTATCCAAGCTTCTCGCATCTAATAATTTGACAATATTTTTACCTTTAATGTAACGATTGTTAAATGAAATATCCCAACTTGTTTTTAAGAAAAATAATCCTCTAACGGTATAATTAAATAAGGTATTTAAGGCTTGATTATAATACGTTTGTATAGCTTTTTCATAAGCATTATCCCATCGACATAATTTTGAATTCCAATCACAACACCTATTCACCCCCAATAACCCCACAACCTTCTCCTTCTTCGTCCTTGCATGCTGATCAATCAGCTCCATCAACAGCCCGTGCACTAGCAACTGCCTGGGGTTGAATAACTGGTGCCAGTATGTCCAGCCTCTCGTCCTGATTAGTTCAAATGTTTTTTCCCCTTCTTCAATCTTATTGCTTGGTATATACCCTTTCCCCTGCCACTCCGCAAACCTCTCCTTAAGGAGCCGTACCACTTTCTCCTCCCTTGCCAGATCCTCTTTGGTCGGAGCGGTATAGTACCTTTCGGTCTTAACCTTCCCCTTTTCATCCTTATACTCCCATTCATACCTGATGCAGTACAGCCGCTCCTGGAAGACGTCGTTGGAGCGGGGAAGGAATTCATGGGCTTCCCATCGGCGTAGGCCGTATTCCACCGTCCCGTCATCGTGCTTTCTGTCCCTGCGGATGGCGGTAATGGGAGTGGAATTTTTGCAGTGGGGGCAGTACAGACTGCTGTCTTTGATGGTCGCCATTTTCTCTGCTTGCTCCATCTCTGCCTTGGTGGCATTGGATTTTATGTTAATATCAAAACCCTTTTTCTCTGCGTTTTCTTTTAAAATAGCTACCGTCTTTGTTCCTTTGCCGATCACCCAGGAGGGCGCCAGGGGCACGCGCCAGCCGCATTCGGGGCAAATTGTTTCGTTACAGTACAGATACGAGTTTGCCCTGTGACCTTTTTCGTTGTGCTCTATCCCCCACTCGGTAATTTGTTTATCCTCGAGTTCAAAAATCTTTTCCTGAAACGTTCGTAGACTTTTTATTTCTTCATCAGAACAGCCGTTGATATTGAGGGCTGCCCAGGTCAGAAGCATGGCAATGGGATTTAAGTCAGAGGCATAAACATCACAGCCCATCCTCGCCGCTTCAAAGGGGACGCTCCCGCCGCCGCAAAAGCAGTCGCCAACCACAGGAACCTTGCCAAACCTTTTCTTCCCCAGTTCCTGCACCAGTTCCTGGAGGTTGGAGGCGTTGGTGCCAAGATGTTCGTTGATTTTTTCCCATTCGGATGCGGGAAGGTTGTCCACTTCTTCAGGCCTTTTGCAGTAAGATAATTTCTGGTCATAGGACAGCCTGTTGAAGACCAGCCGCTGCAGGTTTTCCTTCTCTTCCCTTGTGATACCTTTGCGGTAAGATAGTTTGCCGTTTTCTTCTGCAAAGTACCTTTTTCTTTCTCCAGGAGTAAGGTTGTCATAGATCTCCTGCATGGGAATGGATTTATTTTTCCGCAGCCAGAGCCCTTCTCCGTCCATGGTCAGTATTTTTAAGAATATCTCCCGATCCTTTTTGGGGTTATCGCTTGCAGCCATTAAAAGCCCCAACAAAGCCGCCCTGACAAGGATAAGGGGCTTTCTGCCCCACCACTTGCCAAGCCCCGTCAACGTCTGGCCGCTTCCTGCTTTTCTTTCCTTGTAGCTTTCCTTGGAAACCTTGGATACAGGAAACTGGACTTCGATGAATGCTTGCTCAGAAGATGTCATTTCGCTACCGCCTCTTTCAGTCGTCAATTTTCCTGCCTATTAACAGGTCAAAAAGCTCCATCTGCCGATTGGACTCTTCCACGGGGTTTTCCGTCAGGGCGAATCTTACGGCCTTGCGCCATCCCCTTTTGTCTTTGAGCCCTCCCGTGGCAGCATTGGTCATAGTAAAAAGCCACCAGCGCTCCTCAGGGCTTAAGCCCAGCCAGTTTTTGATGGCCGTGGGGATGACCGATGGGTCACAATCCTCGATGGCCCAGGCTAAAAGTACCATTTCCTTGCCGAACAGCCGTTGGACGGGAACCTGTCCCGTGTGCCATTTCCCGATAGGCAACTTTTCTTTTTTCAGCCTGCCGTTAAACTCGCACTTCAAGGAATCTTCTATTAACTTCCATTTGTGTTTGCCAAGCTCAACTTTCGGCCTGTCTATTGTATAATCAATGGTTTGGATTTCTACATTTTCCTGCCATTTGAAGCGCTCGTAAATAATCACCTTCCCATCATTGCTTCGGGGAATATTTACTAAAAAGTGGTGTTCTGACTCAGCGGGGACAAAACCAAAACCGAATGCCTGTCTTTTGACAGCCATTATTGCACTATCTCCTGTTCCTTAAAATCTTGCAGTAACTTTTTCTTTGCGGCTACCCAGTCCAAAAAGTCCTGCCCCGTGGCAAACCTGGCAGAGCCATATTCCAGGTTGATATTCACTTTACCCTCATGCATGAAATTGTCTCTGATGGTATCCATGCTGTTTTCCAGCTTTTCTATCTCTACTTTCAGCGATGCATCTGCGATCAGTTGAACCCAATCCTTATCACCGCCATTGTCATCCACCCTAAAGAAGGTTACACTCACATCGCTCAGCTCTGCATGATGTTTTTTGAGCAAACCAAGCTCCTGATAGGTTTCTGCCGTGTCATTAGTTTCGTATCGTTTGTAAAGTTTCAGGGGCTTGTTTTTGTCAATAGTAATAGTCGACCCCTTGGCCCGGTCTATCTTAATCTGAAGATTTTCTGAATAAATTCCCTGGGCTTCCGCTACGGCCAGTACATAAGTACAGTTTTTCGGCACAATTATTTCCCCGTCATAGAGGCCGCCGTATTCCCTAGGGTTGGAACCATCGGTGGTATACCTGATAGAAGCAGCAGGAGCAGCTACAAGCTCTACTACCTTGTCTTCACCCCTATCGTAAACCCTGTATTTGAGTGTGATTTTATTTTGCCACTCTACAGGTTCGCCCGTCTCATGCTCCCCTTTGCTGTCCACACAAAGAAACGATACTTTTAGTTCTTTTGTTTTAAATTCGCTCAGGTTTTCCACAAGATTCGAAGCTGTTGTGGCAGGTGCACCTATCTCGTAATATACTTTGTCCCCATATTGCGGGACAAGCTTTAAAGTCACCTCTCCTGTATCATCCCTGCGGAGTTCCTGAATTAAGACCCCCGTTTTTTCTTTCGGAAATGGAGGTTTTTCAATATAACCACCATGCTCCCGCCAGATGCCTTTCTTAAGCATGTCATCTTTCAAATAATCTAAAGCACTTGGAATATGCCACTGCCAGGCTGGATTGGTGGCCGCCCGTTCCTTTACATCGCCCCAGCGCATCTCCTTCTGGGTAAACAGGCGATCCTCGCATTTTTTCCTGAAGGTTTCATCCGTAACATTATTGGTAAATTTTTGCCTTTCTGAAAGGACATCTATGATTTGTTTTTCGCCATTATAATCGTTGCCCGTAAACTCCATAAGGAAGTCTGCCTTGAAAAGCCCTGTACTGGTTGGATAGTATAACTGCGCAAAGGTTTCTCTTGCCGCCGACAATAGATCGACTTTGATCCTGTCTCGCTTTTCCATGGCCTTTTGGTACTGGGGATTATCAGCAGATACTTTTTCTTCTGTTTCCATCCTGGCAATAATTTGGTTGATCGCCCTGTGTTCTTTGGCTGCATGGTAGAGTTTATCCATGGTGCTCCTTGCCCCTGACAAAAACATCACCCTGTTTTTGTACCGTTCATTTTCATAGAATTTCTGCAAATCAGGGTGCAGGCCCGAGCCTCCTGGATAAGGTTCAAAAAGGACAAGGAGCACCTTGTCTGCTGACAGACTTATTTCATCCAAGGCTGGGAAGACCTGTAAACTTTGATAACAGTACCCCAGGGCTGGCTTAAACTTTTCGGCAAGAAAGGACCTTAATTCCTTTTTGGCGCTTTCGTTATCGTAGGAATCCACGAGTGAATTAAGTTCGGCAATAAGATTCTTGGTATTTTTGAAAAACAGCCTGCCGTCCCTGTCGGTAAAGAGATACCATGCCCGCATAACAAAATCGTCCATAGCCTGCTTGACCCGCGTAATATCCTTCCCTGGTTCACACAAGTACCCGATGGTCTCCTGCAAGGAAAGGCCTAGGAGAGCATTTGGTATATCCGCTAGGGATGCCACAAGAATAAGTTTTGCTAACTCCTGCATACAGGTTTCATTATTGGTCGCATCAACAATTTCGGCAACGGCTTTGCCGTTTGAGGCTATGTCATGAGCAATCGCATTTGTAAGGGAAGGCTTGATTTGAGTAATCGCTGTAAGCATTTCAGGGTCATTTAAATCGAAGTCGTACACATTAACCAGATACTTTTCTTTTGCCTTAGGCTTATCTCCCCTGTATAACTGAGAAATGATAATCCGCATGAGGCGGATAAGGCCACGCGTTTGCTGGAAACCTGGATTTTCTTTAAAACGGGCGTATAAATCTCTAATGGAAGGATGGAAGGGATAGGAATCTTTGATTCCCACAAAAACCTGCTCTGGAGATAAGTTGGTATATCCCATCTGCCTTGCTTCTAAAACAGCTTGTTTATAGGCATCGGCAATTTCGTTTACTTCATTTTCGGAGGGTAAAGCTTTAAACAGCCTTTTACGTAAGATATGATAGACTTCATCAGAAGTACTACTTACAGGTTCAATATTTAGCGCAGAACGGTTAACTTCATTTTCTAGTTCTCTAAAAGAAGACTGTAATAACTCGCTTCCGCTCTCATAGGTAGCCCTTAAATCAGAAATAACGAGGCAGACATTGGAAAGCTCTTCTTTTCCCAAGGCATTGAAAAGGTTGGCTAGAGCCGTTGTGGTCACCGTAGCTAAATTTGAGTCGCCAATCATTTTGGATTTGGCGTTTTCCAGATAAGGCGGAAGCTCGTCCAGCAAAATAAGCAAGGGTTCTCCTCTTAAAAGATTGATCCATGCTGTTTGCCCGGGTGCCTGCAGCGGTGCATAATAGTCCTTAAATATTTCTATTTTGCCCAACTGCTCGGCAATTGCGCCCCAAATGCCATAAGGAACATCGCTTTCCCTTCCTGAAAAAGCTACAACCTTGATTTTTCCTACATAACTATCTTTAAAGCTATCTCCCATTATTTTTTGGCGAAACTCAGGATGCTTAGCTAGAAGACCTAAGATAATCATGTTATGGGTTTTACCGCCACCCATAGACTGAGTTAATTTTATTAAACCTGTAGCCCCCTGTCTGTGAAATCGCTTAAAGGCAGCATTTAGTAATACTTTCATGCCCTCGGTTAAGAAATTTTCTTCAAGAAAGCGGTTTGGGTCTATTTTATTTTCTATTAAGTCTGTGACATCTAAAACATCGTCTCTTTTTGTTTCATCAAAAACACTGTCTCTTGGTTTACAGAGTTCATATAAATTATTCATAATACACACCTGCTCTTGCCCAATTTCGCATTTAGCTTGTTTCGACAAAGCACTAAACCAATTTTAATATATAGCTTGCCTAGTTACCAAATTACACTAAAGCATTTCAAACCATTCTTTTATCTTTAGCGCCATAAGCTTGCGGCGCTTTTCCAAAAATTCTTCATACGATGGTATATCGCCATCAAGCACAGATTCAGGTATGCAATGCATGCGCAAGTTTTTGCGCATATCGTCTATATCTGTTATCCCGCCATAGCGTTTTATCCCGTCTCTACATTGTTCAGCCAGCTCTTTAAAATACTTCTCAGGCGCCTTATCACCAATTGCTATATTTATCTCGCTTTGCGCTATAACATAATTTGCTATTTGGTTATACTGTCCGCGCTCAAATCCTTGCTTTTTGAGGTAGTTTCTTGGATATATATGGTGCACATCACTGCGATTTAGTAGTAAGTCAAGAACAGTAATATCTCTTGATAAAAAGCCCTTATCGCCAAGTTTTACTTGTGCAGCTTTGTAAGCCATAAAATATTGGCTAATTGAGGACGATGTTTCCATTGATTGGGGAAGCATTCCTATCCAAAAGCTTTCAGGAAGCTCAGATTCTATGACTGTATTTATAAATTGGCTTATGCCGTGAGCCTCTATCTGACGTATATCATGGTCAAATGCGCCCTCAGGGTCTCCAGTGTATCTACCGGTTAAAATCGACAATGCATACCAGCGCCTAACTAATTGCTCAAGTTCAGCTGGTGGCAGCATTTCTCCTCTGCCAAGCAAATAGATAATATATGCAAAATTTACAGCGTTTCTGCTTCCGATTAGGTCATTAGTTACAAAGCCTGCAGACCGCAAAATCATAATAAAACGCTTAAAATTAGTTTCGTTCATGAATAAGACAATACCTTGTTTAAGGCGCTCAAACGATAATTCAGCAATTTTCTCCTCATACTGCTTTGTTTCAAAATTTCTCCCTGATAGTAAGGCTACAAGGTCTTTTAGTTTCCCACGCCGAAATCGTGAAGTAAAAGCAACCCGCAGCATATCAGTATACGTTGGGTCATAAAGGTCATCGTTTGTGTCTTTAAGCCAGCGCATTATTGGAAAAAACTCCGAATTTGTAAATTCTCGATCGACTTTTTCAATGCGCGATATAAATTCTGGCTCAATGGAGCAATGGCAGAAGTAATCAATTGCTTTTCGAAGCATGTTGCCGCTATATTTCTCACTTACTGCAATTTTTGACATCGCAAAATCAGCTTGCGAAAGCTCCACTCCAGCAGAATTTACTCGGATAAAAATCTCTGTAACCGTCTCAATGTCAAGATCGTCTGCTAGCTCGATTATTCCAACGTGGTTGTAGATAATTTTACGCAATCGCTCAAGCACCCTTGATATATATTTGCGATCGGTGCTTTCATTCTTCTCTGCATATAAATCGGTTAGCTCACTGATGCTTGCATCAGGTGAGAACACTTCTGAAATGTCCGCTATCCAGGCTACATTTTTGCGTATCGCTGAATTTGAAACTTCAAAACGCTCTTCAATTGGATTAAATGCAATTATTATACGAACTGTAGAGTAATCTTTATTTAGAACTTCTTTCCCAAGAAGTGCAGCCATAAGTGCTGTTACTCGCTGCTGACCATCAATTAAAATGCGCTTTCCTGCGGATGTTGTGCCATCCTTTAGTCTTACCGAAGGATTGCGCCATGCTATTAAATAACCTACTGGGTAACCTCGGTAAAGCGAATCAAGAAAATTTCTAACCTTAGTCGCAGTCCATACAAACGGACGCTGTATCTCTGGTATGGCAATCTCGCCTGACTTTACCCAAGTTAATATTGTTTCTATTGGATGAGGTGTTACAGAATACCGCTGCGTGGACAAAGCTTTTACCTCCATAAAATATTAATCAAATAACTCTTAGGCGCTTACTGTTATAATAATTATAATAATAGAAATAGATATGCATAAGTAAAATTCATGGCTTTGTGAGCTTAATAAGCTCACAGGGTATCTCAAATGGTCGGCCACATGGTCAAATCTCCTTACTCCTATCTAACACAGTATATTTTTAACCTTGCTTTCAAACTCAGCGCTTTGCAAAACATGTTAGGTTTTTTTAAATAAATTGCCTTGGTAGGTAGTCATTTATTTTTCTTTGCTTTCTTCCCCTTTGTTGCTCAATAAAGGCTAGGAATCTTTTATGCTAAGCGGCTGGCTGTTTATCAAAATAAGAGAGATTTCTTTTTGTTTGATTGGCTTTTCGTTGGATTAGATTTTCGCTCAATTAGCAAATTGCAGCTGTTACCTTCTAAATACACTGGATAGCTTGAGTGAAAAATATCAAACGAGGCTTTCTTTAAAGCTCACACTCTTTTTATAATTTACTTAGTTACTAATTAATGAAAAAGTATATGAAAACGTATCTTGGTGCATCTTACCCCTTGCAGTTTTCTGGCAAAATTAAGATTAATGATTTATTTTAGCTAGACAAACTAGCCGAGGGTCTGACCCAGTTTCAATTAGTAGAGCAAAGAATTTTGGGTATGTGAACAACGCCACCTTGAACCCTCTTTCCATTTTCCCTATTGAGCTATTTGGGCAATAGCTTCCATCTTATATTTTGCTCTTTAGGCTTTCCAGAAAGTACCCTTTTATACCCCTTTAACTTCCTAAAGTTCCTTGTGCTTGTCAGCTATGTTATCTGCTAATCGGTCAAGGGCATCAAAGTCAGCAGCTTTTGGAAGGCCTTTAATGATTACTGGTTCAAGCATTTCGGCATTTAGGTTAGACATAATGCCTGTTAACTGTTCAACAGCTTTCGAGCC
>JASEIR010000066.1 GCA_030017355.1 Actinomycetota bacterium
GTGTACCAATCTTTTTCCGTGGCCTCAAGAGCCTTTGGCACTAGTTTCCGAGTTGCTTCATCTCCAATAATAGTAACCCCTTGCGCAAATAAATCTTCAGCAACCTTCGGAAGAAATTCTTCTGCCACACTCCTATGCACCAGCAAAGTTTCAGCAGCATTGCAAACACTTGGCCTCTGGCATTTGGCATTTACAACAATTCTGCGAGCCATTTCAAGATCCGCGCTCTCATCTACATAAACATGGCAGTTACCTGCGCCAGCCCAGAGAACTGGTACCGTTGCATTGGAAACAACCGAATGTATTAGCTCAGGTCCTCCTCTTGGTACAAGAAGGTCAAGATAGTGGTCGAGCTTCATAAGCTCGTTTGCAGCCTCCCTACTAGGGTTCTTTATTGCCTGTATTGCATCCTGTGGAAGCCCTACCTCTGCTGCTGCATTAGATATGATTTCGGTTAAAACAAGGTTGGAATTGGCTGCCATCGACCCACCTCTCAGAATAATTGCGTTCCCACTTTTTATGCAAAGGCTGGCAGCTTCAACCGTTACATTTGGCCTCGCCTCATAAATAATTCCAATTACGCCGAGCGGCACCCTAACCTGACGAATATTAAGACCATTTGGCACCCTCCAACCTTTAACAGTTTCACCTACCGGATCAGTAAGAACCGCTACATCGTATAATCCTTCAGCCATTTCCTTTATTCTTATTGAGTTAAGCATTAATCGGTCTAAAAGAGATGAGCTTACACCCTTCTCAGCAGCAGCTTCTACATCCTTTTCGTTTGCAGCCATTATCCTTTCAGCATTGCCAACAAGCGCCTCCGCCATGCTTGCTAGAGCATCGTTTTTCTTCTGCGTACTCATAGTTGCCATAATCCTGGCAGCTGCCTTAGCTTTTTTGCCTATCTCCATTACCTCAGCTCTTATTTCCTCAACACTCGCCATAAAGAATCCTCCTAGCGTAGAATAACTAAACAGTCTCTGTGAATTACTTCTTCGTTTATGTTATCAGAAAATCTTTCCATAACCTCTGATGTTTTTAATCCTTTTATCTGATTGACCTCGCTGGCTGAGAAGTTAGTAATTCCTTTTGCAAAAATGCGACCGCGCAAGTTTTTAATATTTACAGCATCGCCTTCCTGAAAGTCGCCCTCTATATCAACAATTCCCGCTGGTAGAAGGCTTTTCCCAGCTGATATAAGAGCATTTGCGGCACCATCGTCAACAACAATGCTACCAGATGCAACCTTTCCAAAAGCAATCCAGAGCTTATGCCCGCTTAACTTCTTCTTTCTTGGGACAAAGTAAGTGCCAATTTCCTTAGCGTCCATTATGTCTTGCAAAACATTTTTTCTTCGGCCGTTCGCAATAACCATTCCTACTCGCGCAAAGACGGCAATTCGCGCTGCCTGTATTTTTGTAACCATTCCGCCAGAACCAAACTGGCTGCCCACTCCGCCGGCCAGCTTCTCTATCTCGGATGTTATATTTTCTACCTCATGAATTAGTTTTGCTTCGCTTTGCTGTCGTGGGTCGCCTGCGTAAAGTCCCTCTACATCTGATAGCAAAATCAGAACATCGGCGCTTACAAGATTTGAAACAAGTGCTGCTAAAGTATCGTTATCACCAAACTTAATCTCGTCAACTGCTGTTGCATCATTTTCGTTAATAATCGGAACTATTCCCAGCTTTAGAAGCGTCTCAAGAGCGTTTCTTGCATTTAGATACTGCTGACGATGGCTAACATCATATTGAGTTAGTAGAACCTGGCCCACCTTTATCCCATGTTTACCAAAAAGGTTAGCATATTTGTGCAGAAGTAAGCCTTGGCCAACCGATGCCGCTGCTTGCAGTTCAGGTATAGCTTTCGGTCTAGCTTTTAACCCCAAGCTCTCAACTCCAGCCGCTATAGCACCTGAACTCACAAGTATTATTTGGTAGCCCTTTTTATAAAGAAGCGCTACCTGGTCTACTATATTCTTGAGCTGGGCATGGTCTATTTTACCTGTGCTTTTTGTGATTGTACTTGTCCCAAGCTTAACAACTACTCGACGGGCTTTACGGAAGATACTCAGCTCTTTTCATTAAAACACCTCAAATAAGATAATTTACCTACATTATATCAGGAGCCAGGAACCCTAAGAATTAAAAATTACTATCTATCGCTAGACATATTCCATCTCTTTTGCCTATATTTAAAGCTTATCCTGCTATAAAGAGCAGACCGGGGACCGGAGACCGGTTCACCCGAAGTAATAATCAATTTTAGACCATACTTTTTTACTATAAAAGCAGACCGGGGACCGAAGACCATCTCACCCTCCCCTAGCCCCTCCCCTCAAGGGAGGGGAAATATAGAGGGCCTAAAGGCAGACAGGGGACCGGCAAAGAGTAGGCCGGAGACGGAAGACAGGAGACCGGAGTTCCGAGGAACGAGATACGAGCGGCGAGGAACGAGAGGGTTATTATGGACATAAAACAAGAATCTGATGAGATTTCTCTACAAAAATATCAGCAATCTCCCAATAGATTGGATAATCGCCCGTCCTGGGATGAATATTTCTTAAAAATCACAAGGCAGGTTTCAGAGAGATCGACATGCCTGAGAAGGAAAATCGGAGCCGTTCTGGTAAGGGATAAGCGGATTTTAGCGACAGGTTACAATGGGGCTCCTTCTGGCATTAAACACTGCTACGAAGCTGGATGTCTCAGGGAAGAAAAGGGCGTGGCTTCTGGTGAGCGCCATGAGCTGTGTCGGGGGCTTCATGCAGAGCAGAACGCAATTATCCAGGCGGCTATGCATGGGGTTGCTATTGTTGGGGCATCGATTTATTGCACTCATCAACCTTGCAGTCTCTGTGCTAAGATGTTGATAAATGCAGGAATAAAAGAAATATTCTATGAAGAGGAGTATCCAGATTCCTTATCCGAAGATTTACTGAATGAAGCAGGAATTAGGGTTGTTAAGCTGTCTTTTGGGAATGACAAGAACCAACAATTGAGATAATTTTAGCGAACTTAACATAAATTGGGAACCGAGCTATTGCAACGTGGTACGATTTATAGTATTTTATCCAAAGGACGTGTTCATGGGACATGTCAAAACGCAAAGATAGTTGGCCGTTTTGGGATGACGAGTTTGAGGCCGATCCAAACAGTCAAGTGGTGGACGAAGCCGGAGAAAGTGAGAATCCGGTTGCTCAAAAGCCTAGTGAAAATAATAATTTGACAATCAAGAAAAAGAAGGTTATTGCCCCAAAATATTCCAGCAGAGATACCTTTAGGTATGCTTCTCTCGGAACAGAGTTCTTGGGTGCGGTTTTGGCTGGAACGTTTTTGGGTTGGGCAATTAGCTGGCTTATAGGTCGGTTTACTGGCCACATGCCAACTTGGCTTATAGCCGTAGGCGTTGTATTGGGAGCCGCGGCCGGGTTTTTAAATATATTTGGCTTCCTAAAAGAAGAAGAGCGAAAAGAGGAGCAAGAGAAGCGTGGCTCCTCCAAATAGGAAGAAACAAAACCCGCGCAAGCAACTCTCGTTCGTCATTAAAGACATTTTACTTTTTGGCATTCCAGTTTGGGTTGGATCACCCCTACTAGGGTGGTGTTTTAAGGGATGGCTAGGTTTCAAAAGTGCCCTAGCCGGCCTTATTATACTTGGTGCTTACATTGCAAGTGAGGTTTTAGTTAACGAAAAATCGGGAAAATTACCAGGTAGGAAAGCAGTCGTACTAATTACGGCAAGTTCTGGTGCAAGGCTCTTTTTACTGTTAGTATTGGCGTATATGTTATATCGTTTCTCGAATTTAGATTTGTTTATTCTACTGTTAACTGTGGCATTCGGTTTTACCGCAATGCTATTCATAAGCATTAAGAATTGGTTAAGAGTATAGGAACCGGCTACAAACGGTTTGCGTTGGAAAGGGGTAGTTAGATTGGCACATCCCGAATCACTTTCACCTATGGCTCAAATGTTTGAGGAGTTTGACCTCACAACCGAACATGCCCAGCACATTTTCGGAATTAATTTTGAACCTTTAAATCACGTCCTAAAGCAACTACCAATCCCCTTTGATATTTCTGTAAACAAGGCTGTTTTTATTATGTGGCTGTCGGCATTCCTATCATTTATGTTGATTTTTTATGCTGGCAGGGGAAGGGGGCTTGTTGCAAGCGGGCTTAGAAATGCAATGGAGGCCCTTTTTCAATTTGTAAAGTTTGATATCGTAGATACAAACTTGGGTCATGAAGGACAGAAATGGCTGCCTTTCATAGGAGGGCTCTTCTTCTTCATCCTCTTCAACAACCTATTGGGATTAATACCCGCAGGTTTCTCGCCTGGTTCAAATATCAACGTCACAGCGTCCTTGGCAATTTTGGTATTATTTGCAATCCTTATTGCAGGAATGAAAAAGCAGGGTGTTATTGGCTATTGGCTACATCTTGCGCCAGGTGGATTACCAAAATGGATCTACATAATCCTATACCCAATTGAAGTTATAAGCTTGCTAGCAAAGCCTTTCTCATTGGCAGTTCGACTTTTTGCCAACCTTCTTGCTGGTCATATTGTAATATTTGCACTCCTTGCAATGATCATACTATTTGGCATATACGTCGCCCCCCTTTCGTTGGCATTTGGCGTTATAATGTACGCATTTGAGATATTCGTGGCCTTCATCCAGGCGTATATTTTTGCAATTTTGTCGTCTGTGTACATCGGGGCATCTATTCATCCCGAGCACTAATTGAGGATCTGAGAAGGGAGGTTATTAAATGGAAGGTATCAATCTTGCACATCTAGGATCAGGTCTTGCTATTGGAATTGGGGCTCTTGGTCCAGGTATTGGTGTAGGTGTACTGGTTGGCAAAGCGCTTGAGGGTATGGCTCGCCAGCCTGAGGCCACTGGTACGTTAAGGACGACGATGTTTATTGGCGTCGCGTTCGCGGAAGCTATCGCACTCTATAGCTTTGTTATCGCAATCCTACTCTTCACGAAGTAGAAACGGACTGTATCTTTTATGGATAAATAAGGTGGGATGTAAGTGATTGCACTTCAATCAAACCTTATGTTCTGGACAATCGTTTCTTTCGGAATACTTGTGTTGCTGCTTGGCAAATTTGGGTTTGGCCCGCTTGTACAAATTCTGGAAGCGCGTGAGCGCAAGATACGCGAATCAATTGAGCAGGCAGAACGCGCAAGGGAAGAAGCGGAACGGTTGCTAAAAGAATATGAGGATAAACTAGCGGAAGCTAAAGTTGAGGCCCAAAAATTGCTTGCTGAAGGCAAACAGCTAGGCGAGAGTTTAAGGGCTGAAATAATAGCAAAATCCGAAGAAGAAGCCAAGCGCATGATTGCTAAAGCAGAGGAGCAAATTGAGCGTGATGTCGAGCAGGCAATCAAGGAGTTAAGGGCTGAGGTTGCAAATCTCAGCTTAGAAGTGGCTGCAAAAGTTATCGAGAAAGAGCTTGATGAAAAAGCACATGCTCAGCTCATCGAGAAATATCTAAGTGAAGTAGGTCGCATATAATGAGAGACGAGCAAATAGCCAGGGAATATGCAAAAGCGCTGTTTGAAGCAGCTCTCGGTCAAAACATTCTGGACAGGGTAGTTCAGGAAGTTGACGATGTTGGAGAGCTGTTGACCGACCCTGAATTTGAAGGTTTTTTCCGGTCGGCTAAGATTGACAGCGAAGCAAAGAAAAAAGTTTTCAATAAAGTATTCCTTCAAGAAGTCTCGGTAATCACGCGCAACTTCTTTTGGGTTCTTTTCGACAATGGCAGAGAAAGCCTGTTTAACGAAATCCGCAACGAATTTGAGCGGTTAGTTGATGAGCATAACAAGAGGTTGGTTGCTAGAGTTATAACTGCAGTGCCTATAACCGATGATTTAAGAGCCAAAGTGCAGGAAAAGCTCTCTGAGGCTACCAATCGGGAAGTAGTTATTGAAACTGTTACAGATCCAGATATTTACGGTGGAATGTTAATCTATGCTGATGGTCAAATTATTGACGCGAGCGTAAAATCACGGTTGAATCACTTACGCGAACGATTAATTCAAGCGCGGTAAGGAGAAGGTCTATGAGAATCAAATCGAGAGAGATTGCTTCACTGTTGAGGCAAGAAATCGAAAAGTATGAGCCTCAGGTAGAGGTCGAAGAAGTAGGAACGGTTCTCGAAGCCAGAGATGGTATCGCTATCGTCCACGGTATACGCGGCGTCATGGCCAATGAAATGTTGGAGTTTCCCCACGGCATAACGGGACTTGCTCTTAACCTTGAAGAGGATAATGTAGGTGTCGTTATTATTGGCGATTATCTCAAGATTCAGGAGGGAGATATCGTTAAGCGTACCGGAAGGATTGCTGAGGTACCGGTTGGCGATGGACTTCTGGGTCGTGTCGTAAATCCGTTGGGACAACCATTAGACGGTAAAGGTCCAATTACGCCTGAAGGCTATAGGCCTATCGAGTGGTTGGCGCCGGGTGTTGTTCAAAGACAACCAGTTAAGGAACCTTTACAGACAGGTATAAAGGCCATCGACTCCATGATTCCGATCGGCCGCGGACAGCGCGAGCTTATCATCGGCGACCGTAGAACCGGAAAGACCGCAATTGCAATTGATACAATTATCAATCAGAAGGATACCGATGTTATATGTGTCTACGTTGCAATTGGCGGCAAGGCATCAACCTGCGCGCAGGTTGTTGACACACTTGAGAGATTTGGGGCAATGAGCTACACAATAGTAGTTGCTGCTCCAGCTAGCGATCCAGCACCATTGCAATATATTGCGCCTTATGCTGGATGTGCAATGGCAGAGCATTACCTGTACAATGGTAAGCACACCCTTGTAATCTATGATGACCTTAGCAAGCAGGCACAGGCCTATCGCCAGATGTCGCTCTTGCTGAGGCGTCCACCAGGCCGCGAAGCTTATCCAGGTGATGTTTTCTATCTCCACTCAAGGTTGCTTGAAAGGGCATGCAAGCTTAGTGATGAGCTAGGCGGTGGTTCTCTGACAGCTCTGCCAGTTATTGAAACTCTTGCAGGTGACGTTTCTGCATATATTCCAACAAATGTTATTTCAATTACAGATGGCCAGATATTCCTCCAATCAGACCTTTTCTATTCGGGTGTAAGGCCGGCTATCAACGTTGGTATTTCAGTATCCCGAGTAGGTGGTAATGCACAGATTAAAGCCATGAAACAGGTTGCAGGAAGCCTAAGGCTTGATCTAGCTCAGTATCGTGAACTTGAGGCATTTGCCCAGTTCGGGTCTGAGTTAGATAAGGCAACACAAGCTCAGCTAGCAAGAGGACAGCGCATGGTTGAGCTTCTAAAGCAAGGCCAGTATCAGCCAATGCCGGTAGAGGAACAGATTATAGCGATCTTTGCTGGCGTACGTGGCTTCCTTGATGATATCGATGTTGCCAAGGTTAAGGAATTTGAAAAGGGTTTGCTTGAGCTAGTTCGAGCGAAATATTCTGATGTTGCAAAACGCATTGTCGAGGAAAAGGTCATCTCTGAAGAAACAGAGAAGAGACTCTCTGAGATCATACAGGAGTTTAAATCAATGTTTGTTGGCACATCTCTGTAGGTTTTGAGGATGATGGACAATGTCAAAAGCTAGAGCTGTATTAAGAAGAATAAAAAGCGTTGAGAAGACAAGCCAAATAACTAAAACCATGGAGATGGTTGCTACTGCAAAGATTAAGAAAGCGCAAGCACGCATTGAGGCAGCACGGCCATATGCCATAAAAATGGTTGAGGTTCTTCATAGCGTAGCAAAGCATGTGGGCTCGGATAGCCATCCTCTTCTTGAAGTGCACGATCCAATCGAGAACGTTGTTATTGTACCAATTACGTCTAACCGTGGCCTTTGCGGTGCTTTTAATATGAACATATTGAGGCAAAGCGAAGCCCTTTATCGGCAAGAGACAGAAAATGGAAGAAATGTATCTTTTCTTTCAGTTGGACGTAAAGGCACTGGATATCTAAAATTCGTTGGGCGCAACCTAATTGCAGCACATACGGATTTTAGCGATAACCCAACGTTTCTTGAGGCAAAAATAGTTGCTGACAAATTAATTGAAATGTATCAGGAGAGGACTCTTGATAAAGTCTACATCGTCTTTAACCACTTCAAATCAGTTATGGAACAAAAGCCAACAGTTCATCAACTTCTGCCAATAAAGCAGGAAGAAATAACTGGTGAAGAAGAGGGTGCTGACAAGAAGAATTCTAGCGAATATGAGTTCGAGCCTGATGCAGTCCGCGTGCTGTACGATCTCCTTCCACGCTACGTGGAGACGGTTGTGCTAAGGGCACTAATGGAGTCTGCTGCTAGTGAGCATGCAGCAAGAAGAGTAGCAATGAAAAACGCGACAGATGCTGCCCTCGAGATGATAGAAAGTCTTACCCGTTGGTACAATAGGGCAAGGCAAGCGCAAATTACGCAAGAGATTGCAGAGATTGTAGGTGGCGCTAACGCGTTGCAGGAAGCATAAGAGAATAAAGAGGTGAAAAGCTTAAATGGGCGTAGGGAGAATAGTTCAGATAATCGGTGTCGTCCTAGACGTAGAGTTTGAGCCTAACGAAATCCCGCCAATCTATAACGCACTTAAGATCTCGGCTGACACGCCACGTGGCAAGGTTGAAGTTATAGCCGAGGTGGAGCAGCATTTAGAGGGCAACAAAGTTAGGGCTGTTGCCATGTCGTCAACCGATGGTCTGGTAAGGGGTATGGAAGTTGAGGATTTAGGTGGACCGATTTCCACTCCAGTTGGCGAGGCAACTTTAGGAAGGCTCCTAAATGTTTTAGGTCAGCCGATAGATGACGACAGGCCAATAAATGCGAGCGAGGTCTACCCAATTCACCGCAAACCACCAACGTTTGAGCAGCTGCAGCCAACAACTGAGATTTTTGAAACCGGTATCAAGGTTGTGGACCTTCTTGCACCTTACGTAAAGGGTGGTAAAGTTGGCCTGTTTGGTGGAGCTGGTGTGGGTAAGACGGTTCTTATCATGGAGCTAATCCACAACATTGCTACCAAGCATGGCGGTTATTCAGTATTTGCTGGCGTAGGTGAGCGCACCCGTGAAGGCAACGACCTATGGCTTGAAATGAAGGAATCAGGTGTTATTTCAAAGGCCGCTCTTGTCTTTGGCCAGATGAATGAGCCTCCAGGTGCACGCCTTCGCGTTGGTTTAACTGGCCTGACGATTGCGGAATATTTCCGCGATCAGGGTAAGGATGTTCTTCTCTTTATTGATAATATCTTCCGCTTTACACAGGCTGGCTCTGAAGTATCAGCGCTTCTTGGCCGTATGCCGTCAGCCGTTGGATATCAGCCAACGCTAGGAACTGAGATGGGTGATTTGCAGGAGAGAATTACATCAACCCGGAAGGGATCGGTTACGTCAGTACAGGCAATTTATGTCCCGGCTGACGACTTAACTGACCCGGCGCCAGCAACAGCATTTACACACCTGGATGCAACAACCGTCCTTTCCAGACAGATCGCAGAGCTAGGTATTTATCCAGCTGTCGATCCACTTGACTCAACTTCAAGAATTCTTGAGCCAGGCGCTATTGGTGAGGAGCATTATAATGTTGCGCGTAGCGTCCAGGCAATTCTGCAAAGATACAAAGAATTGCAGGATATTATTGCAATCCTTGGTATGGATGAGCTTTCTGAAGAGGATAAATTAATTGTACAGAGAGCAAGAAAAATCCAGAAGTTCTTAAGCCAGCCGTTTAACGTTGCTGAGGCATTTACTGGCCAGAAGGGTGCTTATGTACCACTAGCCGAGACTATTCGTGGATTTAAAGAGATCGTTGAAGGCCAGCATGACTCGCTGCCAGAGCAGGCATTCCATATGGTTGGGACCATCGATGATGCTAAGGCTAAGGCTGAACGTATTATGGCTAGCGTTGCTTCGTAGGGCTTTGGAGGTTTAATCATAAATGGCTAATAAGCTTATTTGCGAGGTAGTAAGCCCCGAGCGTGTCGTCTATAGCGGCGAGGCAGAAATGGTTGTGGCACGCGGCGTGGAAGGCGAGCTTGGAATAATGGCGCACCACATCCCGATTGTCACGCCGCTTGAGATCGGCGAGCTAAGGGTTATCCGTGAGGATGGCGTTGAATATATTGCTGTTATGGGAGGTTATCTTGAGTTTAGAGATAACAAGATGACTGTCCTAGCTGATATTGCTGAGCTTGCTTCACAAATTGATGTGGCGCGTGCCCAGCTTAAGAAAGAAGAGCGCGAGCGGGAGCTTGCTGAGGCAAAAGCTAGTGATGAGGCATTACTGCAAGCTGAGATTAGCTTAAAGAAGGCGCTTCTTAGACTTAAGGTTGCTCAACGGTATAAAGACTAATATGCCGAATCAGGCCATATAAATGTAAATAGCCACATAAGCAGTGGCTATCTAATTTTGTCCTGCATAACAAGCACTGAATTTGACTACCATTCGATTCTCTTTTATCCTTTATTTTTAGGGTAATTTTAATGAAGCTTATCTTGTTTTTCTTCTGTAGTCGCTGGGAATCTATAAAATCGGGCTTTTGCATTTTTGTAAGGTTGATGAACAGCATAAACTGTAGGTCAAGCACTAATTCAAAATTAAAAATTAAAAATCAAGCAGAAAGGGGACGTTCTTTACTTATTAAACTTACGCTGTTGGCTCGCGCATAGCGACCGCTGAACGCCGACCGCCGACCGCAGTCAAAATAGGGTCCAGGGGACAGAGATCAGGGTCCAGAGTTAGGAATTAGGGGAGCCTGTTATTGCAAGGAGATTGCCACGACTTCCCTACGGCTTACAGTTG
>JASEIR010000067.1 GCA_030017355.1 Actinomycetota bacterium
CAGTCCTTTTTTCACCCCCACCCTTACCCTCCCCCCTCAAGGGGGAGGGTATTTGGTTGTTCCCCTCTCTCAAGGGGGAGGGTTTTTCACCCTGTCTTCGGTCTCCGGTCTCCCGTCTCCGGTCTGCTTTTTACCTGAGATTGCCGCGTCGCCCTTGCAGCCTCCTCGCAATGACAGTTCTTCTTTTGCCGGTCCCTCTCCCCGGTCTGCTTTTGCTCGTCCCCAGTCTCCGCCTGCTTTTATGCCGGTCTCCCGTCTCCGGTCAGGCTCCGAAGGAGCCTAAAGCGGCGGTCGGCGGTCTGCCGTCGGCGGTCGTTTTTACCCTGGACCCTGGCCTCTGGCCCCTATTTTAAGAATCCCTCGTAATGCCTCATAAGAAGCTGAGACTCAATCTGGCGCATTGTCTCAAGTGCCACACCGACCATAATAAGTAGTGAGGTGCCACCAAAGTTTCCGCCCTGGAAGAATGGTATATTTAATACCCTACCAAGAATTGCAGGTATAACCGCAATAAGAGCCAAGAAGAACGACCCGGGTAGCGTAATTCTAGTTAACACTCTATCTAGATAACTTGCGGTTGGTTTGCCAGGTCGAACACCCGGAATAAACCCACCGTATTTTTTCATGTTATCTGATATATCAATTGGGTTGAAAATTATTGCTGTGTAAAAGTATGTAAAGAAAATAACCAGTAATCCATACAGGGTCAAATAAAGGGTACCGCTTGGATCAAGCCAATCGCTAAGTATTCTTGTAAACGTGCTTGGGAAAAATTGAAAGATGGTTACCGGAAAGAGCAGCACTGATGACGCAAAGATAATAGGGATAACTCCTGCCGAATTTACTTTAAGAGGTATATAAGTACTGGTCCCTCCATAAACCTTGCGTCCAACCACACGCTTTGCGTATTGAACTGGTATCCGTCTTTGTGCTTTTTCCACAAAGATAATTGATACTACTATTGCTAGCAATATAAATATCAGAGCGATAACGGTGACAGGCCCACCAACTTGGCCGGTTTGAAGCGTTGCTTGCGGAAACCGTGCTATAATGCTTGCAAAGATTAACAGCGACATACCGTTTCCAATGCCACGCTGTGTTATGAGCTCGCCAAGCCACATAATAAGCGCAGTTCCAGCAACTAATGTTAGAACGATCAGCGCTTTAAGCCCAATTCCAAATCCTGCAGTTGCCCCAAGCTCCATGAGCTGGCGCTCAAAGAATACTGTTAAGCCTATTGATTGAATAAGTGCTAAAACCAGCGTTAAATAACGCGTCCATTGTGTTATCTTGCGCTGGCCAATTTCTCCTTCTTTTGCCCATTGGGCCAGCGTCGGAATAACAATAGTTAAAAGTTGTAAAATAATCGAAGCCGTAATATACGGCATGATTCCTAGTGCAAATACAGCAAAATTAGATAAAGCGCCACCTGCAAATAAATCCAAAAAACCAAGGATTGGCGTTTGCTCAAATAAAGATTTGAGCGCCTTTACATCAATACCGGGAACCGGTATGTGGGCGCCAAGTCGATATACAGTTATCATTGCTAGTGTAAAAAATATGCGGCGTTTTAGATCTGGTACCTTAAATGCATTTCCTATTGCTTCGATCATTTAATGCTCTCTACCTTTCCGCCCGCCTGTTCGATTTTCCTTACAGCAGAGCTACTAAACTTATGCGCCTTCACTGTTAAAGATTTTTCGATATCACCGCGACCCAGAATCTTAACAGGCAATTTCGTATTCTTTATTATCCTAGCTTCCTGTAAAACTTGCGGATCAACAACAGCGCCATTTTCAAATATATTCAGCTGATCTGTGTTAACCAGCGCAAATACCTTCTTGAAAGGATTTTTAAAACCCGGTAATTTTGGGATGCGCCTATAAATTGGTGTTTGGCCACCCTCAAAACCAGGCCCTTTGCCGCCACCAGAGCGTGACTTTTGACCTTTCGTCCCGCGTGTTGCAGTTTTTCCATGCCCGGAACTAGGTCCCCTGCCAACTCTTTTGGGCTTCTTTACAGCACCCGGAGCAGGTGACAATTCATGTAAACGCATTAACTTATCCTCCTCAAAATTTTAAGCCTAAAATAAAAACCCAACTGATTCAAAATAAAACCCAACTAATTATAAAAGTATAATTAAATGAATGCTAGGTTTGGCCCATGCCAAAAACTTTAACTAAACAATCTCTTCCACTTCAACAAGATGTGCTACTCGTTGTATCATACCTCGTATCTCAGGTCTATCATCTTGTTCAACAACATGTCTTATTCTTTTAAGGCCAAGCGCCTTAAGAGTCTTCTTCTGTTTCTCACTACGACCAATGGCACTTCTTATTTGCTTAATCTTGAGCTTAGCCAACTCAACCGCCTCCAACCAACTTTTACTTCTCTAATATCTGCTCGACTGCTTTTCCACGAAGCCGAGCAACTTCTTCTGGAGTTTTCAGCAACTTTAGAGCCTCAACAGTTGCCCTTAGCATATTGATCGGGTTTTGACTACCCAGCGACTTTGTCAATATATCTCTTACGCCAGCAAGCTCCAGGATGGCCCGAACAGGGCCGCCTGCTATAACACCCGTACCTTCTGAAGCTGGCTTTAACAGCACCCGCCCCGCACCATATTCACCAATAACTTCATGCGGAATGGTTGAGCCTGCAAGTGGAACACGGAATAAATTCTTTTTAGCATCCTGAACACCTTTTGATATTGCGATTGGTACCTCGGCTCCCTTGCCAAAGCCAACCCCAACATGACCATTGCGGTCGCCTACAACAACAAGCGCGCTAAGGCTGAACCTACGTCCACCCTTAACAACTTTCGCAACCCTGTTTATATTTACTACCTTTTCTTCCAGTTCAAGCTCATCTGGATTGATTCTCTTGTTCACGCACTTCCCCCTATCTATTAAAACTTTAAACCGGCTTCACGGGCTGCATCAGCCAATGCTTTTACACGCCCATGATATAAGAAACCGCCTCTGTCAAAGACTACACGGTCAATATTTTTCTCCAAGGCTCGCTTAGCTATCAATTCACCAACTTTTTTTGCAGCATCGATATTCCCACCAGTTTTTATCTTAGTCCTAATTTCTGGATCAAGAGTTGATGCACTAACTAAAGTCATGCCTTTCGAATCGTCAATTACCTGAGCATATATGTGATTTGTACTCTTAAAAACCGACAGACGTGGTCTCTCTGATGTGCCAAATACTTTTTTTCGAACTCTTCTGTGCCTTCTCAGCCTTGCTACTTTTTCCTCCGCCGTCTTTCCCATTAAACTCCTCCATCCTAGAGACTAGAAACTAGGCCGGGCCTAACGGCCCTACTAGAAACTAGCTGAAACCATCTTTACAGAGCTCTTGCCTTTAAACCCAACCTCTAGACCTTTAGCTCTAGTATTTAGTTCCTAGCTTACTTGGCTGTCTTGCCAACCTTTCTTCTAATGTACTCGCCCTCATACTTAATGCCCTTTCCTTTATAAGGCTCTGGTGGGCGTATACGTCGAATGTTTGCTGCAATCTCACCTACAACCTGTTTATTAGCACCCTTTACAATTATCTTGGTGGGTGCAGGAACTTCAAACTCAATGCCCTCCACTTGTTTAACTATAACTGGATGTGAGTATCCTATAGCAAGCTCGATATCGTTACCCTTTTTAGTAGCTCTGTAGCCAACACCTACTATCTCAAGAGTTTTTGAGAATCCCTCGCTAACCCCTATGACCATATTGGATATAAGAGTCCTCATGAGACCATGAAGCGACCTGTGAAGCTTACTGTCTGACTGCCTCTGAACCAGAATTTGATTATCCTCTTTTATAACTTTGATGCCATGCGGGATCTTTTCCGATAGTTGTCCTTTAGGCCCTTTAACTTTTACTTCAGTTGGCTCTATAGTTACCTCAACGCCAGTAGGCACATTTATAGGCATCTTACCTATTCTCGACACTTTCCTTTACCTCCCTATCAGATACCAGGCATCAGATTGGACCTATCGGTCCTTTCAGAAACCAGACTTAAGATTGCCCCCTTGTTTCTTGTTCCCATCTCTTCTCTCTTATTTCTTGTCTCTGGTCTCTGGTCTCTGACCTCTGGTTTCTTGCTTCTTGCTTCTGGCTTCTGGTCTCTGACTACCAGACATAGCAAATAACTTCTCCACCAAGGCCAGCTTTCTTGGCATCTCGATCGGTCATAACCCCTTTTGAGGTGGAGATGATTGCTGTACCAAGTCCTCCCAGCACCCTCGGTATCTCATCCTTTTTTGCATAAACCCTGAGACCAGGTTTGCTGATTCTCTTGATACCAGTAATTGCACGCTCACGATTTGGTCCGTAATTTAGTTTAATTCTGATTATCTTGAAGCCATTCTCTTGGATAATCTCATAATCCTTCGTGTAACCCTCTTCCTTTAATATCTTTGCGATCTCTTCTTTTATCCTTGAAGCAGGGATATCCACGGTCTCATGAAAGGCCCTGTTTGCATTCCGAACGCGTGTAAGCATATCTGCAATAGGGTCTGTCATTGTCATAACGCTTCCTCCTTATCAAGTCGTTAGCTGCCGGCGTAATCTATTTGCTACGCCATTTAAAACCTTGATCGCTAATTTTCAGCTATCGACCAACTCTACCAGCTAGCTTTTGTGACACCAGGCAGTTCACCCTGATGTGCAAGCTCTCTTAAGCAAATTCGACAAAGTCCAAATTTGCGAAAGTATCCGCGTGGTCTTCCACACCTTGAACAGCGGTGATACTCCCGCACTTTATACTTTTGCTTACGCTTTTGTTTTGCGATCATTGATTTCTTCGCCAACTTAACCTCCATCTATTTCTCTCGAAGTGGAAAGCCGATGTGTTTAAGAAGTGCACGGCCTTCCTCATCCGTTTTTGCTGTTGTCACTATCGTGATATCCATACCACGTATTTTATCGATTTTGTCATAATCTATTTCAGGGAATATAAGTTGCTCATTTACGCCAAATGAATAATTTCCTCTACCATCAAAGGACTTTGGAGACAGCCCACGAAAATCCCTAATTCTAGGAAGTGCCGTTGAAAGAAGACGATCCAGAAATTCATACATGCGATCGCCTCTTAGCGTTACTTTTACACCAATTGGCATATTGGCTCGCAACTTGAATCCGGCAATAGATTTTTTGGCTTTACGTATAATAGGCTTCTGCCCACTAATAACTGTAAGGTCGGCTATTGCACCATCAAGTGCCTTTGCGTTCTGAGTTGCTTCACCCACACCCATGTTTAGAACAACTTTTTCTACCTTTGGCACCTGCATGGTGTTCTTATAGCCAAACTCCTTCATCATTGCAGGCACAACTTCTTTTAAATAGGTTTCTTTTAGCCTCGGAACCAAGTTCTGAGCTACTTTTCCAATTGCTTCCTTGGCTCTTCCCTCTATTGCCTCTTCTTGCTTTGCTTTTTTAGCTTTCGATTCTGCCATTTATACCTCTCTCCTTCTGGAGACTAGAAACTTTTCACTCTAGAAACCAGTACTATGTCAAGCATACTTTGATTGATAACATTCTCGAGCACAGCATCAAATAAATTTAACGCTGTGCTAGTTACCAGCACTAACTAAGTAAGCGTGGCTTTGCCCTAAGTAAGCGTGGCTTTGCCACTGCTTATCTTCATCGATTGCTACTCTTTATCGATATCTCCCTTGCACTTTCGGCAAACTCTTATCTTCTTTCCGGACTCGGTTATCCTGTGACCAACTCTGGTTGGCCTACCGCAGATTGGGCATAAAAGCATGACGTTTGATACATGAATAGGTGCTTCTCTTTCTTGTATACCGCCCTGCGGAACTTTTTGGGTTGGTCTTGCATGGCGTTTTACCATTGCTATGCCTTCAACCACAACCCTACTTTCGTCTGGTAAAGCAAAGAGAATCTTGCCTTTCTTGCCTTTATCCTTGCCAGCAATAACCTGGACTCTATCACCTTTTCTTACAGGCAGCTTAGGCATCTTACCCTCTCCTTCTTATAAGACCTCTGGAGCTAAAGATATAATCTTCATAAAGTTTTTATCTCTTAGCTCTCTTGCAACAGGACCAAAAATACGGGTTCCTCTTGGGTTTCCCGCCTCATTGATGATAACAGCTGCATTATCATCAAACCTTACATAAGACCCATCATTGCGACCAATAGGCTTCTTTGTCCTGACCACTACAGCCTTAACAACATCGCCCTTTTTGACCGCACCTCCAGGTATGGCTTCTTTTACAGCTGCCACGATAGTATCGCCAACTGAGGCGTAGCGACGCATTGATCCTCCTAATACTCTAATGCATAGGATCTCTCGCGCTCCTGTATTATCAGCAACTTTCAATCTAGATTGCTGTTGAATCATTTTCGATTCCTCCCATTCAGATACCAGATATCAGATCGGGCCTATCGGCCCTTTCAGAAACCAGACTTAATACTTGCATTCTAGACCCACAATCTTGTTTCTGGTTTCTTGTTTCTGGCCTCTGATCTACTTTGCTCTTTCCAAAATTTTAACTACACGCCATCTTTTTGTTTTACTTAATGGCCTAGTCTCCGCTATTTGCACAACATCGCCAACTCTGGCTTCATTTACTTCATCATGTGCCTTGAATTTGGTCGTTCTCTTGATAGTCTTCTTATATAGCGGATGCCTTACCATCGACTCGACAGCAACTGTCACAGTCTTATCCATTTTATCGCTTATAACTTTGCCAACCCTAACCTTGCGACGTCCTCTTTCTTCCATCTAAACCTCGCTTTCAGAGACTAGATACCTCAATCTCTCTTTCCCTACGCACAGTCTGTATGCGTGCGATATCTTTCTTGACTTCCTTAATCCTCTTTGGGTTATCAAGCTGTCCGGTGGCTAGCTGGAACCGCAGGTTAAATAGCTCTGCTTTTGCCTGCTTTAGCTTCTCTTCCAACTCATCATCAGTTAAATCTCTAAGCTTTTCAGCCTTCATACCTACTCACCACCCAGCTCTTCTCTTTTAACAAACCTACACTTAATGGGCAGCTTGTGAATTGCAAGCCTTACTGCCTCTCTAGCGACTGCCTCAGGTACACCCGCAATCTCAAACATGACCCTACCTGGTTTAACAACGGCTACCCAGTGCTCTGGAGAACCCTTGCCACTGCCCATACGAGTCTCGGCAGGTTTCTCAGTTACAGGCTTGTCAGGAAAGATATTTATCCAAACCTTTCCGCCTCTTTTTATGTGGCGGGTCATAGCAATACGCGCCGCCTCTATTTGCCGGTTTGTTATCCACGCTGGTTCAAGAGCTTGCAAGCCATAGTCACCGAAATTTATTTTGTCTCCACCTTTTGCGCGGCCTTTCATCCTTCCTCTTTGAACCTTCCGGTGCTTAACTCTCTTTGGTAAAAGCATATTACGACCCCTCTCCAGTAGAGGCTGCTTTCTTTGCCTTCCTTGCTAGCCTTTCAGGTTTGGCTTTCTCTGCGGCAGCCTTCTCAGCAGTAGTTTGGCCAGGCAGGACATCGCCCCTATATATCCAAACCTTTACTCCAATACGACCAAAAGTAGTCAAAGCTTCAGCAAAGCCATAATCAATGTCTGCTCTCAATGTGTGCAATGGTACCCGGCCCTCGCGATACCATTCTGTGCGAGCCATTTCTGCTCCGCCAAGCCGCCCTGCACATTGAACTTTAATTCCTTGGGCTCCGCTTTTCATTGCTTGGGTAACTGCTTTCTTCATAGCACGTCTAAAACCAACACGAGCCTCTAGCTGCTCTGCGATGCTCTGCGCTACAAGCGTGGCATCAAGTTCTGGTTTCTTTACTTCCTCGATGTTTATTTGCACGTGCTTTCCCGTAGCCTTCTCGAGGTCAGCTCGCAAGACTTCAACTTCAGCCCCGCGCTTGCCTATAACAATACCGGGCCTAGCCGTGTGAATATCCACCTTAACACGGTCTCCTGCCCGTTCTATTTCTATTTTTGATATTGCAGCTCGCATTAGCTTTTGTTCCAGAAATTTTCTTATTTCTAAATCCTCGCGAACTAGCTTGTCAAAACCCTTGCTAGCAAACCATCTTGACCTCCAGTTCTCAGTAATGCCAATCCTTAAACCGCGAGGATGAACTTTTTGCCCCATTTAATCCTCCTTCTCCGTAACTTTTACGGTAATATGACTAGATCTTTTTCGAATTCTATATGCACGACCCATGGCCCTTGGCCTTATTCTTTTTAATGTCGGCCCTTGGTCAACATAAGCTTCTGATACGTAAAGCCTGTTTCGCCCTATACGTAAATTTTTCTCAGCATTTGCAATAGCTGAATTTAAAACTTTGCTAATCACCCGTGCAGCTGCTTTGGGTGTAAATTTTAATATTGCAACAGCATCCTCAGCATCCTTACCCCTAATAAGGGATATTACTTGTTGAACCTTTAAAGGCGAAATTCTTACATACCTAGCGACAGCTTTAGTGGATGCTCTATCCTTACCAGCAGCCTTAGCCATTTATACCTCCCCTTCAGATTCCAGATACCAGATCGGCACTAACGCGCCTCATCGGAAACCAGATCTGATACTTACAATCTAGACCTACAATCTGTTTTCTGGCCTCTGATTTCTGGTTTCTGATTTCTGGCCTCTGATTCCTATCTAAGCCTTGTTGATCTTTCCTGGCCTGCATGCCCCCTGAAAGTTCTAGTCGGAGCAAACTCGCCAAGCTTGTGTCCAACCATACTCTCGGTGATGTAGATTGGAACATGCCTGCGGCCATCATGAACTGCTATCGTATGTCCAACCATATCAGGGAAAATTGTCGAATCTCTAGACCAGGTTTTAATAACCCGTTTTTCGTTTTTCTTGTTCATCTCTTGGATTTTACCAAGAAGCTTTGGATCGACGTACGGTCCCTTCTTCAGCGACCTTCCCAATTTTTAGCCTCCAATCTCCCATCAGTTTTGAATTTCCGTTTACCTCCTACGAGGCTTTACAATATACTTATCCGATGGCTTCTTCCCTCTTGTGCGATAGCCCAGAGTTGGCTTTCCCCATGGAGTCACTGGATGGCGACCCGGTGTTGCTTTACCCTCGCCACCACCATGTGGGTGGTCAACTGGATTCATAGCCGTTCCGCGAACTGTCGGTCTTTTACCAAGCCAACGGCTTCGACCAGCCTTTCCAACACTTATAAGTTCATGCTCTGGGTTCCCAACTTGCCCAATTGTGGCATAGCAATCCATGTGAATCATTCTGACTTCACCGGACGGCAACCTTAAGTGAGCGTAATTGCCTTCTTTTGCCATTACCTGGGCCGAGGAACCAGCTGATCGTGCAAGCTGCCCACCCTTTCCTGGAACAAGCTCGATGTTGTGAACCACAGAACCCAGCGGAATCTTTCTTAAAGGCAATGAATTGCCAACTTTAATATCCGCATCCGGCCCAGCCATTATTGTATCGCCAACTTTTAAACCAAGAGGAGCAATTATATAACGCTTTTCACCATCAGCATAAACTATGAGAGCTATTCTAGCCGAACGATTTGGATCATATTCAATTGCTTCCACTTTGCCCGGAATGCCAAATTTATTGCGCTTGAAATCTATCAAACGATAACGGCGCTTATGCCCTCCGCCAATATGGCGAGTTGTAATTCTTCCATAGTTATTGCGTCCTGCATTTTTCTTTAATGGCACAAGCAGGCTCTTCTCGGGTTCTTTCTTTGTGATCTCCTCGAAATCAGATACCGTTTGAAATCTTCTACCCGGTGAAGTAGGCTTAAATTTTTTAATACCCATGAACTTCTCCTCATTTCTCTCCGGCGCTTATCGCTTGCCGGTAGCATATTATTCAGATATCAGATACCAAGTCGGGCCTATCGGTCTATTAGATACCAGTACTAGATCGGGCCTATGGCCCTCGCTAGAAGCCAGATTAATCAATCCCACTCTCTAGACCCTCATCCTATCCCTAGCTTCTCCAAGCTGAGCTTCGCTCAGGACCCTGGCCCCTGTTCTTATCTTGCCTCAAACATCTCTATGCGGTCTCCCTCTCGAAGGGTTACAATTGCCTTTTTCCAGTTACGTGTTCTGCCAGATGTCCAACCCTGGCGTTTCCGCTTTCCACGCATAGCGATTGTGTTTACTGCTGTCACATGAACCTTGAAAATGCTTTCTACAGCTTGTTTAATTTCTTCTTTCCTGGCTTTTGGAGCTACCTCAAATGTATATTTGCCTTTATCTATTTGAGCATAGCTCTTTTCTGAAATCACTGGTCGAATAATAACATCTCTTGGATCTTTCACTTGGCAAGTGCCTCCTCCACAGAATTAAGAGCGGCACGAGTCATAACAAGATACTCGTTATCCAGTAAATCGTACGCATTTATTTCAGAGCTATAGATAACCTTTACGCTTGCAATGTTACGAACTGATTTTTCGATTACTTCCTGGCCTTTGTCTACCATAACTGTAGCTTTATCAGTAACATTTAGATTTTTAAGAATCTTTGCCGCTTCTTTTGTTTTTGGTTCAGATAAACCGAAGTCATCTATAACAATCAAACGCCCTTCCCTAGCTTTTGCTGATAGTATTGACCGCAAAGCCAAGCGACGCATTTTCCTTGGAACATGAAATGAATAATCTCGCGGTAGAGGCCCAAAGACTGTGCCACCACCTACCCAATGAGGTGCACGAATGCTTCCAATGCGAGCCCTACCAGTTCCTTTCTGACGCCATGGTTTACGGCCGCCGCCGCTTACTTCAGCTCTAGTCTTTGTTTTTGCAGTCCCTCTTCTTGCAGCAGCTAGCTGA
>JASEIR010000068.1 GCA_030017355.1 Actinomycetota bacterium
CGGGATGACATTTTCTAACAGCAAAAGACAACGAATTGCAAAATCCCTGAATTTTGAATTTGCTTGTTGGCGATCGTTATGCACGGGCCAACAGCGTAAGTTTAATAAGTAAAGAACATCCCCTTTCTGCAAAGAATACTAGTGATAATTCTTTTGTTGGTAGATAACTGTTCTTCTACTGCCAGTTATTGCTTTTACTGCTAAGAGTGCTAATGCTTAATTTTGAATTTTTAAGATCCTTCGTTATCGCTTAAGGACTGCGGCCCTTTCAGGGCCTTGATTTTGAATTTTTCATTTTGCATTTTGAATTCTTAAAGTACCCACACCGGATCGACATCTATTGACACAGATACTTTGTCCTTATAATTCCGGGGGATGAACCGTCGAAAATTATCTTCCAATAAGTGCCTTACTGTCAAGCCATCCTGCGTTTTTAGTATCACATGCCAACGATAATCTCCTTTAACTTTAAGTATTGGTGCCGGAGAAGGCCCTATCAGGCTAAGCGATTCTTCCAAGTTGGATGACTTAATTATTTCTGCAGACCGCTTCGCGATCTCTACTACTGTCTTTGGTTCACGACTTGAAAAAAGCAGCCTAATTATTGTCGAAAACGGTGGATAGTTAAGTTCGCGCCTGAATTCTATTTCCTGTCTATAAAACTCATCATATCCGCAGTTCAGGACGGAGCGGATAGGATAGCTATCAGGCGAGTATGTTTGAATTACAACTCTGCCAGGCCGCTCGCCCCGGCCTGCTCGCCCAGAGACCTGCATTAAAAGCTGAAATGTACGCTCAGCTGCTCTAAAATCAGGCAAATGAAGTGCTGTATCTGCATTAACCACACCAACCAGGGTAACTTCAGGAAAATCCAAACCTTTGGCTATCATTTGCGTCCCGAGCAAAATTGCCGACTTCTCCTCGCTAAATTTTGTAAGCCGCTTCTGGTGAGCATCCTTGCGGGACGTTGTATCAGCATCCATCCTAATGATTTGTACTTCGGGATACAGGCGCCTAAGCTCACTTTCAACCCTTTGCGTCCCTGCTCCAGGATACTTAATCTGATGGCTGCCACATCGCAAGCACTTATCAAGTGCCTTTGCTGCAAAGTTACAGTGATGGCACCGCAAGCTATGATTTATTGAATGATATGTAAGAGATACGGCGCAGTAGCGGCATCTTGGTACAAAACCGCAATCCTCACAAAGTATAAAATTCGAAAAACCTCGACGGTTTATAAAAAGAATCGCTTTTTCACCAGCAGCAATGGTTTCATCCAGCCTTTGCCTCAAAAGCTGGCTAAAAACAGTGTACTCTCTTTTATGTGGCTCTTTTTTACTTGGCTCTATCTTACACGGCTCTTTCTTGTTGAGCTCTTTCTTGTTGAGCTCTTTGCGCATGTCAACAATTTCAATCTTTGGAAGTTCCCTTTGCTGAACTCGCTTGCGCAAAAAAAGCGGTTTATATGTTCCAACTTCTGAGCGCCACTTTGATTCAAGGGAAGGTGTTGCGCTTCCTAGTATAACGCATGCACCTTCCAGCTCAGCTCTTTTTATAGCAACTTCTCTTGCGTTATATTTCGGATTTTTCCCTTGCTTGTAACTTGCCTCGTGTTCCTCATCAACAACAATGATTCCCAGATTTGATAGGGGCGCAAATATTGCAGAGCGAGCGCCAACCACAACCCTATACCTTCCATCTCGAATACCGCGCCACTGGTCAAATCTTTCTCCAATACTCAAGCCACTGTGAAGAACAGCAACCGTTTCGCCAAATCTTGCCCTAAATCTTGCTACAACTTGCGCTGTTAGAGCTATTTCAGGAACAAGAACTATTGCACTCTTTCCTTTTTCAAGAGCCTTCTGTATAGACCTTAGATAAACCTCGGTCTTACCGCTTCCGGTCACACCTTGTAGCAAGAATACAGTGTTAAATCCGCTTTCAATCGCATCAACAACTTGCGATACAGCACTTTGCTGCTCATCTGTAAGTTCAACTAAATTATCTTCCTGGGAGAAGTAAAAGGAAGGGTCCCTATTCACTTCCCTCTCCTCAATTTTTACATAACCTCCCTTAACTAAAGCTCTTAGTGACAAATAGGTGGATTTAGTCTCATTTAGAAGTTTAGATATCGGCATTCCGCCTCGAAGGAAAAGGTGTTCAAGTATGGCTTTTTGCTTTGGGGCTCTCTTAAGCCTGGTCACGGCTTCCTCTAGAGATCCAGTTAGAAACGCATACTGGGCAGTCAATTCATTTACCCTCGGCTGCTCAACCTCATAGTAACGCTCAACCAGCCCAGCTGCTGAGAGCCTTTTTATGATCGGCATAATGTCTTTTCTGCCGCAAGCTTCTCTTAATATACTTACCTGAGCATTACCACCAAGCTCCTTCAGGGCATCATAGACCTCTTCTTGGCGTGTTGTTAGATTGCCCTCAGGCTGGCCGGTTATCCTTACAGACTGGATAATCTTTCTTCCATATCCAGGCGGAACTGCAAGTTTTAAGGCCTCATTTATTGTAGACAGGTAATACTCGGCTATCCAGCGGCAGAGGTCAACCATGCGCTCGCTAAAAACTGGTTTTTCATTAACAACTGCCTCTATAGGTAAAACTTTTTCCACTTCCGAATGGGATGTAAGGCCTATGACATAACCTATCTGCTTAGCCGATCCGAAAGGAACAAGCACTACCGATCCCACAGAGACATCGGGAATGAACTCAGCAGGAATCTCGTAATCAAAAATACGATCGACTTCCCTCACTGGAAGGTCGACGATGACTTTTGCAATGGATTTTTCCTGTAGCAAAGGTAATACTCCTTTAGGGTTAACTAATGATGTTTGCGCTGCTGGAATTATAATAGCAGAAGCCATGAGATAACGTTAGGGTCAATGGTCCGGGGTTTAGGAATCAGAGCCTTAATACTCATTTTTTTCTCAAGTAATGCATGGACAAGTAATGATAAAATACATAGCAACGTCCCCCCTTCTGCTTGATTGTGACATATCGATACCAGAAAGAATTCAGCCGGTGGAAAATAAAAACTAAGCTCGGTAATTATGTTAAAATAGGATATGCCAGAAATAAGTCGATTTCTTGGAATAATAATTTATATTTATTACAAGGAGCACTCTCCAGCACATTTTCACGCTGAGTATGGTAGCTATACGGTTATCATGGAAATCGAATCCGGTGTTGTCCAGGGAAAGTTTCCAAGAAGGGCGCTTAGTGCAGTTCTCGAATGGTACACTTTACATAAAGACGAACTGTTGAAAAACTGGGAGTTAGCTCTTAAAAAGAAACCTTTGAACAAAATCGAGCCCTTGGAGTAAGAAATGGTACCGTGGGTAATCAAGGCAAAATATATCAAAGACTATAAAATATGGCTTGCTTTTAATGACGGCGCTGAGGGTGAAGTTGATCTCTCGACAGAATTAGAAGGCGAAATTTTCGAACCGCTAAAGGACGTCTCTTTTTTTAAAAATTTTAAGATAATCGGCCACACTCTGGCTTGGGAAAACGGCGCCGATTTCGCACCGGAGTTCCTGCGGGAAAAAATAACACAAACGAAACAAGAAACAGCCTAGCAAACAACAAGGACGTTACTATGCATTGTGCATTTTCTCAGGAATGCATAGAATGCATAGCAATGTCCCTTTTTAACTCTTTTTAAAGAACCTTCTCCAAATCTTTTATGCCAGCTTCTTCACGCAAAATTGCTGCTTTGTCAGTCTTCTCCCAAGTAAAATCTTCATCTTCTCGACCAAAGTGTCCATAGACAGCGGTTTTCTTGAATATTGGCCTTCTAAGATTTAAATCTCTGATAATTGCAGCTGGCCTTAGATCAAAGTGCTTTCTAATAAGTGATTCAATTTCCTGAACAGGAATTTTTTCTGTTCCAAACGTTTCAACCATGATCGAGATAGGATGCGCTACGCCAATAGCATAAGCAATCTGCACCTCGCAACGATCAGCAAGCCCGGCAGCAACAACATTTTTTGCAACATACCTTGCAGCATATGCTCCCGAGCGGTCAACCTTCGTTGGGTCTTTGCCAGAGAATGCGCCTCCACCGTGACGAGCAAGACCGCCGTATGTATCTACAATGATCTTGCGTCCTGTAAGGCCTGTATCGCCTTGCGGACCGCCAATTTCAAACTTACCGGTTGGGTTGATTAGGATTTTTACCTTATCATAGTTAATCATCTCTGGAGGTACGACTGGTTTTATAACATTCTCTATTACAGCAGGTTTTAGTTGGGTATCCAACTCTACACCAGGAGCGTGCTGTGTTGAGACAATAATAGTATCAACCTCAACTGGCCTACCATCCTCATAAGCCACTGTTACCTGAGTTTTACCATCAGGCCTAAGATAAGGAATTATTCCAGTCTTTCTAACCTCAGCTAATCGATATGCCAATTTATGAGCTAGCAGTATTGGTAAAGGCATTAGCTCAGGAGTTTCGTTGCAGGCAAAACCAAACATCATGCCCTGATCTCCTGCCCCTAGTTTATCTAGGTCTTCCGTGCCTATACCTATCCGGCTCTCGTAAGCAGCATCAACACCTTGAGCGATATCCGGTGACTGTGGATCGATGCTTGTTATTATTCCGCATGTATCGCAATCAAAGCCATATTTTGCGCGTGTATACCCTACCTCTCGTATAGTCTCTCTTACAACACTGGGAATATCAACATATGTTGATGTGGTGACCTCACCTGCAACCACAACTAAGCCAGTAGTCACTAGCGTCTCAATAGCAACTCTAGCCATTGGATCATCCATATATATTGCATCAAGGATTGAATCAGATATCTGATCAGCAATCTTATCAGGATGTCCCTCCGTTACGGATTCCGACGTAATTAAATAACGTTTACCTGGCAATTTTTTTCCTCCTATTCTTAGTAAAAAAATAGCCCCTGTCCTGAAAGTGTACAAGGGCTATATAACCTCTATAAACCTCCTCTCATCTTTCAGAAACCTAAAAAGATCTCTCTTCCGCTTCCGCAGGAATTGGCACCTTAAAAACGGCCACTACTTATCCGTTTTCAGGTTGCCGAGGCTTCACAGGGCCAGTCCCTCCACCTCTCTGGATAAGAGTTCCCTTTATTTAACCGACAATTCGGTATTTTCAATGCACATTATAAGGCTTAACTTGCTACCAGAATAGCAAATAGAATCATGTTCGTCAAGCAAACAGGCAGTTGCGCACCCACATTAAAACCAGCTCAAGCACCAGCAGCCAGACTTGTTCAAATTGCATATAAATTGCATATTATATATCCTAAAGTTTCCTCCTACATATGTCGATAAAATTCTTAATCCACGCTTTTCCTAGAGGAGCAATAGGTCTACGGTTTAGGGGCATATGAATGTTGTTGTAATTGGCGGAGGCAAGAAGGATATCCCCCTGTTTGAAACTCTTGCTGAAGCTCTATCTATTAGGATATTGGGTATAATTCATCCAGATGACGCAGCTGTTTCTGATATTGCAGGTGAAATGGATATTTCTACTGGCTGCACCCTGGATAATCTGCTTAGAAGGCCTGACATTGACCTAATTATCGATTTATCTGGCTCTAAAGACGTAAATAAGAGGGTTCGTAAGCTAAAACCAGCACGAGCTAAAGTCATCAACAGGTCAATAACTCGCTTATTATGCCAACTGCTGCAGGATGAGGGTAGAGTAACATATAACCTGATAGATGAGCTAACCAGAGAGCACAAGTCATTATACGAAATTGGGCTTAGTTTATCATCCGCAAGAAATCTTTCTGAAGTAGCCAAAGTAATTGTTCAGCATGCAACCGAGTTTACAAATACACCTGCTGGGAGTTTAGCTGTTTATGACGAAGAAAACAACGAAATGTCTATTGTTGCCTCTGTCGGCTTTAAGACTGCGCTAGCTAGACAAAAAAGCTGGAAATTAAGGGAGGGCGGACTTACAAGCTATATTTTGAAGCAAAACAGGCCTGTTGTTATATCCAATATTTCAAATCACCCTGAATTTATAAATAAGCAACTAGCAAAGGAAGGCATTAAATCGCTTATAGCCTGTCCGCTTTTTCTTGATAACAAAGTTGTAGGGATAATATATGTTGATGATTATAAAGTAAGGGAATTTAAAGCGCGTGACATATCAGTTCTTAGCCTTTTATCAACATATGCCGCTGTAGCTATTGAAAAAGCAAAGCTTCTAGAGGAAACCAAAAGGCTTGCCTTAACAGATGACCTTACCTCTCTATATAACTACAGATACTTTATCCGGCAATTTACGGTTGAAATAAGCCGGGCAGTGCGCTATGGCGCGCCACTGTCGTTGATTATCGTAGATATCGATCATTTCAAGGTTTATAACGACACAAACGGCCATCTTAAAGGAAATATAATTTTAAAGCAGCTGGCAAACATATTAAAAGACGAAAGTAGGGCATCAGATATCATCGCAAGATATGGTGGCGAGGAATTTACAATTCTCTGTCCAAATACAGACAAAACGCATGCACTTAGGCTTGCAGAGCGCTTCAGGCAAAAAGTAGAAGAATACCGATTCCCAGATGCTTACAGCCAGCCATCCGGCTGTATAACAATAAGCGCTGGGGTTGCTAGCTATCCTGAGGATTCAAATAAACCACTTGAGATCATTGATAAGGCTGATTTAGCCCTGTACATGGCAAAACGTATGGGTAGAAATCGGGTATGCGCTTACATTGAAGAAACAAGGCGGGCAGCACTCTAAATCAATCAACAAAGTTCTAGCCAAGTCCATTAACCAACCAAGCTTACCAGATAACCAGTTCGTTAACTAGGCAAGTTTACTAGCAATCCATTCTACTACCTTTTCTGCAAGTTCAGTTTTTCGGTATTTCTCAAGGCTACCCTGCTGCCCGTAATCGCTAATAAAAGCAGCTAGGATAAAGTCGCTATCAAAACCAAAGTCAGGATGGCTTACATCGTTAGCCACCATTAAATCAAGCTTTTTTTTCTTAAGCTTTTTAGTTGCATTCTCAAGGACATTATCAGTCTCTGCAGCAAACCCGATTACAAGCTGCTTATCTTTTTTGTTGGAGATTGCTTCAAGAATATCCGGATTTAACTCAAGCTCAATGCTGGACGGCATCGATTCCTTCTTTATTTTTTTATTGCTTTTCATAGCAGGCCTAAAATCTGAGACTGCAGCTGTCATTACTACTGCATCCGCCTGACTTAAATTATTGATAACTGCTTGAAGCATTTGCTGGGCAGTTTCAACATACACCATGCTTACACCAAATGGCGGCTGAAGATTAGTAGGCCCGGAAATTAGAATAACGTTAGCTCCCTTTGTTTTTGCTGCTTTGGCAATTGCATATCCCATTTTCCCTGAGGAACGGTTCCCAATAAAGCGAACTGAATCAATAGGCTCTCGGGTTCCTCCAGCAGTAATTAGGATGGTCTTTCCTCTAAGGCTTTGAACCTTACCAAGAAAATCTTTCATATAGTTTAAGATGAACTCTGTTTCTGGAAATCTTCCTTTTGCCTGCTCATCACCGCATGCTAACCGCCCTACTTCTGGCTCTATTATCTGAATTCCACGGTTTTTAAGAACATTTAAGTTGTGCTGAGTTGCCTTATTAAGCCACATCTGGCTATTCATCGCTGGAACCATAACAATGGTGCAACTAGCGGTTAATAAAGCAGTTGACAAAGCATCATCTGCTAGACCATGGGCAGCCTTGGCAATAATGTTTGCGGTGGCAGGAGCCACAATGAAAATGTCTGCGTCCTTGCATATTGACACGTGGGAGATTGCAGACTGGGAACTGTCTTCAAATAGGTTGGTTAAAACTGGCTGGTGCGTGACCGCTTGGAAAGTAATGGAGCCTACAAATTTTGTGGCATTTGCCGTCATGACTACCTTAACCGTTGCCCCCTCTTGCGTTAGCTTACTTGCAAGGTCAACGGCCTTGTAAGATGCGATTCCCCCTGAAACACCAAGGACTACTGTTTTTCCTTCAAGAATAGATTTAACCATGACGGCTTACTTTATGCCTTCTGTAACCCTTTCGTAGGTTATCTTGTCTTGCGCAATCTCTTCAAGCGCAATTGTAAGTGGTTTATTTGAGAGAGCTTCAATCTGTGGCGCTTTTACCCTAACTAATTCATGACGTTTTATAGCAGCAAAATAATCATTTATCTGTCTTGCCCTTTTTGCCGCAGCAATAACAAGCGTGTATTTGCTATCAACTTTTTTTAGAAGCTTATCAATATTTCGTGTTGCCAAATCTATCACCTTCGCTTAACTTTTTGACCTTATGGATTGTATAATGCCGACTAATTCATCGGTGGCCCGATTCACATCATCATTTATTACCACAAAATCATATAGCTTAGCAAGCTTCATTTCTGCTTCTGCATTTTTCATCCGCCGCTCAAGCTCGGCCTCGTTCTCTGTCTTTCTTTCTTTAAGTCGCTTCCGAAGTTCTTCCATTGACGGCGGCTTAATGAATATAAGAACGGCTTCGGGCATCATTTTCTTCACGCTAATAGCCCCCTGAACATCTATGACCATTACTACATCCTTTCCAGCCGCTAGCTCCTTCTCAACTATCGACCTCAGGGTACCGTAATAATTTCCATGAACTTCTGCCCATTCAAGAAAATCGTTTTTCCTAATATGCTCTCTAAACTCATCGGCAGTAACAAAATAATAATCAACGCCGTTTTTCTCGCCAGGCCGAGGTCTTCTTGTTGTTACTGATATAGAGCGTGCAAGAGAGGGGACTCTCTTTAACACTTCTGTTGTGAGAGTCCCCTTTCCAGCTCCAGATGGACCAGAGATTACAAAAACTTTTGGGTCTGCATCCATCTATATTCACCTATAGCTACTTACTTACTGCGCTAACCAATATTTCTTTTTGCTTGCTACCGAGGCCTTGAACCCTTCTTGTTGGGCTAATGCCAGCCTCCTGCATAATCTTTTGAGCTCTTGCTTTACCAATACCAGGCAGCGATTCTAGCAAGCTGCTAACCTTCATTCTGGCGATTATTGGATCATCTGTTTTATTAATAATATCCTTGACGTTTATCTCTCCGCTTTTCAATTTCTTCCTAAGATCGGCCCTTTTCTGTCTTGCCTCCGCAGCTTTTTTCAAAGCTTCTTGTCTTTGTGCCTCAGTTAATTTTGGTAATGGCATAACTCCTCCTTAGTTGCGCAATCAAATTTTAATAGCAGTCAATCTTTTTTTGCATTCTTGGTAATTTTTTAATAGCTAGCTTCCTTGATAAAACAGCTTGGACTAAAATTGCGGATCTTGCTCTATCTAGTGCGGGAATTAATCCGGTGTAATTTGCATTAATCAAGAACCTGCTGCGATATTTTCAAAGACTCAATAGTTCGTCTACAATTTCATTCCTTCTTGACCAGTCTAGCTAGCAAATTCCTTTACCGTACCTCCCTCCCTTCTCTTAATCAATCGCATCTATCAAAACCCCAGGATATAGCGTTATAGAGCAAAACCTACCCCTGCTGAACTGGGACGACATAAAACTTCTTCTTATATATGCCGTTTTCCTGCTTTTTTGCAATAAAATATTATAATTTTACCTAATTTTTTAACGATTGCTACATCAAGTGGGTTAAAATTTTAGCACAAATCAAATCTTAGCTCGAAACTTAGCTTAAACTTAGCTTAAATGGCTATTCTTAAATGGCTATTTAATTGGCTTCTGATATCGTTCATCGGGTCGACTGTAGCGCCCTGCTAATTTCTGATGTTATTTTTGCAACTGCATTTGCTGGATTGTCTGCGCCAATTATTGGCCTTCCTACTACTAGATAAGACGCTCCTTCTTTAATAGCATCGCAAGCACTCATTACACGTTTTTGATCCTGCGTAGCATCATCAGAAGACCTTATGCCAGGTGTAACAATTATGAAATCATCGCCTATTTTTTGCCTTATGCTCCCAGCTTCGTGTGGCGAAGCGACAACGCCGTCAAGACCACTCTCCTTTGCTAATGCAGCAAGATTTACAACTTGCTCTGAGATCAAGCCCGTAATCCCTATTTCCCCAGCTCTTTTCTGATTTAAACTGGTCAGAATAGTTACGCCTAATAAAATGGGAGGCAGGACTCCCAGTTCCTGAGATGATTGCTTTATTGCCTCTGCTGCTGCTTGCATCATATCAAATCCGCCCATAGTGTGAACAGTAGTCATATCTACACCCATTTTAACGATCTTACGGCAAGCACCTGCAACCTGATTTGGGATATCGTGAAGTTTCAAATCAAGAAACACCTTTACACCCTGGTTTTTTAAAGCCTGTACGACCTCTGGCCCTTCGGCCAGAAACAACTGCAGGCCAACCTTGTAAAAAGCGGCCTGATTTCCTATCTTCTGGCATATCGATAATGCTGCTTCCTTACTATCAACATCTAGCGCAACGATCAAGCGCTCTTTAGGATCTGGTACTCTCAATCAAAACTCCTCTTAATTCAAGATCCAATCTCCGGTCTGTTCTTGGCCTGTCTCCTGTCTCCCGTCCCCGGTCTGCCGGCCGCTCTTTATTTGAGATTGCCACGGCACCGGAGCCTGTTGCGAGGCACTGAAAGTGCCGTGGCAATCTCCTCGCAAATGACAGTTCTTCTTTTGCCGGTCCACCGTCTCATGTCCATTTTTCACCCCCACCCTGTCCCTCCCCCCTCAAGGGGGAGGGTATTTGG
>JASEIR010000069.1 GCA_030017355.1 Actinomycetota bacterium
CAATTAGTCACCACCTCACAGGCAGCAACAAGGATGTCGGATACTATCTCTTCATCAACATTTTTCTCTTTCAGAGCGTTAGCGATGAACTTACGAGCATCATTTACTGCAATTGGTTTGTTACTGATAACTAACTCTTTAACACCTATGTCCTCGCTTGTTTTGGTGCACTTTATTACAACTATTGTAAAATCATCACTAAGTTCACCCGCTGAGAAATTCATGGTATGTGAGAATATTTCTTCAGCAAGCTCTTGAGCACTTAAATGTGCATACTTCCTAATTATTCTCCTTAAGCGAACGAGGCCAAAATAATCACCCTGACTGTTCCTAATATCAGTAACGCCATCACTTAAAAGGACTAAAATATCGCCATTTTTTAGCCTTACTTCATGTTGGTCAATCGAAAGATTTTGTTGGATGCCAAGAGGCATTTGAGGAGCCCACAGATACTTTGTTGAACCGTTCGAATAAAGTAGCGGCGGCATATGACCAGCATTTGCATAAGCAAAAACTGATGTTTTTGGATTGTAAACCCCATATATGGTGGTTACAAATACTTCGGGGGAAGTATCCTCCCAAATGATTTGGTTTAGCGCGCGCATCGGTGATATTACCGAATCCGTGTTTGCAGCAGCCGAGCGCAGCACATACTTATGCATTGATACAAGGAGCGCGGCAGGTAGACTTTTCCCTGCGACATCTCCTATGGCAATACCAAGTTTTTCATTTTCAAGCGGTATGAAATCAAAATAATCTCCCCCGATTTGTTTTGCAGGCTTACATAAAAATCCGATATCTAATCCTTCGATCTTAGGTTTAGTTCTTGGCAGGATATTCCTTTGCACATCTGTTGCTATTCTTAGGTCATGCTGATAAACTTCCAAAGCATGTTCTTTTGTGATATCCCTAATTGTTCCAATTAAGCCTTTTCTTTTGCCTTGATTTATTACAGAGTGGCTGATTTCTATAAACCTGGTCTCCCCATTTTTTAGCTTTATATGGGCTTTTATTCTATCGGATTGCTGCCCATTATCTGTCCACATGGGGCATTTCTCGCATACATTTCCTTCTATAAATACTTCCCTGAACACATCTTGGCATTTTCTGCCAATTACTTTGTAAGCCCTCATGCCCGTCATTTCCTCAAGCGCAGGATTAAACACCTGAATATTGAAATCCTCGTCGACCATGAATATACCATCTGCTGTTCTTTCAATAACAACCGCATTCTTAGATTTCTCCTGAAGTAGCTCTACTGATATCTCGGCTTCACGCCTTGCTACTTCCTCTTCTATAACTCTTGCATAAAGCTGGTTGTTTCTAATTGCGATTGCAAATTGATTTGTAAAGATATTAATTATTGATAAGCGTTCGTCGTTAAAGAAGTGGGATTCTTTTGATAGGAGGGTCATGACACCACATGCCTCTCCCTTTACCACCAGCGGTGTTATCACTGCCGACCTTATATCTTTATCAAACTCGAGACAAGTTATTTTTATGCTATTATCCGAACCAAGGTCGTTAATTACAATTTGTTCTTTTTCAAGAAATACTCTTCCATGGATATTAAATACGTCTATTGGTATCTGCTCAATTTTAAACGAGGTAGGGTCTCTACCCCATCTGTAAACAAGATTCAAATTTTCTCCACACCGATCGCTTAGGAAAATACAGCCATATTTAACGCTAAATAATTTCCTAATGAATAAGGAAATTCGCTCAAATATTTGAGCAAGGTCCGTCTCACTTGTGATTATCTTTGATATCTCAAGCGTTGTTGCTAAATTATGCGCTTTGCGCAATGTCTCTTCATACAGGCGCGAGTTGTCGATTGCAATAGCAATCTGGTTTGCAAAAATATGTAGTAGTTCCAGCTCGTCGGCGAGCCATCCCTTATCGGCCTCGCTATTTATCGATACACCTAGAATCCCTATTACTCGGTTTTTTACTACCAACGGAATCCCAAGAAACGAATCAAAATAATCGACCAGCGACTTTTCACCCAATCTAAGATTACTAAGATCTGCTGGCGGTATGAAGATTGGTTGTTTGCCATTGAAAAGTTGTGACTTCATTGACTTATCAATAAGAAGTTTTTCATTTGCAAGCGCCTCGACTCCATTAATTAGACTTCTTGATATTCTTAGGCTATCTTCGGCTTCATTGTAAAGGGCTATACAAACAGATTTAACATCAAATAGATTTGATACTGCATCAACCACAGCCTTCTGAACCCTACTACTGTCATTGGATGAGTTTACTTGTTGACTTACCGCTAATAGATTCTTTAAACCTTTTGCTTTTTGCTCAAGTTGCTGGTATAGCCGAATGCTTTGAATTGCAATTGATGCTTGATTTGCAAGTGTCGATAGAACCTCCTCGTCTGCTTCTGTAAATAGGCTGCCATCCTTCTTAAAGCTTGCCATTACTACGCCACAGGTATTTTTATGCTCATCAACCAGTGGCACACCCAAAAATCCTCTAAGTAAAACACCTTCTGATTGCTTTGAATTGTCTTTTTTATGAAGTCTGATATCATCAAGACGAAGCGCTCTGCCGGTACGCAATATCTCAGCATAAACATCCTCGGTATACGTTGCCGACGCGGCCTGTGCTTTGGTTAAGCCTCGCTTACCTAAAATTGGATCAATGTATGTAGTTCGGTATTCAAAGCGGTTAGTTTTTGAGTTATATAAAGCAGCCGCTGCCATTAGGCATCCAACTGCAGACCTAGCCGCATCTACTATTTCTTTCATTACCTTCTCGATGTCTGTCTTGGCAACAATTTGAGATGTATGAGAATGTAAAATTTTTAGTTCTTCGGCTTTCTTTTTTGTTTCCTCGATAGACCTTATATTCCTCAGAGCAGCTGCTATCGGTCCGGCTAGCGATTGGAGTATCTTTTGATCTGCATCACTAAATTTAGCAGAGCTTTTACTAAAAACCTCCAGAATTCCAATCACTTTGTCTTCTTGCTTTATTGGCACTCCAATATATGATTTGTACTGCTCATCTTTAAGCCATAATCTGTTATGAAAACGGCTCTTTGGGTGAATATTCCTTATTATGACTGGTTTGCCTCGCTCAACAATTCTCGCTGCAGGATCATTTTTCAGCGGTACGTCTCCATAGCCTTTAAGTATTTTGTTAAAACTTGAAGCAACAAGAAATTCTAGCGACCCCTGTTTTAGCAGTAAAACATCACATAAATCGGCCTCTACAATGGCCATTGCTGCATGAGTAATTTGGTGAGCTAGCTTTTTTATATCAAGCTTGCTGCCTAAGGCTTTGCCAAGCTGCATTAAACTAGCTTTAGCTATTAAGTCACGGCGCTTTATTTTGTTGTATGCAAGCATACGTTCAATCCCGGATGAAATTTGTGCTTTTAGCAGCTCTAGAAGCTTGTTTGTATTTTGATCATGCACGAGCCAACCAGCACAATAGATTGCAAGAGCTCCGATTTCCGAATCTTTAGTTCCTAGCCACACAATTAAAAAATCTCTTTCTTCACATTCAATGCCTGGTACGAGTCGCTTGCGAAGAAACCCCTCTAAGTCTATATTTCGTGGAATTGCTAGTGGTTGGAACTTACTCGTGGTAAAACCCTTGCTTGCAATTTCTACAAGGCGGAGCTTATCATCGCTTAGTAGCATAAACATGCCTGCTCTAGCTTGGATTAATACAAGAATTGACTCAAGCACGGATGAAAGCACATCAGGTAGATTCTTACCTACTTCAAAACTGTTGCGTATCATGTTTGTTATAATCTTGTGCCATTGCTTGCTGTTGGTTGATTCTTCCAATCTGCTAGGGTTATGAACGATTGAGCTTTTGCTTTCAGTTGACATCTAATAACCTCCAGTGGATGCTTATAAGCAAGCTTGAGTTCGTAGATTTAATAATCGTTAACCCTTTAAACTAAGGTTAAATACCCAGTTTAGTTGTTGGTTAAACCCAAAATCCTAAAATTTTTGGCCTTTTTTCTTCAATATTTAATTTTTAATTTTGCATTTCAGCCTTTGTCATTCCCTCGACTTTGCTCGGGACAGGCCCCGGGCCGACGACTACCTTCCTTTTTGTCATCCTAAACGAAGGGATAACCCCTCCTTCCTTTTTGTCATCCCGAAGGGCCGTAAGGCCCTGAGGGATCTAAATCGTATTTTCTAAATTTTTAAGTATAGACATGCCTTTGTATCAACCAACACCTTATAGATCATATGCTAGTCTGTGGCATAATAATGACAATATTATTGAGATCCCTCGACTCCGGGCTATCGCCCTTCGCTCGGGATGACATGTAAAAGGGCTATCGCCCTCCGCTTAGAATGACATCTTAGTATGCTTTGCTCTCTGCTTAGGATGGCATGTAAATGGGCTATTGCCCTTCGCTCGGGCTTGTCCCGAGCGAAGCCGAAGGGCTTGCCCCGAGCGAAGCCGAGGGGATAACATTTTCTAACAGCTAAAGACAACGAATTGCAGAATCCCTGAATTTTTAATTTTGCAATTTTGCATTTTGAATTTTTGAATTTATTCGGTAGGATAAATGCATGGATTTCGAATATAAATTCCTACCAAGTTAAATCTGCAAAGTTCTGTACGAGGAGATTTTTATGCCGGAGCTAAGACAAGACCCTGTTACCAAAAACTGGGTTGTTATAGCTAAAGAAAGAGCAAAACGACCTGACGACTTCATTCGCAAAAGAAGCGTTGCAGAGCCGCATGTCTGCCCATTTGATTACGGCAATGAGTCAATGACGCCGCCTGAGGTTTTAGCTTTCAGACCTGAAAACACCCTTCCAAATTCTCCTGGTTGGTCTGTTAGAGTGGTTCCAAATAAGTTCCCAGCCTTCACACCAGAAAATGGTAGTGAAACCACAATGAATAACTTTTATAGGCTTCGAAAGGCTTATGGTGCCCATGAGGTTGTAATCCATGGCCCAGAGCATAACCTATCGTTGGCCACATATCCCAACGAGCAAGTCGCGGAGGTCCTTCGGGCTTATATATTACGTTTAAGGCATCATGAAGAACAACCCTATGGTAATTATGTCCAGATCTTAATCAACCATGGCAAGGAGGCTGGTGCCTCTCTTGAGCATTCGCATTCACAAATTTTTGTAACCCCTATAATCCCAGAAGTAGTAAGAAATGAGTTAGTGGGCTCTGCAAGCTATTATAATGAAAATAGACGATGCGTCTTTTGCGATATGATTGAGCAAGAGAGAATAATTTCTGAGCGGTTAATCGATAGAACTGAAAACTATATTGTCTTTTCGCCATTTGCAGCAAAGCTACCCTTTGAAACGTGGATTTTGCCTATGCATCACCAAGCCCGCTTCGAACTGCTGACCGATGATAATAGATACAAGCTTGCCTCAATTTTCAAGAAAACCTTACAGCGTTTTTACATTGGTTTAAACGACCCTCCTTACAATATGTATTTGCATACTAGCCCCCGCGGATACGATAAGCCTGAAAGCTACCACTGGCATATCTCCATAATCCCAAAACTGACAATTGCAGCAGGTTTTGAGTTAAGTACGGGAATGTGGATAAATATCACTAGCCCGGAGAGCTCCGCTGCGTTCCTTCGGAACGCGCTGGACTAAATTCAAATTAAGTTTGAATTAAATTTTGCCGGTAATATTGTAAAAGTCTTTTTACCGTGTATTTTGTACTTTTAGGGGTTGTTTTACTAAATAACATCGAAGGGAATAAATTGACTGCAAGGAGCTATTGCCATGCTAACTTCTGTTCCCGTTGGAACAAACTCGCTTAAGAATTATGAGGACATAGTCGACGAAGAAATTATTGAGAAAATCCGCCGACTAGGCGGTGAAATGAAAGGCTTAAGGGTTCTTAATCTTAGCTCAACAGCTTTTGGTGGTGGAGTTGCCGAGCTTCTGTACACACTTGTCCCTCTTATGCGCGATGTTGGGCTTATTGCTGATTGGCAAATTATTCGAGGCAGTGAGGATTTCTTTACTGTGACCAAGCTGTTCCATAACGCCCTTCAAGGTATGGAGCTTATTGCCACCCCAGAGATGATAGATACTTATCTGACAAATAATAGAAATAATGCTGACATGTTTAGCGGCGAATATGACATTGTCATGGTTCACGACCCACAACCTGCCGCAATTCTTTCATTTCTGGAGGATAAAGGCAAAAAAACAGGTAAATGGATTTGGCGTTGCCATATAGATCTAACAGCAGCAAGGCCAGGTGTTTGGGAATTCCTTAGACCTTATATCGAGCGTTATGACGCTGCAGTCTTTACAATGCCCCAATATGTTAAGGAAGACCTTGGTGTTGGTAAGATATCAATAGTTGCGCCAACTATAGACCCTTTGAGCCCAAAAAACATTCCAATTGAGTATGATACGATTTTAAATGTTCTTAACCGCTATAATATTGATATAAAACGGCCCATCATAACGCAAGTTTCTAGATTTGACCCATGGAAAGACCCATTGGGGGTCATAGATGCGTATCGGATAGCAAAAGAGGAGGTTCCGGGTACGCAACTATTGATGGTAGCTTCAATGGCTACTGATGATCCAGAGGGTTTTCACTATTATGAAAAAACCTCAAGATACGCTAATGGCGACCCTGATATACATCTTTTGTCTAACTTGGAGGGTGTTGGTAACCTAGAGGTTAATGCTTTCCAGCGCGCATCAAACGTGGTTATACAAAAATCACTCCGTGAGGGATTTGGGTTGGTCGTAAGTGAAGCTTTATGGAAAGAACGGCCAGTGATAGGTGGCGATGTAGGTGGAATACCTTTGCAAGTGATAAACGGAAAAACAGGTTTTCTAGTAAGTGATACAGAACAATGTGGTAAAAAAGCCGCTTTGTTGTTAAAGAATCCTGAAATGGCCCGTGAGATGGGTATATATGGTAAGGAGCATGTTCGTAAGAATTTCCTAAGCCCAAGACAGCTAGCCGATTATATGCAGCTATTTATCGATCTTTATCAAACTTAGGCAATGTGTTTACACAGAGAAATGCGTAAAGCCTTAGCTAAGCGGAGATGATTTTATTGCAAAATCATAAAAAGCAAAAGGAGCCTAATCTTAAGAAGCTTTTATCAGGTAGATCAGTAATTCTAATATCGAATAGAGGCCCTGTAGAATTTAAACGTGATGAGTTTGGTAACCTCATCACCAAAAGAGGTGGCGGCGGGCTTGTCACAGCCATGACAGCCATAAGTGAAGAAACAAGAGCTACTTGGATTTCGGCTGCAATGACAGATGTCGAGCAAGCCATGGCTAGGGATGATGTTGTGGTTGGATTTCCAGAGGACAATCCACTATACCATATTAAGCTGGTAGATATCCCGAAATCAGTATATAAGCCTTACTATAACGTTATTAGCAATCCTTTGCTGTGGTTCATACACCACTACATTTGGAATCTTTCACGCGCTCCCGACATAACAGCTGAAACCCATCGTGCGTGGCGCGAAGGATACGTGGTGGCAAACAAATTGCTTGCAGACGCAGCAGCAGAGGAAAGTCTCCTACACATAAATCCAATAATAATGATTCAAGATTATCACTTATTCCTAGCCGCAAAATATATACGGCAGCAAACCGATCGCGCGTTTTTATTCCACTTTACTCATATCCCGTGGCCAGAGCCTGACTATATGAGCATTTTACCCTACGAAATGAGAACAGAACTTTTGGCAGGCATGTTAGCAAACGACCTTTTAGGATTTCAAACCAGGCACTATGCAAATAATTTCCTGCTATGTTGTGAGTCATTACTGGGATGTGTTGTAAATTGGAAGCGAAAAAGTGCCTTGTGGCAAGGCCGAGAAGTTTACGTTCGCTCGTATCCAATCTCCATAGACCGAGCTGGCCTACAAAAAATAAGTGTAAGCAGCGATGTTCTTAAACATGAGACAAAACTCAAAAAAGATTATAAAGACCAAGCGCTTATTGTTAGAACCGATCGATGTGATCCATCAAAGAATATTATAAGGGGATTTTTAGCCTTTGATATCTTATTGCAAAAGCACCCTGAGCTTAAGGAAAAGGTTAAATTTTTAGCGCTTCTCTATCCAACGCGAGAAAACATAAAGCTATACAAAGATTACCGTCTAGAGGTAGAATCAACCGTTCAGAAGATAAATGACCGCCATAAAACTGATTCGTGGACTCCTATTTATCTTCGCATTAAAGATAACTATCCTGAATCGGTCGCGGCTTTAAAATGCTATGATGTCTTATTGGTAAATCCCATCTTTGACGGGATGAATCTTGTCTCAAAAGAAGGCCCGTTTATAAACAAGCGGAATGGCGTCCTTATTCTTTCTGAAAATGCTGGTGCATTCTCTGAACTGGGTAATTCTTGCCTGTCAATAAATCCATTTGATGTCGATGAGACTGCTGAAGCTATATATAAAGCTATTAACATGCCGGCATATGAGAAGCAAGCCCGGTCTGCCAGTCTAAAAGAGATTGTTGAGAAAAATAGCTCTGTTAAGTGGCTTTACTACCAACTAAAAGACATTGTAACTATCGAGAAGAAAAAGAGTGCTGTTAAAGCTGTTAAAGAAGTAGCAGAAACTGTAGAACGATAAGTTTTATAAGTATCTAAGCAACTTTTTTATATCTGCAACCTTCGCGTGCAAACTCACCAGCGATAAGTTTTATAAGTATCTAAACAACCCGTACTTAAACCCACTTCTTATTTTAATCTGATTTTTAGAAAGACAAGAGCGCCGATTATAAGAGCCCCAACTATAACTACTACAATTGTTGCCGTATCTATTGGGTTGCTTGATGATGGTGCTTGCGCACTAGGTTGTACCTGGGTCTGCGGTCTCTGAACTGATTGGTCATTAACCGTCGGTACATCCGTGCTTCTCTTATAAGTCACATTAAAAATTTGTTTTTGGCCAACAGAAAGCTTAATTGGATTTGTTTCATGAAAACCCTGGGATAGCTGTTGTTGGTTAGATAAATTCTCTGGAAGTGACAATTTTACGTCAAAAGCTTGTGACGGTTCTCTAAAAATAAATACAGTTTCTTTTGCATCATACCGCTGCGTCCAATCAAGTGATATGCTTCTATTTTGCCCATTTACATTCAATCCCGCCCAACTTGTTTCAACCTGGCCAGCACGGCTCTTGGTTAAAGTAAAAGCAACCTCATCATAGCCGACTTTAGAGTTTACAGTTGGTGTTGTCTGAATATCCTGGGATATATCACCCATAATCTCGCCAGCCCAGATCACCTTTGCGCCTTTCGGTATGGCCAGCTTGACATCGATTGGCAGTGGAGTATTATCTGGATATTTTACTCCTGCCATGAACATTACCTGATTGTCGTAGTATTCCGGCCAAAGCGATATGCGCAGTTGATCTGGAATTACATTGGCAAACGCTACCGCATTTAACGCAAATACAATCATTAACAAAGCAGTTAAAATTATAATAAGCCTCTTAAACACAAAAACCTCCATTTAATAAAAAATTACAATCTCTACCCAATATGCTTAGTTTAAGCTACCTTGGTCAAATCATAACATAGGCTATATGAAATTACTAAGAATTTTTAGCTCAAATAAGCCTTAGCACTAGAGCCTTAAGTATATTTGAACCTAGATGTTACCTTCTGTTATGATTAAAATCATCATGTTTGTAATCTTGCATAGCGAGCACTTAAATTTGCAATTTTGCATGGCAGGTACCTTTCTGACAGGAGGTTGATATGAGCTTTGGATTGAAAAATAGGCTATCAAAGATTATTAAACCCCAAACAGGTAAAACAGTTATGCTTGCAGTCGACCACGGATATTTTCAAGGCCCCACTACAGGTTTAAGAGATATTAAAAGCGCAATAACTCCTCTCATTCCCTATACTGACTGTCTTTTTATCACAAGGGGCATCTTAAGAACCTGCGTTGACCCTTCTATTGATGCTTCAATATGTCTTAGGGTTTCTGGTGGCCCAAGCATACTGGGAGAGCTATCCAACGAAGACATTACAACTTCAATGGAAGAGGCATTAAGACTTAATGCTTCAGGAGTTGGGATGTCCATCTTTGTTGGCGCTCAAAATGAAGACAGAACAATCGCAAATCTTGGTAAGTTAGTTAACGAAGCCCAACGTTATGGCATGCCTGTTCTAGCCATAACAGCAGTTGGCAAGGAAATGGCAAGGGATGCACGCTATCTAGGGCTTGCCTGTAGAATTGCTGCCGAAATGGGCGCTGACTTTGTTAAAACCTACTATTGCGATGAGTTTTACAAAGTAGTTGAAGGCTGCCCCGTGCCGATAGTTATGGCTGGCGGCAAAAAAATCCCAGAAAGAGATGCTCTACAGATGACATTTAATGCCATAAAAGAAGGAGCTTCTGGCGTTGACATGGGAAGAAATATCTTCCAAAGCGATAATCCAGTTGGTATGATCAACGCAATAAGAGCCATTGTTCATGACGGTGCAACGGTAGACGAGGCTTATGATTTATATGAAAGTTCAAAGAGCCAACCTATAGAGGTTGGATAAATTAAAAATTCAAAATGCAAAATTAAAAATTCAAAATCAAGGCCCTGAAAGGGCCGCAGTTCTGGTGAGCTGTAGGCCTGAAGGACTGGAACCCTGGGTAGGTCTTTAGCTATTGCTTAGGATAAACTTGGACC
>JASEIR010000006.1:0-4264 GCA_030017355.1 Actinomycetota bacterium
CTAACATATAACAATATGCGCATATATTAATGTTACAGTGGGTAAAAGGAGGTAATTGTGGCACGGATAAACAACATCAATATCGATAAAATCAAGAATTTTGGTGAGCAAATCGGTAGCGACCCCTCGAAAGCTAGAAAGACACAGGTAATTGAAGGAGAATGGCTTTTAAAAGAAGGAGGGGTACAATTTCAATCAACCGTTAATTTTGAGGGCGGGCAGGCAACGTTTGAAGTAGACAACCCCACGTTTATGGGAGGCAGCGGAAGCAAGCCTGGGCCAATGCATTATTGCTTCACTGGGCTTGCATCTTGCTACGCTGGAACGTTCGCAACAATGGCCGCAATGCTTGGTATTGAGCTGAAAAAGCTTGCAGTTCGAGTAGAAGCAGATGTCAACTTTTCTCGTGTCTTTGGTATCAGCGATCAACCCATTATGGAGGAAGTAAGAGTAATCCTTAATGTGGCAAGTGATGCACCGGACGAAAAGATCAAAGAAGCAGAGGAGCTAGCTCTTCAACGATGCCCTGTTGTCTTTACTTTAAGGAACCCAGTGAAACTCGTTCCGAGTCTGGAGATACAAAGAAATCCTTAGATTCCTTAAATGCATTAGATTCTATTATTCTATTATCTCCGCGGCTAAATAGATATTAATTACCAATTGGGAGTTTTAGATGGTAGCTAAAAACATACTTGTCTTGGGGGGCGGTAACGGCGGCACCATAATTTCCAATAAGCTTAGACGGGAGCTGCCGGAGGAGAAATGGAACATCACTGTTATAGACGGTGATAATCGGCACATTTATCAACCGGGCCTGCTAATGGTGCCGTTTAATCTTGATGACCCGAGAAAGATTGTTAAACCTAGGAATAAGTTTTTAAAGCCAGGAGTAAATTTTGTACAGGATTACGCTTTGCTTATCGACATCGAGAGTAAGAAAGTTACAACTAAGAGAGGGCACGTCTTTCCTTATGATTTCCTGGTTATTAGCACTGGGTGCTCTGTTCAACCGTCTGTAGATAATGGTCTTGAGGAGGCAATGGGGGGAAACGCCTTCACCTTTTATACTTTGGATGGAGCTATCGCGCTAAGCAAAGCTTTAAAATCATATCAAGGTGGCAGGCTTGTAGTAAATATCTCCTCTCTTCCCATCAAGTGTCCGGTTGCTGCACTTGAATTTTCCTTCCTTGCCGATTGGTACTTCAAGAAAAGAGGGATAAGAGACAAGGTCGATATCGAGTTTGTTACTCCAGCGCCAGGTATTTTTGCCAAGCCCAAGGCAGCATCTGTTCTTACAAAAATAGCAGAGCAAAAGAATGTAAAAGTAAGGACGAACTGGTGCCTCGGCACCGTGAATGCTCAGGAAAAATGGATAGAAAATATAAGAGGGGATGAAAGGATTGAGTATGACCTATTAGTCTCTGTGCCTTCCACTTTAGGCGATGAGTCTATTAGAAATTCAGGCCTTGGCGATAATAAGGGGTATATACCTACAGACCCGCATACTCTTCAGGCAAAAGGCCATGGCCGCATATACGTTTTAGGAGATGCTTCTGATGTTCCCACCTCCAAAGCTGGCTCGGCTGTGCATTATCAGGCAAATGTTGTTGCACGCAACATCCTAAGCGAAGTCAACGACAGCGCTCCGGCGCCACTTTACGATGGTCATGCAACCTGATTTGTTGTTACCAGAGCCGGGAGCTCTGTGGTAATTGATCTTAGATATGAAGCTGAGCCTGAGTATGGAAAGTTCCCATTTGCTTGGGGACCGATGTCTCTTCTTAGAGATACGAGAGTGAATTGGTTTAGCAAAAAGTCATTCAGCTGGATTTACTGGAACATACTCCTGCCAGGGAGGGATATAGGTCTATGATGAGTATCGATGAATTCGCGGAGAGGATTAAATCCATGACTATAGATGAGTTAGAGGAAGAGCTAGAGATTCTTCAGGAGAACCTGGAAGATATACAAATCGAGAGAAGGCAAATTTTTGGAAAGACGGCCGCTCATCTTAACGCTAAAAAATTCGAAAAATACCGCAGGTCATTCGACCGCGAGATCCTCTTGCTTGAGAAGAAAATTAGCCTTGTTAAAGGATTCTTAGATGCAGGAGAACGAAAATGAGGGAAACGGCTGTAAAACCTGTAAGGAAGCCTATAAGAATAGATATCTTTAACAATGATTCGGCGTGCAGCTTTGGATGAGGCTTGTTCGGGTCGCTATCTCGGGCTGAGATAAATTGGAAGGTTATCAAACCACTGCAGTCTGATTACGGCGATATCATTGATATCCATTACTTTGATGTCAAAGATGACGGTGTTCACCCAAGCATCAGAGAGCTAGTCGAAACCCACAATCTACCATTTCCTTTAATATTTATAAATGGCGAGACTGCAAGCGCTGGTTACATATCTTATTATAGCATTGCCAGGAAGCTTGATTTTATATTAAGCAATCAAGTGGGTTAATAGTAAAGAGTGTCCTTCCCCTTTTATTTGTTATAGTAGTAGAAAGCATAAGCCTTCTTAGTTTAGCGGCAGAAAAGACCTTTTATCCCCATAGCCAGCAAAAGCATACCTCCAAGGGACATTACAATCATTGCTCCGCTTGGAATATCAAGCACGTAAGAGACGATCAACCCCATTGTCGTTGCTAAAATCGCTGATAATACGGCAAGAATTGCTGTCTCCCTAAAGCTTCGGGCAAAAACCTTTGCAATGTTTGCAGGGATAATTAGGAACGCAGCTATAAGGATGATCCCAATAATTTTTATACCCACGGCAATTGTAAGGGCTACAAGCATAGTAAAGAGCGTGTTGTAGAGCGGCACGTTAGTCCCGGCGCTAATTGCAAGCTCCTGATTAAATGTAACCTGCAAGAGCTTTTTTCTTGCAAAAAATAGGATTATTAAAATAGCTGGAATTAATGCGAGAGATACAACAACATCAGATGATGATATACCAAGGATATCACCGAAAAGGTATTGCAAAAGGTCAACACGGTATCCATGGAGTCTGCTAATAATAAATATTGCAACAGCAAGTGAGACCTCAGCGGTAAATGCAAGAACAGAGTCAGAGGAGAACCTGCCAGTGTTTTGAAGAATGGCTATTGCAATAGCCGCAAGTGCTGCAACCAATGTGGTTATTAGATCAAGGTTCATACCTAAAGCTAAACCGATTGCTATACCAAGGAAAGATATGTCAGCAATTGTATGGCCCATCAGGGATTCTCTTCTTAGGACAACATAGATACCCAGCATGGCGCCAGCAACAGAAATTATGCCGCCTACATAAAGGGCCCTTACAAAAAATGGATATGAGAATGCCTCGGCAATCAAATTAAGTGTGTTCATGCTCGTATGGGGTAAGGTAGTTGCCAAAAAGTTTGACAAAATCCAGGTTCTCCGCGATGGTATGAGGAGGCCCCTGACACATCATTTTCCTATGTATGCACACGATTCGTGTGGCATATCGATATACCAAATGTATATCATGCGAGACCAAAACGATAGCCATTCTTTGTTCATCCTGCAAGGTCTTGATGATTTCCAGAAAGCCTTTCTCGCCGACCACATCAATTCCAGTTGTTGGCTCGTCTAGAAGAAGTAGCTCGGGGTCTGAAAGCAGTGCATTGGCTAGCAAAACCCGCTGCAGCTCTCCGCCACTTAAATCTCCGACTCTCTTGTTTTCAAGATGAAGGGCACCAACTAAGTTTAGCTTGCGCCTAGTTTCTTCTCTTATGCTTTGCTTTTTGCTGCTGTAAGCCCTAAGTAATTCCTTTACTGTAAGCGGGATGGAGCGATCAAAACTTAACGACTGAGGGACGTAGCCAATCTTCTTTGCGTTTAGCTTAACTAATCCCGAAGATGGCTTATATATACCAAGCATTGTTTTAAGAAGCGTTGTTTTACCGGCCCCGTTTAGCCCAATTACTGCTATTACTTCGCTAGGGTATATACTTAAGTTAATACCCTCAAGTGCAGTATTTCCCCCAAACGCAACGTTTAGGTTCTTTATCTCGACAATTGGACTTTCACTCATTTGTCTGCCACCCTGCTAAAGGCTTCCTTAATCGATTTAACGTTATTTCTCATCATTTTTTCATAACCTTTACTTGATAGCTCGTTTCCGATTGGATCAAGCGAAGACGCATAGACGCCCGTTTCTTGTGTTAATGCTTTGACTATCTTTGGTGAAAATTGGGGTTCCGTAAAAATTACCTTGATGCCTTCCCTTTGAATAAGGTCAATCAAGTTCTTTAG
>JASEIR010000006.1:4274-31121 GCA_030017355.1 Actinomycetota bacterium
CTGTGCTTCTTAAGCCATATTCACGTTCGAAATATTGATAAGCATTATGAAAGACAATAAACTTCTTTTTCTTTACCCCAGCAAGCTCACTTGCAATGTCCTTGTGAAGAGTCTCAAGCCTTTTAATATATCGGCGTGTGTTTTCCTTATAAACTTTTGCATTACCAGGATCAGCTTTTGCTAGCGCATTGCAAATCGTCTCTACCTGCTTAATTGCATTTCTAGGAGATAACCAGATATGTGGGTCACCGCTTTTATATCCATTCTTTTTACTGCCCACATCCGCCAATTCCTCTTGCTCAATAATTTTAACAGACTTACTTGTATCAACGATGATAAGGCTTGGCTTTGCAGCTGCCTCTATAATGTCGTTTAGAAACGTTTCAAGACCAACTCCATTGGTGATCAGTACGTCAGCTTGTGCGATCTTTTTAACATCGCTTGGTTTTGCCTGATACGTATGGATGCTTGTCCCTATCGGTACGAGGTTTTTAACTTGAGCGGCATCTCCTGCAATATTTAAAGTAAAAGAGTATAGTGGAGCAAAAGTGGTCACAACCTGCAGTTTTTTATTCTGCTCTTTGCTCAACCCCGTTTCTTTTCTTGACAAGTTGGGCGATGACTGGCTACATCCAGCAAGAGCTATTATTGCTAAGAGAAATAGTGCCATGCCAATCATCAAGCGAGAGCTAAAAGGATTTTTCATTGATGACCTCCCCTTTTATCAGGGCCATCAAGGTTGCAAGCGGATTCACGATCCTGCTTTTGCGGCGCGCTCATTCAGGTTGAGACCCCCATCTTAGGCAGCAACCATTTATAGAGTATAATATACGCTATGATAATTACTATTATGAACAATATATCTGACATGCTTCTCCTCTCCGAATGGCCATCTTGCTTTAAGCAATTAAAAATTAAAAAGTAAAAATGTAAAATAGTAAAATGTAAAATCTCTAAACATTAAACCTGAAATTAATAATATCGCCATCTTTTACTACGTATTGTTTTCCCTCAAGCCGAACCTTTCCGGCCTCTTTGGCCTTTGAAAGGCTATTATAGTTAACAAAATCTTCATAGGAAACCACCTCAGCTCGTATAAATCCTCGCTCGATATCTGAATGAACCTTTCCGCCTGCCTGCGGTGCAAGCGCCCCTTTCTTAATTGACCAGGCTCTTACCTCATCCTCGCCAACAGTTAAGAACGATATTAAGTTAGATAGTTCATATGCTGCTCGAATAAACCTATCCCTTGCAGATTCGCCAATTCCTAGCTCGAAAAGAAACTCCCTTTGCTCATCTTCACTCATTTCAGAGAGTTCCATTTCAATGGCACCGCAGAAGTCTATAACAGGAGTTTGCTGTTTTTTAGCAAAATCCTTTAGCGGCGCTAAATCAGCGCTTCTTATCTCCCCTGTATTTGCAAGAATAAGAAGCGGTTTTAAGCTTAACAGTTGAAAGCCGCTTAGCAACTTAAGTTCAGCCTCGTTAAAATCGAGCAGCCGCAATGGTTTTTCCTTATCAAGTGAGTCTTTACATCTCTTTACAAGGTCGTGCTCGATTCCCCTTTTGCCCTCTTTTTCAAGGCGCTCTAACTTCTTCTCAAGCATAATCAAATCTATGACCATAAGCTCAGACTCGACAGCTCGAAAGTCTCTCAATGGATCAACTGTTTCTTCCAGTAAGAAACTCTCATCCATAAAGGCACGAACAACCACTGCCAGGGTATCAACTCCCTTAATCATATCGATATTCTTGGTTCCACCAAGTGAGCCCTTAGTTTCATCGCTAGGTCCAGGCACATCTACAAATGATATTTCAGCATAAACCATCTTTCTTGGGTTAAAAATGCTGGCTAGGTAGTCGACACGTTTGTCGGGAACTTTTATAACTGCAAGATTTGCTTTTTGGGCTCCAAATGTACCCGTTTGAGCTGACGAGCCTGTTAAAGCATTAAAAACAGTGGTCTTTCCTGATTTTGCAAGGCCAACAATACCGACTTTCATAAAATCCCCCATAAATATGTGGCTTTATAAATATATAAATATATCATAAGGTGTCACAAAGTTCATATCGATATGGCCGGGCAGCATTGAAATTTACGCTTCAACGGATATACAATTTAACTAGTTAGAGAAGGAGGTAGTGAGATGAACAATATGAGAACCTGGCTTCTGATGGGAGCCCTAACAGTTCTCTTGGTTATTATGGGAAAGCTCTTCTTCGGCAACACCGGAATGATGTTTATGCTCATCTTCTCAATGATTATGAACTTTTCCGGCTATTGGTGGAGCGATAAAATTGCTATCCGGATGACAGGGTCAAGACCCATCAGCGAGCAGGAAGCCCCTGGTTTGTACTCAATTGTAAGGAATCTCTCAGCTCGTGCTGGGCTGCCGATGCCCCGCGTATATATTTCACCATCACCTCAGCCAAATGCTTTTGCTACCGGAAGAAATCCCGAGAACGCCGTTGTCGCAGTTACTGAGGGCCTCATGAGATTGCTGTCGCAAGATGAAATCGAGGGTGTTCTGGCGCACGAGATAGCGCACATAAAAAATAGGGATATCTTAGTTGGCTCAGTTGCAGCAATGATAGCTGGTGCAATTAGCGCAATTGCCAACATTGCTCAGTGGGGCTTAATATTTGGCAGAAGTGACGACGATGATAACCCGCTTGGTATCGTTGGTACCTTACTTGCAATAATTGTAATGCCGTTAGCAGCTATGTTGGTGCAGATGGCAATATCTAGGTCAAGGGAATATGGAGCTGATGCAGATGGCGCAAAAATTGCAGGTCGCCCCGACGGTTTAATAAATGCTCTTTTGAAGCTTGAACGCGGCGCGCAAGCAATCCCGATGGATGTCAATCCAGCAGCTGCCCACATGTTTATTGTAAACCCACTCTCAGGACAGACGCTGGCTTCGCTATTTAGCACGCATCCGCCTATTGCTGATAGAGTAGCAAGGCTTCGCAATATGTAGCCAATATCGCAAGGGTGTAGAAAGGCTTGCAGCCAAGGAGCTGCAAGCCTTGATTTTTTCAAATGCATGCAAAAAAATCTGATAATTGGTTGACATACTAAGCGCACTTGCGCTATCATTGAGATAGATTCTCAACGGAGTTAGGTTATGAGATCTGAAACAGTGCAGTTTAAAAATTTTGTAGAGTCAAAAGGGCTGCTCTTTACACCAGAGAGGCAATGCATAGCTGAAGAGGTATTTTCAAACCATGACCACCTTGATGCGGAAGAGCTTTTAAAGGCTCTTAAAGCAAAAGGAAGCAAAGCCTCTAGGGCAACGGTGTACCGTACGCTAGAATTGCTGGTTGAGAGCAAGCTAGTTGGTAAAATAGATCTTGGGGATGGGCGAGCAACTTACGAGCATACGGCCGGACATGCACATCACGACCATCTTATTTGCGTGAAATGCGGGAATGTGCAGGAGTTTGAAGAGCCAATGATTGAGCAGCTTCAGGAATGGGCTTGCGAAAAGGCAAAGTTTAAAGCAACCGGCCATAGCTTAAATATTTATGGTTATTGCGAAGCTTGCTCCTCATAGTCCTCATAAAAGGGCAAAAAATTTTTAGTTATAGATGAGATAGAGTCGCAATCTCAAGGAGGCAGATATGTGTCTGGACCAAGTTAAGGCTGGCGAAGAAGTTGTTATAAAGAAAATCCCCGATAGTATGGCCAAAACGCAGTTCATTCGGTTTGGCATTGGAGAGGGCAGCACTGTTATCTGCCATAGCAAAATCCCGTTTGGGCCGGTGGTTCTAAGGAAGAACCACCAAGAAATTGCAATTGGCCGAGAGCTGGCCAGGAAAATTGTGGTTGAAAGGAAAAGTAATGGCAAGTAACGGTACTACGATTAAAACAACACATGGAGGTCATTGTCATAGCGGAACGCTTGCGCTTGATCTACCTAAAGATTGCGAAAAGATTGTCCTTGTTGGAAATCCCAACGTTGGGAAATCAGTATTTTTTAACTATTTCTCAGGTCTCTATGTTGATGTATCAAATTATCCTGGCACAACAATTGAGATATCACAAGCCAGATATGGTGATAATGCCATAATTGACACTCCTGGTATTTATGGAGTGTCCTCTTTTAATGATGAGGAGAAAGTTGCTCGCGATATAATATTGAGCGCAGATAAGGTGGTTAACGTGGTTGATGCCGTACACCTTGAGCGAGATCTGTTTTTAACACTTCAACTCATTGATATGGGTCTTCCTCTTGTAGTTGCCCTTAATTTCATGGACGAGGCAGAAGAGCAAAGGTTGAAAATCGATGTGGACCTCTTATCTGATCTCCTTGGTGTGCCGGTTGTCCCCACAATAGCTGTTAAAAAAGCAGGGCTTGCCGAGGTTGAAAAAGCTTTGTCTGAGGCTAGAGAAGGGCGCCAGGACCCATTTTTACATAAAAAGCTTCATGAAATGCTATCCCGCGTTGGCAGCCAGCCAGAAGCGCTTATGGTTCTTGAAGGCGATCCATATGTTGCTGCAAGGCACGGGGTATCGCCAGGCTTAGACCGTGAGGAGATCTACGTAAGAAGGCGCGAGCGCGTGAACGATATAGTTAGCCATGTTGTTATACAAGAGGTAACTGTATCCGATACCATTCGCCAAAAACTAGGAAAGCTTGTACTAAGTCCAGTAGCAGGCCTTCCCATATTAGCGCTAATACTTTATGGGCTTTACGAATTTGTTGGTGTATTTGTGGCGCAAATTGTTGTTGGAATTACCGAAAAAACAATTATGCAGGGACATTGGGAGCCTTTTATTAGAAGTGTTATCGAACCAATTGTAAGTCAAAAAACTTCAATTGGGACAATACTAATTGGCGAATTTGGCATTCTAACCATGACAGTGACCTATCTTCTAGGCTTGCTTTTGCCTCTTGTTCTAGCCTTTTATCTTGCTCTTGCTGTAATGGAGGATTCTGGCTATTTACCCAGGCTTGCAACACTGGTAGACCGCATGCTAAGCTCCATTGGGTTAAATGGTAGAGCCGTCGTACCTCTTATACTTGGATTTGGCTGCGTTACTATGGCAACTATTACAACTAGGCTACTTGGGACTGAGCGCGAGAAAACCATAGCAACCGCAATACTGCAGTGGGCCATTCCCTGTTCTGCACAGCTTGCCGTAATTACTGTCTTGCTTGCTGCAATTGGGGGCCCTTATATCCTGCTTTACGCTGGTTTCATCTTTTTAGTTCTGGTGGCTGTGGGCACTATACTTTCAAAGTCCCTACCTGGCGAGTCTTCGCCGCTTTTAATTGATCTTCCGCCATTGAGATTGCCAAGGCTGGGGAATGTTATAAGAAAAGCCTTCACGCGTGCATATGGCTTTATGAAAGAAGCAACCCCTTGGTTTTTTGTAGGGGCACTTGTTGTCTCAGTGATGCAGGTTACAGGAATGCTTAATGCCTGGGCAAATCTCTGGGCGCCAGTTACAACAGGTTGGCTTAAGCTGCCCAAAGAAGCTGCTACAGCCTTTGTCATGGGTCTTGTTAGGAGAGACTTTGGCGCAGCTGGCCTATATGCTATGCACTTGACTGCAGCCCAGACCGTAGTAGCTCTGGTTACAATAACGCTTTTTGTGCCATGCATAGCATCACTCATGATACTATTCAAAGAGCGCGGTTTAAAGCAGGCCATCCCAATATGGCTTGGTAGCTGGGTTCTTGCTTTTGGTTTGGGGGGTATTTTAGCCCAGATTTTAATTTAGGGAGTGCTGGTATGAAATGCGAGTTGCCCGAGCCAGAATTAAAAATTTGTAAAACCTGCGGGTTTAAAACCAATAATATGCTTATCATGGTTTGCCCTCGCTGTACGGCAACTCTGCCTGGACCTGCGTCATGCAGCGGTGACTGTAGCAAATGCCATTTAGGGGTTGGAAAGTAGATATGTGTATGATTGCAGGGTTTAGGGAAGGGTACCACTACCTACAACAAAAGTCAGAAGCGGTCAATTTAATAACCGCTTCTGATAACAGATCGATGGTCATATATGCTAGTTGAGAGATTTATTACACCAAATCACCATGTTCAAGCCTCGGCTATCTGTTATTTTTGGCTACAAGGCTCACTAGATCCTGTAACCTAAATTCTCTTTTTCCCTCCGGTAGACGTTCGTCTCTGATACCTTTATCGTTTTTAATGGAAAATTTACCGTGCATACCGGCAAGAGCGGTATAGATATTTCCTTCACTGGGCATATAAAGCCCGTTCCTTGTGAGGAATAGCAGCACTTTTTCACCATTGTCATATTTTGGTTCAGCCTCAGCAATAACCGTTTTTTCGCCAATAGTCCCGCCCAACGTACGCACCTGAAGTTCTGAACCAGGGGTAACGAATTTGCCCTTTAGGACTTTTTCAACCGAGACTACTACATCACGGCCAATGATAGATTCTCTGGCCCTTGTGTCATTTATTTCTTTAGCGTTGGAGATACTTTTTACTGTTCCAATGACCACAACTTCTGATGCCTTTGCTAACCAATCATTTGAAAGAACATCGCTTGAGAATGAAGCGGAGATTTGCATTATGGTCTCATTACGTGGACTAGTCTTCCCACCTTGTCCCGGAATGTTCTTGTTTACAACCAAAATAAGCAAAATAGCTACTGCAACGAACCCTAGCACTGCAGAGCCATAAATAAGTTTTCTCTTTCTCATTATAATCATCCCTTTTACTATTAGTATTATTGGCTCCCATAAATTGCTTTTATGCCGTTGACATCATCAAGTAGCAGTGTTCGCTTTTTTGTTTCTGCGAAATATATCCAGGCATACATTGTTGCTTCAGTATCTGATACATGCTCTAAAGCTAGCCAGTGGCCAAACTCGTGAGTAGCGCAGTTCTGTACATCATAAGCGCCAGCACCCCCAGAAGTAGACCATGGATAAGATTTGTTAAAACGAGTGTAACATGAGACGATTACATTGTTTGAGTTTTAAGATCTGACAGTCATCGCAATGTAACCATCTTGGCCCCAAGGGTAATATCTCACCGTGTACCCAAGTGCTCCACCCAGGGCTTCGTCGCGAATAAACCTAAATCTTGATCCGGCGTTATTCCACGTTGTGGCTGCCGAGATAATTGGTGTTTGCCAGGATGTCGGGACAGGGGCGTAATCATCAAATGCCCAGTATGTAGAGGTTCCGGGCCAATGTAAACCTTGGTAATTGTAAGCATTTGCTAACGGTGCAGAAATTACTCCCAACAGAAAGGTAAGTAATAAAATAAAGCATATGATCTTAACCCTCGGCTTATATTTCATATTTCCTCCAAATTAATAGAAACCAAACATGCCGCTTCTTATGTACTTAAGATTATCACTAGCCCTCAACTTAACCACACTCTCTCCCTGGGTTAAGCTACAGTAAGCAAGCTACCTTTAGGTTAATTTTTCTAGATTCTCCTTTATTCACTCGGTTTTCTTTTAGGTTATTTTGTGCTAAATTATTCTAGCCACCTGCTGGTTCGCACCTGAGTTATAAACTCAGCTCCAGTTGGTGGCTCTTATTTTGTAAGACCATGTTTGAGCAGCTACCATCTCTCAACTTAACCACTCCCTTATTCTCAAATATATAATTAGCGTTAAGAAATAGCCTCTATCAAAGAGCCTCTGCCCATAGCCATCTTAGTAAGTCTGCTTAATGAACACGCCTTAATATCAGGATTATACATATTGGGAGTACATATGGTTTCTCCGGTTTGCTAGCTATTGCTTACAAGATTAGCAAGAAAAAAACAGACGTCAATAGTATAATGGAGATATCACATGATGAAATTGATAAATGTTACGTTTGTGGGTAAAATCTCCTAATTTTAATGTAGGCATCGGTAGTGAATTTCCATTTAACGCTAGCACCTACAAGGGGGTCATTCCTGAAAAGTTGAAATATCCTGAGTTTCTCAGTTTTTCAGGGACAACCCCCTTATCTATTAACCTTGCAAACGAGGTTGCCACCCTTTAAAGTGAACCGAATATGAGCACACCTGTGGCGTAGCCAAGCGGAGCAGCGGCCGCAAAATCCGTGTCCGTTAGGACGAATAGGATTTTGGCCCTGTGAAGCGAGGCGTAGCCCAGGTCGCGCAATTTGAGGTGAACTTAAAGGGTGGCAACGAGAGGAAAAGGTTTCTTTGAAAGCAATCTTTGTTCTTGTTGGCCTTTTGGCTACCTTTCGCTCACCAATTCGCAACAAGTCTAGTCTTGAGACGCTTGGATTGATATAGTATTGCTAAAGCCTTTTCTTACAAAAGTCGATATTTTTTAGAGCATATATGAAGTATAAAATTCCTGCTTCTAGTGGATTAGCGAGGACTTTGGCAATGAGGGATAACAACGCAATGAATGTAGCAATTATTGGGGCAAGCGATGAGGCGGCATCTATCATATCTTCTCTTAAAAACCACCTTTCTGCCAACATCGTTGGGTTTTGCGACCCAGATCTCAATTCTGCAAGTGCTTTAATAGCTGAGGGGCTAGATATCCCGCTGTTTGAAAGGCTAGAGCAGCTTTCAGCCATTGGAGATGTCGATCTTATTATTGATATATCCGATGGAAAGCTAGCCATTGATTCAGTGGATAGCCTTAAGCGCATAGAGGTAATTAGTGGTGTAAGCGCTCGCTTTGTTAAAGAACTCATAGCAGCGCAAAGAAGCGGGGAAGAAGCCCTTACAAGCATCATCGATGCCGGTTTTGACCTTGCATCAAAGAAGGACAGCCAGAGCATATTTCGATCAATTTTAGAGAATGCGCTAAAGCTTACAGGCTCCAAGGCAGGGACACTGATTATTTTTAACGAGAGGACGGAGACGTGCAGACTTGCTGAAGTCATAGGTTATTCTGGTAAGAGCGGTGGGCATACGTGGGAACTTCAGCCAGGAGGGATAACAGAGCAGCTTTTAGATTTGCAAGAGCCAATGTTTATACAAGATATTAACCAAGAGCCGCTTTTTGATAACCCAGTTATGAACGAGGGGACAGTCTCTGTTCTTGCGTCAGCCCTTAAGGAGGCAGATGAGGTAATTGGCCTTCTATTTGTGGGCGACTTTAAGCCTAGGCAGTTTTCAGAAAGGGATATTTCGCTATTTTCATATTTTGCGCTGCAAGCCTCTCTTGCTTTGCAGAAAGCACTTCTTATAGAAAAGAACGAAGAGCTTGTTGTAATCGATAGCCTAACGGGCATTTACAATAAGAATCATTTCTTTGCATCTCTTGATATGGAGATGAAAAGGACAGAAAGATACGGTGGCAATTTCTCCCTTCTTCTTATCGACCTTGATAATCTTGATTACATAAATGATTATCTAGGTCGTAGTAAGGGAGACCTAGCTCTTAAGAAGGTTGCAGAAATATTGCGTCTCTGCTTGCGCCAGACTGATTACAGCGCACGACTTGGCGATGACGAATTTGCCGTAATTCTGCCCAATACTAATAGCTCACAAGCAACCATTGTTGCAAATCGCATAAGGCGCCAAATAAATGATATTTCAATAAAATCGGAGACAGATGGCAAAAGCATAAAGCTTACTGCCAGTATAGGTATTGCGGAATTTCCATGCTTGGGCAATGATTGCGACGACTTGATGAATGCAGCAAGTACCGCTCTTTATATCTGCAAACAGCGCGGAAGAAATCTGGTCTGTTGTTTTGAGGATACTGGTGGACTCAGCAATGCTGAGTCTGCCAAATCTTAATTTTCCTTTGTTCCTAGTAGAAATTTGGGATCGATTTGCTCAATCTTTTTAAAATAAAACTCGGCCTTTTCACGTTCGTTGTTTCTTTCCGCGTTTAGGGCAAGCACATAGTAAATATTTGGGTCTACTTGGCCTAAGTTTTTAAGTTCTTCTGCCTTTTCTGCTGCACTTTTTAAATCGTTTTGCAGCATTGCAATCTCAAGCAACCTTCTCTTTACAACTACAAAGTCAGGCCAAAGGCTTTCTGCAACCCTGTAGTAGCTTTTAGCTTTATCTAAGGCCATCTGGTTTTCAGTTAAGTTATAGTCTAAAAGGTTTGCCTCTGCAACATAGTATGCTAGCTCGGCATCCCTTGGATTGATCTTTAAGCCTTGCTCAGCTATTGTTGATGCCCTTCGAGCAAAGATATTATTTTGCGAATAAGAGGAATAATCAAGGTAGAACGAGGCCGCTGTTTTAAGATATGAGGTTTGGTAAGGGTCAAGTCGTATTGCCTCCTCAAAATCAGAGCTTGCCTTCTCTAAAGAAATTCTTGATTCATGTATACCTTTAAACGTATACACATCTGCAATTATCGGCTTAATCGTAGCCACAATTATTGCTATAAGAATTAGTATCGGGATTGGCTTAATCGACTTTGATTTTAGCCACCCGGGGAAGACCACCTCAATTTGCCTGGTTGGATATCCAATGCTTGCTGTAGAACCAAGCAGCGACCAGATTATAGGTGTAATAAAGACTGCTGGCATACCTGTTTGGGATTGGGCAAAATAGCCTATAAGCGCACCAAAAAGACCTGTCGAGTGAGGCACTTTTCTTGCCCTCTTGCCCTTAAATAAGCTTAAAAAAGCTATAATAAACATCCATGTGTAAAACAGCAATCCAGGGATTCCTAAGTCAATTGCCACTTGTAGAAGGTCGTTGTGAGCGCGGTCAGCTATCTCGCGTGGAGCCATTTTTGTATGTTCTGCCGTTTTATACTTTGTAAACCAGTACCCCATTTGCTCAAGACCATAACCTCGCAGCGGTCTATCAGAAATCATTTTCAGCGACGCTTTCCATATCTCACCCCTAATTGCCAGCGATTGATCTGAAAGATTAAATGTTGATTTTAAGCGCTGGCCAAGGTCACCATTTGGCGCAATAAATAGCAAAGCAACTACAGCAAATGTCAGGAATAATGATATTGCTAAAATCAATGTCCTAAGCTTGTCCCGACCAGTAGCAGCCACATTTTTTCTTCTTATTGTACTTGTTGCATGGTCTCTCGTCGGCCTTAAGATTGTTGCAATGATTATTGCGACGAGACCAAGCCAAGCCCCCCTTGATTCTGTGTATATGAGATTGATTATGCCAAGCAAGACAAGTATCCAGGATAAAAGCCTCCATTTTTCATCCTTACAATTTCGTGCAAGGCTAACAAGCAAAGGCAAGGTAATGACTAAATATGAGCCAAAAAGAACTGGATTTGCCAAGCTTGAGTGCACCCTTGACTCAAACCTAAGCACGGTTGGGAAATCAAGACCAGCTGCCTGCAATAGACCATAGAGGGAAACTGGAATAAATCCTAGCGCCAATGCTTTAAGAATATACTCAAAATGCTTTTCTTGCCTTACCAGCTGGACAGTAAGGAAGAAGATTGCTGCATAGCAAAAAATAGAAGGCAGGCCCTCATAGCGCTTGTATTCGCCAATTAATCCAATAAGTGGCGCATTTGAAAGAAACAATGTGATGCTGGCATAAACAAGGATTAGCACTATTGGTATGTCAAAATTAGACCGGTAGATTATAGTCCTGCCAGCTCTTATTGAACGTGCGAAATAGAAAAAGAGCAAGAGAAATGTTGATAAGTATAAAAAGGTCACTTTAGGCAAAGCGTACATGTCAGCACTGTAAGGAAATATTATAAGGGGAAATAGAGCTAGAGCGATCGACAAAAATAACGATATCGGATCGCTTAAAAAAATATTCCTCTCACTCGGGCTACTACTTTTTCCCATCTGTTATCGCTTCAAATCATTAGGCAATAATAATCACCTAATAGTATAGGCTTTCGTTGGTTTTAAATCAAAAATAAGGGCCCGCCATAAATTCAGCAGGGCATACTTTGCTAGCAAAAAAACACTGAGTGGTCCATGTTACACTATTCACAAGCTCGCCTCCTCTAAAAATTTCCTTTCACAAGCGCACTTCCTCTGGTTTTGAATAATGCCAGCTATAGTAGGCAATTTAGCTCAAGCTATGTCTGCTATGGCTTGACTAACGTTTTAATTTATCATATAAATTAACTAATGATTGTAATTTAGACTACAAAGGATGTGATTTGTTATGCATAAACTACAGGAATTAAGGCCAACACCGCCAGCAGTTCTCCATCGGCTAGCTCTTTATCATTGCTTACTGACCGATTGGCTATTAGCTGGCAAGAAGGGAGCAATAACCTCAAAAGAAATAGCAAATGCGCTTGGACTTAACGAGGTGACAGTAAGAAACGACCTCTCGTTCTTAAATGAAACGCCAGGAAAGCGCGGAGTCGGATACGGTATTGATGGCCTAAGGCAAATGATCGGCGAATTTCTATCTTTGCCATCGCTTGCACCAATTGCATTTGTTGGTTCGGCAACGGTTATAAACTCGCTACTTAGCTTCTTCCTTGTCGAGAAATTTGGTTTTTTATCAGCTGCTTTCTTCTCGGAGGACCCAAATGATAGGGGAGTGGTGATTAATGGAAGAGAAGTCCAGCCAATCGAGGCAATATCTTCTGAACTGGGATCGATGGGAATAAAAGTTGCTGTGGTTGTGACGCATCCAAGCTGGGTTCAGCACAGCATCAATCTTCTTGCTTCAGCGGGAATTAAGGGAATACTGGTACTGACTCCATCGGTAGTGATTGATATTCCAGAAGGCGTTTACGTTACCCAGATAAGAATTCCCTGCGATCTTAAGTCGCTTTTCCATCGAGTAAATGGAAATGTATTTAATTAAAACAAAAATTAAAACAAAAAAGTAGGAAAAAGCTTCTTTTTCTAGCCAATCATTGCAAACCTTTCTCTTGACAAAGGCAGGCATAGCGATTTAATCTATAATCGAACACACGTTCGATTATAGGAGAAATCATGATACTTGATGTGCATGAAGTAATTGAAGTATCAGCTGTCTTTGCTCGTGGTTTCCTAAAGCCAGTCTCTTTTGTATGGAACTGTAGATACTATAAGGTTGCCGAGGTAACTCGCATCTACAAGTATTTCACCGGCACATCTAAATGCTACAGCTATATGGTAAGATCAGGTGCTGATCTATATGAGATATCGTTAAACACTGAGAGCATGACTTGGCAGCTGGAAAGAATACATGGCGATACGTAGTTATGTCAAGGATGATTGTTCATATCGACATGGACGCATATTTTGCCTCGATTGAGCAGCGTGATGTGCCGATATATCGCAACAGGCCGCTGGTTGTATGCCATACCGATGACCTTTCCTCTTATAGGGGTGTCGTGGCAGCATCCTCTTATGAAGCAAGAGAATTTGGAATAAAGTCTGGGATGTCGGTTCTTGAGGCAAAACTAAAAGCCCCAAACGCAATCTATGTGGCTGGAAACTATGAAAAGTACTTGTATAACACCAAGCTTTTGATGCAAATCTGCGAGAAATATTCCGATCTTGTTGAGGTCTATTCAATCGATGAGGCTTTTCTGGACATCACCCCCACCGCTCAGTTCTTTAAATCAGCCGAGAAGGCAGCTGCAAGACTGCAAAATGAAATAAGGGATAGGCTTAAGTTAACATGCTCAATTGGTGTTGCCCCAAACAAGCTAGTTGCAAAAATGGCGTCTGAACTCAGCAAGCCAGCCGGCTTAACAGTAATCAATGCAAGCGACCTACCAGAGGTATTATTTCCGCTGCCAGTTGATAGCATCCCAGGGATAGGCAGGCGTATGAGAAAGCACATGGATGCTTTGGGGATAAAAACCATAGGGCAACTGGCATTTGCGCCAGTTGAGTTGCTAAAGAAAAAGTTTGGCCTTGTTGGAGAAGTGCTTCATCGGGCAGCGCTAGGGGTTGATGACAGCCTGGTGATTCCAACCCACCAAGGAGTGGAGATAAAATCGTTTGGTCAGAGCATGTCTTTGGGAAAGGGAAGCACTGATGTCGATTGCTTATGTGATGTCCTGCTTGGCCTGTGTGAAGGAGCAACAAGGAGGATGAGGAAGGCCGGGTATTTGGGAAGGACAGTCTCAGTACACGTCTGTCTTGGGCGGGTCTTTGGGATTAGCAGGCAAGCTAGTCTGGGAGGCTATACTGATCTACCTAGAAGAATTTATATTGCGGCCAAAAAGCTTCTGCTTGCCTTGCTGGATGAGCGAGCCTCCCTTGATGTCTATCCGGTTACTAAGCTGGGTATGAGTGTGACAAATCTGACCAGGAGAGAATTCGGGCAACAGTTATCAGTCTTTGATTTTTTAAGTGAAAGGGAGGCCATGTTAACCTCTGCGATTGACCAGTTAAAGAATAGATATGGTGAAAAGGTGGTAACAAGGTGCTCGCTTTTGGGGTTGCGTGGTAAATATCTTGGGGTCTCTAGGGCAGAGCTTGGAATATTTTAATTTGAAGTTTGGTAAAAGATCTTTCGCATTGAAAGATCGGTAGCGTATAAGCTAGCGTTGTTAAGCCCATTCTCGTCATTGCCAGTTCCCCACCGAACAATAAGCAGCCAGCAATCATTTCCATTAAACTTTGCCTTTTCTAAATAAACCGGCAGAGATAGTCCCTTTATCTGGTTTAAAAGCTTGCCAATTTCATCCTTTAGCTTGCTTTGGCCTGTCTTAGCATATGCCTGATCTGCTAGAGATTCTACAAATCCATAACGGTTTTCTTTAGCATACTTTATATTGTATAGGCCGTCGGTCTCATTTTTTGTTTTGCTAAGCAATCTACTTGCGGCAGCAGAATCGTAGTTATTCTTTGTTGCCTCAACCCTTGGCCACGACTCGGTTGCTGGCATAGGTGCATAGCCGCGCAAGGTACCCGCGTCACTGTTTTTATCTTCTAAGTTATAACCAGAGGTAGCATTAGCGCCATAGGATTCTGTAGCTGCCCCGCTCGCCTTCAGTCTTCCTGGATAATCGGCCTTTTCTTTTGTTTGGTCATATGCTTGTTCCTTGATGTCTTCCTCCTGCGTAAGAGCTTTATATTTAGGCAGGGCGCTTTTAGCCGCTGGTTTCCTTGATCCCCCGCTTTTGACCTCATTTTGCTTGCTGGTGAGGCTTGGATTAACCTGAGGCCATATCGATACCAGCGCAATAGCTGCCACCGCGGCGATAGGTATTAGATATCGTAAGTAAGATGCTAACGAACGCTGTTTTGCGAGCTTAATCTTGGCTGGTCTATCTATAGCTATCTGCCTGAGGGCGCCCGAAACATCGGGTGGCACTTCAAGCTCACCAAGGCCTTGGACCATTGCAATGGTATTTTTTATTGCAGCAAGCTGTGTTTGGCAATTAGGGCAAGCTGACAAGTGGGAAGACACTTGCGCGCGTTCTTCCATTGATAATTCTCCGTCAATATATGCGCTAAGAAGACCAACTACATCTTTGCAAATCATGGTTCCTCAATCATTTAGACGTTAATTTTTCCATATCGTTCCTATGTGGGGCGAGTTTATCAGCTAACTTTAGCCTAGCCCGAGCTAGGCGCGACTTAACTGTGCCAACCGGAACGCCAACGATACCGGCAATATCTTTATAATCATAGCCCTGCAAATCATGCAGGATCACCATTAAGCGCTGATCTTCCGGCAATTCTAATATAGCTAATTGAACAAGGGTTTGTATTTCCCTTTGCTCACAAAGCTGACTTGGGCCAATACCATTATCTGGTAGCAAAGTCTCGTTAATCTCTATAGTCTGAACGCGACGTGATTCCTTCTGCAACCAATCCTTGCTATAGTTTACAGCTAGGCGGTATAGCCAGGTAGAAAAAGTGGACTCGCCTCGGAAGCTAGATATTTTTCTGTAGAGATGAATGAATATTTCCTGGGTTAAATCCGCAGCGTCTGTGGAGTTACCAACCATTCGATAAACTAGGTTATATATCGAGCGCTCATGGCGATTTACAAGCTCATTAAAAGAGTTCTTATTGCCAGCTAGGAAGCTCTTAATTATTAGCCAATCTGGGTCGGGCTTGATACTTGCCATATATCCCATCCGAAGTATTGCTATTACGCCTTTCTGCTGACAGGATATCACACATACAAACACTAAGACACTAGGCAGCTTTTTAACCATTAGAATGGGAACCAAAATGGGCAATTGCCAGTCTCCCGCCTCCGGTCATTTTCTTCTGGCGGCAGTCGGCAATCTTCTTTTATAGATAAGCAATAATCTCGTCGCTTCGTTTTTTAATTTCCCAGCGAATGCGACCCAATGTTGTCCATTGAGAGGCTACTATAACAAGAACAATGTCCTCAACAAGCGGGGCTATCACAACTGGTCCCTGATTGTATTCAAGCATAGCCGTTCGCAAGCCGCCCTGGCCAAGCTCGTTGCCAATCTTATCAAGCTTATCAAAACCTGTTGCTATAACTGCGCTAACCATGTCAAGATCAAGCTCAATATCTGTAGCGCTATCTACAGTAAAGCCGTCACGAGAAACTACGAGGGCTGCTAAAACGCCATCCAGATCTGTAAAGCTGCTAAGTATTTGCCGAAGAGCAGCTGGCTCGCTTGATTCTGGCTTGCTCAATAAAGTACTGACCTCTTCTTTTGTGACCAGCTCTTCTTCCTCCGAAAGTTTATCAAGGTCTTCTATTGCAGAATCCTTGGTCCCCGCTTCTTTCTCTGCTTCTTCATCGATGGAGGTTTCCTCTGCAAGTTTTTCTGCGTCAATTGCTACAGTGGCAGCTTCTTTGGGAGCTGACCCCGCCTTTTCGTCTGTGCCTTGACTGCCCTGAGATTCCTTTATCCTTTCAGCAAGAGCTTCAATTATGCTCTTGCGAATCTCTGCCTCATTAGATGGCTGCTTTGTTGTAGCAGGGTCTGACCCTTTCTTTTCTTGGCTGCTGGAGACATCATCCAGTTCGCTGCCTTTTAGAAATACAGATATAAGCTCGGCAAAATCTCGCTCGTCCAAACCAAACCTCCTATGGGATAAGACCTACCATATATTACTAGTTTACAAGCAAAGTGTTTAATTGCCAAGTATTGGAAAGAAAGCTTAGCTTATTAACCCCTGCCTTGCTTTCTGTATAACTCTTGGAACAATCTATATTGCCTTATAAGACCGATTAAAACCAGGATTAGAAATAATAGCTCAACTAGTACCTGGATATTTTTTAGCACTAATATTATCGGCTCCCAAATTTTTATTGTTAGCATTGCTTGCTTTTTAATCAGGCTTACACTGAAAGCTAGGCTAAACACTGGCTGGGGGACTGCATATTTCTGCAGCAGGTTATGCACAACAAGAATGGCAAACGATATAGCATATACCGGCACGCTTGGTAGTATCCATCTCCAGCTATCTGCCAAGTCGTCTTCAACCAAAAGCCATGTTTTGCGGGCGATAAGAGCTGCAGCAATTCCAACAACGGTAACAATGATGGCTAGAAGATTAGCAGCTGTCATTTAACACCCCGATCAGTGAGACCTTTTAAGATGCGATATTGATAAAGCAAGCCAAAAAAGGCAAGTATCACAAAAACAAAGTGAGAGATATAGGTTAGAAGCTGCAGACTAATGCCAGCAACAGATCTGATACCTAGCTCATAAATGGCTGTAAGAAGTGTTGAAAGAGCAAGTATTTGAAAGGCAATGAAAGAATACCTCCAGCTTAAGGCAAGGTCACCTGTAACCTTTCGTATGATCCCAAACGAAATCAATGCCGCAAGGCTTGCTAGAAAGAAATTAATGATTGCTGCAAACATTACGAAACTCATTAGCACTACCTTTTTCTGCGTATGAGCCCTTCTTCAAGAAGCGTTCTACCGCTTATTTGGCGAGAGGGAAATCCTGTTAGTATTCCTTGTTGCCCTGCAAATTTGGTTTCGATGTTTATTCCATTGCTTGTGATCTCATATTTTCTAATATCTTTAGCGTGTCTGCTGCCCCTGACTTTAAGCACGGTAAGTGCTGTTTCAAGCTCGCTTTCTATCTCAACATATCTTAAGAAAATCACGTTATCAACGATAAAACCGATATCTGCATCCGGTAAGCTTTCTTGCCCAAAAAGCAAAGGGACTTCGCTTGTTAGAATTGTGGTTAGCCCAAGCCTTTTAAGACCATTGATAATACTATTTAATATCAGCCTGAGCTCTAGCTGGTCTGATGTCAGTTGCTCCATTAAGGTTATCGAGTCAATAACAATTCTTTTGGCATTAATCTCTATAACCAGCCGGTCAAAAAAGCCGCCCTCTTTTTCAAGCTCACTCTTTAGAACCGCTGGTGATGTAAAAACTACCTTAAGTTTGCCCTCGGCCTCGCACTTTTTGAAATCCCAACCAAAATTCATTGCATCCCTGTAGATAGTCTCTGGAAATTCCTCGAAGGTAATGAAAATGCCTGGCTCGTTAAATTGAACTGCTCCACTGTAAACAAATTGAGCACCAAAAGTAGTTTTTCCAGTACCTGGTGGGCCGGCTATCACGGTTGTGCTTCTCTCGTACAGGCCTCCATCAAGCAGGTCATCTAGACCTGGAACGCCACTTGGAATTTTCTTCACTTTATCCCCCAATCTTACATTTTTTTACTAACATATAGCTCTTCTCTAAGTCTCTACTCCATAAAACTTTCAGTAAACGATCATTTCTCTGGTCGTAATTGCTAGAAAGAGCCGCTTGTATATAAATTATACGATGCTCTATTATCTTAGTAAAACTTATTTATGCAAAGTCTTAAGTCTAATTATAGTAGCGTTTTAGGTTAAAGGTAATATAGAGTTTGGTACAGCATTTTGTGAAGGAAAGTAGCAAAGAAAAAACGCCAGGCCTTAATGTCTGGCGTTTTATGAAAAAGGTTAAGATCCGCTAATCTTCCTCAACCTCTATTATTGCCTCCATTACGCAATCTTCCATGCAGGTGGCACAACCATCACAGTCGTCCTCGTTGACGACCTTAGCGACATCATCGATTAGGTCGAGCACGCCGTTTGGGCAACTATCGATACATATTCCGCACCCTGTGCATTCCTCGTCGACGATTATGGGTCTTGGCATTAAAACTTCCTCCTTATAACCAGCGCTGATTTTTGCTATACCACTATATACAAAACTCCTCTTGGCTTGTAAAGAGATTGGTGCAGGAAATTCTTAGCAAATAGAGGGCTCATTCTAAAAAGGAAAGGACTTACTATAAAGGTATGCGGAAAATCAGCCGATAAAATTATCAGTAGATCTATAAAAAAACTTGACAATAACACGCTTAGATTTTATATTAGCATTAGACTATACCAATTATAAGGAGTGTTGTGCAATGGCAAAGGCTCTAGGAATTGACCTTGGAACAACCAACTCATGCATGGCTATTCTTGAAGTTGGCGAACCTAAGGTCATTGCCAACGCCGAGGGCGGAAGAGTTACCCCGTCGGTTGTGGCATTTTCTAAGACAGGTGAGGTTCTCGTTGGTGAAGTTGCAAAACGCCAAGCAATAACCAACCCTGACCGCACAATTAAATCGGTAAAGCGCGAGATGGGGACGAACTGGAGGATCAAAATTGATGACAAAGATTATACCCCCCAGCAAATATCAGCTTTTATCCTGCAAAAGCTAAAAAGAGATGCTGAGGCGTATCTTGGGGAGAAAATCACCCAGGCTGTAATAACAGTCCCTGCCTATTTTGAGGATTCGCAAAGGCAGGCAACAAAAGATGCCGGCAAAATAGCAGGCCTTGAAGTTTTGCGAATCATCAACGAGCCAACAGCTGCTGCGCTTGCTTACGGTTTAGATAAAGAGCACGACCAGACAATTCTAGTTTTTGACTTGGGTGGAGGAACTTTTGATGTATCCATCCTTGATATTGGGGATGGCGTGTTTGAAGTAAGGGCTACAGCAGGAGATAACCATCTTGGCGGCGATGATTGGGATCAAAAGATCATAGATTGGATGGCGGATGATTTTAAGGCCAAGAATGGAATTGATTTAAGGGCTGATAAAATGGCAATGCAACGGCTGAAGGAGGCGGCTGAGAAAGCAAAGATGGAGCTTTCCACCACTCTTTCAACAAATATTAATCTGCCATTTATTACGGCTGACGCTGACGGCCCAAAGCACTTGGATATGACGCTTACGCGTTCAGAGTTCCAAAAGCTGACAGCAGATTTACTTGAGAGATGCCGCAAGCCAATGGAGCAGGCAATGAAGGATGCCGGAGTTACTGCCAGCGATATCGATCATGTTATTCTTGTTGGTGGCTCAACCAGGATGCCGGCAGTTCAAGAGATGGTTCGGGAGTATACGGGCAAGGAGCCGCATAAGGGTGTAAACCCAGACGAGGTTGTTGCGGTAGGGGCCGCAATACAGGCAGGCGTGCTAATGGGTGAAGTAAAGGATATTCTCCTACTTGATGTTACTCCACTATCTCTTGGAATTGAGACCTTAGGTGGGGTATTTACAAAGCTAATTGAAAGGAACACAACCATTCCGACAAGAAAGAGCGAGATATTTACAACTGCAGCTGATGGTCAGACAAGCGTTGAGATACATGTTTTGCAAGGCGAGCGTGAGATGGCAGCCTATAACAAGACACTTGGTCGTTTCCATTTGGTGGATATCCCACCAGCTCCAAGAGGAGTGCCGCAGATTGAAGTGGCATTTGATATAGATGCAAACGGCATCGTAAATGTATCTGCTAAAGACCTAGGCACTGGAAAGGAGCAGAGGATTACTGTAACTGGCGCAACGGCGCTTAGCAAGGAAGAGATTGACCGGATGGTGAAAGAGGCTGAATCTCATGCTGAAGAAGACCGCAAACGCCGCGAGGAGGCAGAGATAAGAAACAACGCTGACAATCTTGCTTATACAACCGAGCGGACGTTGAAAGATGTTGGAGATAAGCTTTCGGCGGCAGATAAAGAAGCAATCGAAAAGGCTATTGCAAATGTTAAAGAGGCGCTCAAAGGCTCTGACATAGAGGCTATAAAGAAGGCCACCGAAGAATTGCTCCAGCAATCATACAAAATAGGGCAAGCAGTCTACTCGCAGCAAACAGCCAGCGCAACCCCCAATGGCGGCTCGGCTAATGCTGCGGGCAGCAGCGACAACGTTGTCGATGCTGATTATGAGGTTGTTAGTGAAGAGGGGGAAACAAAGTAAACAATCAGGGAAGAAGGGCATGCTTTCCTTAGGGAGGTGTCTGAAATGACGTCAATAGTTAAAAGATGGGATCCATGGCGTGAATTAACAGCCATGCAAGCTGAGCTAAGCAAGCTATTTGAGCGCGCTTTTGGTACAGGAGAGAGCTCGCATCTAGCGGGCTGGACTCCAGCAATCGATATGCTAGAGCGCGATCAATCAATAGTTGTAAGGGTTGAGCTTCCTGGACTAGAAGCTGAAGATGTTGAAGTTACAGTTGTTGATAATACCCTGAGAATTCACGGCGAAAGGAAGTTCGTGGATGAGACAAAAGAGGATCGCTACTATCGAATTGAGCAGCGGTATGGCTCTTTTGAAAGGGTTATTCAGCTACCGGTCAAGATTGATGCCAATGGCGTTAAGGCAACCTTCCAAAAAGGCATACTTGAAATTGACCTGCCAAAGGCGGAGGAAGCAAGACCAAAACCGATCAAAATTGAGACTGACGATAATAAATAAATCTGCTGGAAGGGCGCCCTTCTTCCCGCTGGTTTTGAGGTGATACTATTGGCAAGGGATAAAAAGCCTATCGACCATATTGATGTAAAGAGCAATCATGCCAATGAAGAAAGTGAAGTTTTAACAAAGGATGATGCTTCGGAAGAAATTGGCGCAGCCCAAGGCGAAGCATCAATTAACGAAGATAACGCACAAACCAATGCAGACAACATTAGCCAGCAGGATAAGTCCAGAGAGCAGGAAGCTCAAGGCAGTGCTGAGGAGTTAAGTGCTGAGCAGCTAAAAGAGCTGCTTTTGAAGAAGGAAGCTGAATCGGCGGAATATCTGGATACGCTAAAAAGAGTCCAGGCTGAAATGGAGAATTTCCGCAAAAGGATGATAAGAGAGCAATCCCAAATTATTGAATATGCTGCTCAGACGGTGATACTTGAGCTTCTGCCAGTGATTGATAATCTCGAGCGCGCTTTGGATGCCGCTAAAGATAATAAGGAGGGTGGAAAGCTACGCGAAGGCGTAGAGCTAATCTACTCGCAATTAAAAGGAATTCTTGAAAAGGAATGCGTAGAGGTAATCGATCCGGCAGGGGAGATGTTTGACCCGCTTAAACACGAGGCGGTTATGCAGATTGAAAGCGATGGGAAGGAAACCAATACCGTTGTCGAGGTCTTGCAGAAAGGCTATAGCTTAAAAGGGCGGCTTCTCAGACCTGCAATGGTAAAGGTTGCAAAATAGGAGAGTCTAGGGACTAACCTACAATCTAGACCCGAATCTTAGTAGCTAATTCTGGTGATATGTATGAGTGCCAGTAGAACATATAAGGATTATTACTCAATTCTTGGGGTGAGTAAAAATGCATCCCAAAAAGAAATAAAGGATGCCTACCGGAAGCTTGCACGAAAATACCACCCCGATGCAAATAAGAATGATAAAGAAACAGAGGAAAAGTTTAAAGAGATAAGCGAGGCGTATGAGGTTCTAAAAGACCCTAAGAAGCGCAAGCAGTACGATGAGATGGGAAGCTTTTACGGAAGCTTTGGCCCTGGCGCTGCTGGCTGGCAAAACTTCACTAGGTCCTCAGCCGACTTTTCCTTTGATAATATTAGCGATTTATTTGATTTGTTTGGTACTGGCACTAGGAGAACAAGCAAACACGTAAGAGGCGATGACATCGCCTACAACGTGCATTTATCTTTTGACGAGGCTCTTAAGGGCAAGACCGTTCAGTTTACGGTAAATAAAGAAGAAGCTTGCCCGACATGCGGTGGTTCTGGGGCTGCTCCTGGGTCAGGCCGTAAGGTCTGCCCGACATGCGGTGGAAGCGGTCTGATTGCTGACAATCAAGGGTTTTTCAGCATCACCAAGCCTTGCCCGAGCTGTAGAGGCCAAGGAAGCGTAGTTGAAAAGCCATGCCCCGTGTGTCATAGCAGTGGCCGGCTAATTAGACCTAAGACTGAAACTATAAAAATTCCGGCCGGTGTTGCCGACGGTAGCAAGCTTAAATTCAAGGGCAGAGGTCAAGCTGGCCAAAACGGTGGCCCTCCAGGGGATCTCTATATCATAGCAAAAGTAGCTCCACACCCCTACTTTAAGCGTAAGGGAAGCGATGTTTTGCTTGATGTCCCTATCACGTTTGTTGAGGCCTCCCTGGGAGCAAACATCGAGATTCCAACTGTGGATGGCAATGTCTCGCTGAAAATACCAGCTGGAACACAAGATGGCCAAACTTTTAGGCTTCGGGATAAGGGGGCTCCTAAACTTAAAGGCAGCGGGAGGGGCGATATGCTAGTTACAGTTCGAATTGACGTGCCTAAAAACCTTACTGCTAATGAAAAGGAGCTACTGATTAGGTTTGCTAATAGCAGGAAAGATAACCCGCGGCAGATATTTAAAGCGGGGGTGCGATAGCAGCTATATGCTGCGGCGGGCATTCATTTATAAACCTGTAAATCAGGATATTTGGAGTGAAAAGAAGTGTATGATGAGCCGGTTTACATGATAAGCGTTGCAGCAAAGCTTGCTGGGATGCACCCACAAACTCTTAGGATTTATGAGCGAAAAAAGCTTATAAATCCGCAGCGCACGCAAGGGAGCACAAGGCTTTATTCCCAGCGAGATGTTGATCGCTTAAAACTGATTCAGGTGCTGACCCAGGAGTTAGGCATAAATCTTGCTGGAGTTACTAGAATTTTTGAGCTTCAGGACGAAATTGAACAGCTGCAATGCCTTATCGATGAGCTCAATAAAAAAGTGGCATGCCTTCAGGAGAGCTTAAGTCAAGAGCTCGAGAAGGTTAAGCAGAGCGCACTTGTACCTATGTCTCGCGGGCAGATTGTTTTGCGGAAAACCAGAAGGCCAGGCTGTTAAATCAGGGGCCAGGGTTAGGATTAAAAAGAATTGTCATTGCGAGGAATCCCGCAGGGATTCCGTGGCAATCTCAGTCCTTGGGTAGTTGCTCAATTTATTAAGCTAAAGGAAGCCCTATTGATGGGGCAACTATAGGAAATATTTCCTAGCGGTGGTCGGCGGTCGGAGTTCCGAGAAGGTGATAAAGATGAGAATGGATAAGTTTACTATAAAATCGCAGGAAGCTCTGGGGGAAGCCCAAAGATTGGCTGAAGAGATGGGACACCAGCAGGTTGAACCCGAGCACCTGCTTGCAGCGCTATTAGATCAGCAGGATGGCATCGTAAGCCCAATACTTCAAAAACTAGGCGTTAATCAGGCCTTGATTAAGAGCCAGGTTAAAGCTGAACTAGATAGAAGGCCCAAGGTTTCGGGGGCGATGGCCGCGTCATATGTAGCTCCTGAGTTAAAGAAGCTACTTGACGGTGCATTTGCTGAGGCTGAAAAGCTTAAAGACGAGTATGTAAGTACCGAGCATCTACTGATAGCTTTAATTTCTGGCGATAGCACAGCTGCCAAGATTATGAGATCCGCAGGGGTCACAAAAGATGCCGTACTTAAAATATTGGTTGATGTCCGAGGCAGCCAGCGAGTAACTGATCAGAATCCTGAGGAAAAGTACCAGGCACTTGAAAAATATAGCCGGGATTTAACAAGGCTTGCTCGCATTGGCAAACTCGACCCGGTTATTGGTCGCGATGATGAAATACGCCGGGTAATACAGGTGCTCTCAAGACGCACCAAAAATAACCCGGTTTTGATTGGTGATCCTGGAGTTGGCAAAACAGCAATTGCTGAAGGGCTTGCACAAAGAATCGTTAGCGGTGATGTGCCTGAGGGCCTTAAAAATAAAAGAGTTGTCGCTCTTGATATAGGAGCTTTAATCGCGGGCGCAAAATATCGCGGCGAGTTTGAAGATCGCTTAAAAGCTGTGCTAAAAGAAGTCATTAATGCTGAAGGGGAGATAATCCTCTTTATAGATGAGCTTCATACATTGGTTGGTGCCGGTGCAGCGGAGGGCGCTGTAGATGCGGCAAACCTGCTAAAGCCTGCACTTGCCAGAGGTGAGCTAAGGGCAATTGGTGCCACGACTGTTGACGAGTATCGTAAATACATTGAAAAGGATGCTGCGCTTGAGAGGCGCTTCCAGCCAATCCTTGTGGGTGAGCCGTCTGTTGAAGATACAGTGGCTATTTTAAGAGGTCTTAAAGAGCGCTATGAAATCCACCATGGTGTGCGCATAACCGATTCAGCTTTAATTGCGGCAGCGATGATGTCAAACCGCTATATAACTGATAGATTCTTGCCGGATAAGGCAATTGATCTTGTTGATGAAGCGGCATCTCGGCTGCGCATAGAAATAGATAGTCTTCCAACAGAGATTGACGAAGTTGAGCGAAGGATTAAGCAGCTAGAGATAGAAAGGCAAGCTTTCAAAAACGATAAGAGCAAAGCTGCTCTCGAGCGACTTGCAAATATTGAAAAAGAGCTTGCTGAGCTTAAAGAAAAAAGCTTTCAGATGAGAACCCACTGGGAAAATGAGAAAAATGCAATTCAGGAGATAAGGGCGCTAAAAGAAAAGATAGAGCAAGCTAAGATGGATGCAGCAAACGCTGAGCGCTCCGGAGACTTGGCTCTAGCAGCAAAGCTTCGCTATGGTGATATCTTAGCTTTTGAAAAGGAGCTTGATAAAAAGAACAACCGCCTTCTTGAGCTGCAAAAAGATCAGAAAATGCTGAAAGAAGAGGTCGATGAGGAAGATATTGCAGAGGTTGTCTCCAAATGGACGGGTGTTCCTGTATCCAAGCTCATGGAAGGTGAAGTTGAAAAGCTTATCACAATGGAGGATAGGCTACACCTAAGGGTTATTGGCCAAAATGAGGCAGTGTCTGCAGTGTCCAATGCAATAAGAAGAGCAAGGGCCGGCCTTCAAGATCCAAACCGCCCACTTGGCTCGTTTATATTCCTTGGCCCAACTGGCGTTGGAAAGACCGAACTTGCAAGAGCACTAGCCGAGTTTCTCTTTGACGACGAGCGGGCGATGATTCGAATTGATATGTCCGAATATATGGAGAAGCACACCGTATCAAGGCTAATTGGCGCACCCCCAGGCTACGTTGGCTATGAGGAGGGTGGTCAGCTTACTGAAGCAGTTAGAAGGCGCCCATATGCTGTTGTTCTTCTCGATGAAATTGAAAAAGCGCATGGAGATGTTTTCAACGTGCTTTTGCAGATACTAGATGATGGAAGACTAACAGATGGTAAAGGTAGAACCGTCGATTTTAAAAACACCATAGTCATTATGACATCTAACATTGGGAGCCAGTACATCCAAGAGATAACTAAGAAAGAAGAGCTAAAGGCAAAAATTGATGAGGTAATGAAAGCTCACTTTAGACCAGAGTTCTTAAACAGAGTAGATGAGATAGTCATATTTAACCGGCTCTCTATGGATGATATTAAAAAGATTGTCGATATTCAGGTTGGTCATTTAAAGAAGCGTGTTGCAGACCATGGCATAACACTTGATCTTACAGACAAAGCAAAGGAGCTTTTGGCAGAAGAGGGCTTTGATCCTGCATTTGGCGCCCGTCCTCTTAAGAGAGTCATCCAGAGGAAGCTTCAGGATAGTCTGGCGTTAAAAATCCTTGAAGGCAAGATAAAAGAGGGCGATAGCGTTGTGGCAGATGTGGCCGATGGGGATATAGTCTTTAACGTGCAGACGCCAGCTTTGGTTTAGCTTGTTCGAAGTCTTTGCTGGCTTTAGGTTTAAGGGGCAGATCTTTGGATCTGCCCCTTAATTTACCGGTGGTTGGGAAAGCCCGTTTTTCTTGTACAGTTTTAGCTCTCTGCTTCTATCAGCTTTTCTTTTTAAACTAAATGGCGCACTCTTTTCTGCCTCAATTTTTAGCCTTCTTTATAGCGCTG
>JASEIR010000070.1 GCA_030017355.1 Actinomycetota bacterium
CCGACCTCGAGGCGAGGCAAAGCACGCTAATACATTTAGGTTCCTTGAAGAGACATTATCAAAAGAAAGGCAGCCGATGATAAAGAGGCTGCAGCGCATGAGAAGAAAAAGAAACGCTACCATTTACCGCCAACGGGGGATTATTTCCGAAAAAGAAGCTCATGACGTAATTGAGTTTGCAAACCGATACTTCAAAGAGATCGAAGCAATACTGCCTAATGAAATAATCAAACTGTCAAAAAAAGAGGATTGATATGAACTGCTTTATAGGATCGAGTGCCAGGCACCAGCCAACTTATCTACCAGGTATGATAGGAATCAATTTGTATAAAAGTGTGCGATTGTGAAACTATACAAATTGGATTAGCACGCCTTTAATTTCCGAATGCCCGCCCAATACCAGAAGAGGAATGCCGTCCCTTTCTTTTAGATAACCTGCAATTTTCCCGTTCAAAGTGGTCTTCAATTAGAACGCTTATGAAAACTGGCATTTACAGTTTCAACGATAAACTATTGAGAGGGGTATTTTACTTTATAAACTTACGGCTTCCCTTTTTAATTCTAGTATGATTATGGCATGCTTGGTAAAAGAATGATAGAGCTTCTTAATGAGGCAAGGAATACCCTGGCTTATTATTTCCTTTTTATTCTTAGTTTGCCGGGTTCTATAATAATTAAGTGACCATGTATATTCTCTTCTGATAATTCGCTAAGTCTTTCTAAGAGTTCACGGTTAATATCATCATTGCTTATTTCATTGGGGAAATGGACTAAAACGATGCCGAAGTGGCTTCCTAATGGAAAATGAAGGATATTGCCAAATCCCATATCAGAGGTAATCAGGGCAGCTTGTTCGCCTATGGCAAATTGGAAAATTTCTTTATCTTTTGCGCCACGGAGCCCAAAGTCCCGGATATCTTTGATATCATAGCCATTATTTTTCAGAAGCCTTCCGGTTGAGCGAGGCATATCCTCATCTATTACAAATTTCGGCATTTTAACCTACTGCTCTGATTTCCTCTTCCGATAATGTCTTTGCTGCATAAGAAAGAACCGCCAAAATATCCTCGCGTGTAATTTCGTACTCTGCCATGACCTCTTCATAAGACATGCCACTTGCTAATTTACCAAGAACGAGGTCAATGGGAACTCTGGTGCCTGTAATGACAGGCTTACCAAACTTTACCTCTTTATCAACACTGATTCTCGGAGCAATTTCCATAGCCCACCTGCACATATTTTAATTAGCGTTAACTTAACTAATATTGTACCATATAATCTAAAGCTAGAGTACGCGAGATACTCCAAGGTTACTGTCAACATTTAGTAGGCAAAATCATTTTAGCTTATGCAAGTGCCCTCAACCCCGCAACTTCTCGTAAAACATCAACCCATGGGCGTTTGCTATGCGGCCAGGTAAGAGCTGGTAGATGAGCTTGCATCCAACTGCCAGGATCCTCTGGTAGTGAAATAGAGTTAAGAGAAACAGTCGGTGGTGAACTGGCCGATACATGACAATTTTCAAGTCTTTTAAGTAATTCACCGTTTTCCCGAATGCAGAGCATATTTGCCATCCTATGTGCTCCATCAATCTTCCAGCTCATTCCTCTTTTCTTTGGGCGATTGGCAAGTATTTTATCAATTTGGCCCTCTATGGTGCCCAAACCCCGTTCGGAAAGTTCTTTTTTAAGACCATCCTTATTAGCAAAGATATAAATTTTGGTTTTATCTAATCGTTTGGCTTATCTTTCATCTAAGTGTGTCCTTGCTCTTTTAAATAGTAATTCAAGGCCTTCCATATTAGCTTGGTTTGCAAGAGTGAAAGCTTCTTCGTGAAATGGAAGCAGGAAGTGAAAAGCCCCGGGTTTCATAGAGACTTTGAACCTACAGTTTCCAATGTTTTTTCAGACAGATTTTTACTTTTTTCAGACATGTTTTCACTATAATACATCGCCTCCTTTTCGGCTGGCGGGACATAATCGATCGCTTCATGAAGCCGACTGTTGTTCCACCAATCTATCCACTCTAGTGTTGCGAGCTCAACTTGCTCAGGTGTACGCCATGGTCCTTTTCTATAGATAAGCTCGGTCTTATATAGCCCGATAGTCGTTTCCGCCATAGCATTGTCATAGGAATCACCGACAGAACCGACGCTAGGAGCGATACCGGCATCGTCCAGGCGCTCAGAATAGCGGATCGAGGTGTATTGTGAATCTCTATCCGAGTGATGCACCAGGCCATCGAGCTTAGCATTACGACGCCATATGGCCATCTCAAGAGCATCGAGCTAGTTCTGTTTTTAAGTGTGTTGCAAGCGACCAGCCAACTATAAAGCGGCTATATACATCGATAACAAAAGCCACATAACAGCGAGCCGAATACGTGCGAACATATGTCAAATCTGCTATCCAAAGCTTATTTGGCCTGGATGCCGTGAAGTTGCGATCAACCAGATCCGATGGACGAGTAGCCGTATTATCCGGTATTGTTGTCTTGTATTTCTTGCCGCGTCTTGCACCCTCAAGACCGTGAATGCGCATCAGGCGCTCTACGGTGCACCTGGCAACGGTTATCCCTTCACGGTTAAGCTTGTGCCATACTTTGCGAGCACCATAAACGCTAAAGTTATCTTCAAAGACTCGTTTAATCTCAACTGTTAGCCAATTATCTCGCAGTTCTCTATTTGAAGGGGCTCGTTTTAGCCTGGCATAGTATGTTGAGGGCGCAAAGTCCATGACCCGACATATGGGCTCGACCCCGAAGCGACCTCTCTCTGTATCGATATAGCGGGTCATCTCGTCCGGGGACGGTCGAGCTCTCTCGCGAAAAAAGCCGAAGCCGACTTTAATATCTCGTTAGCCCGTCGTAGCTCTGCGACTTCTTTTCTTAAAGCTTTAAGCTCATTAATTTCTTCTTCTGAAAGTCCTTTTTTGCCGCCTTTGCTTACCGGGGTGTTTTTGACCCAGTATCTAACTGTCTCCCGGTTTACGCCAAGTTTCTCGCTAACGCGTTTAATCGCATCCGGGGAATCCATCTCGGCGACCATTCTTACTGCTTTTTCTCTAAACTCTTTTGGGTATTTATTTGGCGTTGGCATAACTCTCCTTATGGTAGCTTAGTTGTCTCCATTATACCCGGGGCGGTTCTGTCTGCCCCAAAACTGTCTGTTTAGTGTCTTAAGCTTGCATCAAGCATCTTGTAAAGATGTTTTTCCTTTAACAGACTTTGAGTCACTCACTTGAGCCTAGATATGTGGCGGAACCGATACGAATATATGCACGTGCTCCTTCGACACATGAGCCTTTGAGTCATCTCAACCTCATTGGCTTTACATATCTCTCGTTAGGTATCGCGTAGCCTGATAGCTATTTCGCCTTTTAAAGCTGGCTTGCGGTACTTGAGTCAATCCAAACCAGGTGATACTTTATGTCATATACTGTATGGCTTGATCTTCTATAGTGCTGTCGTGCCGCAAGCTTAACTCAAAGTCTTCGCCTAAAGGCGAGGGATTTTCTCTCATTCCCCGAAAGGGACATTAAACTACAAACACTATATAGGGCTTTCCAGTTAAAGAATGCTTTTTTACCTCAACGGTTATTCCAAATACCCTGCGGATATTGTTTTCCGTTACGATTTCTTGAGGTGAACCCACCGCCTCAATGCGGCCTTCCTTAACGAGCATCAGATGATCTGCATAGTAAGCGGCAATATTTAGATCGTGCAGCACTGCCAAAATGCTCAAGCCATCAGCACTCAACCGTTTAAGTAGCTCCATTATTTCAAATTGCTGCCCGATATCTAAATGGAGGGTCGGCTCATCCAGCAAAATAAGCTTCGGCTCTTGGGCCAGCGCCTGCGCAATAATAACGCGCTGCTTCTCCCCGCCGCTCAATTCATTAATTGGTCGATCCCTTAAGTGCCAGCAGTTAGCCATTTGCATGGCATCTTTGGCAATATCGTAGTCGAGCGCGCCCTCTGTTTGCCAACGTGAAAGATGGGGTGTTCTTCCCATCATCACAACCTGCAGTGCCGTAAAAGAGAACGCCGTCAAACTTTCCTGGGGTACTACAGCAACCTTTCGGGCAAGACTTCTGCGGCTTAGCGGGGCTATATCGCTGCCGTCCACGTAAATCACGCCGGTTTTTGGCTTTAATACCTTGCTGATCGCCCTAAGAAGAGTCGTCTTCCCACTTCCGTTGGGCCCAACAATGGCTAAAAAATTGCCATTTTTAAGCGACAATTCCATCTGCGAAACGACAGACCGGTTCCCATATTCAATGCTTAAATCCTTAACCTCAAGTATTGGCTTCACCACAATACTCCTACGCCAAACTATTCCTCTTAGTTCTTAACAAATACATAAAAAATGGTGTTCCAAACAGTGCTGTTATAATTCCGACAGGTATCTCAGCCGGCGCAAGGATAGTACGGGCTAACGTATCAGTAAATATGAGAAAAATCGCTCCAACCAGCGCCGAGCATGGAAGTAAAATCCTGTGGTCTGGTCCGATCACCAACCTTACAACATGCGGGATGATTAAGCCGACAAAGCCGATCAAGCCGCTTACCGAAACAGCCGCACCTGCAAGCAGAGATACCGCGACGATTAAAACTTTTTTTGCCCTTTCAATATCAACACCTAGTTGATATGCCCGCTCATCGCCCATTACCATAACGTTAAGCTCTCTTGAAAAAGCCATTGCCAACGCAAACCCCACAGCAATAAAGGGAATTACCATACCAACATGCCGCCAGCTACGTGCCGCCATACCTCCCATAAGCCAAAACACCACACTCTGCAAATCCTCGCCATGCACAGTCATCAAAAGCGAGATAATCGCCGAGAAAAACGAGCCAACGGCAATACCGGATAAAATTAAGGTTGAAACAGGCACTCTGCCGCCGGTACGGGCCAGGTTATAGACAAGAAAGGTCGCACCGAGTGCTCCGAGTAATGCGGCCACAGGAACCAAGAATTCGCCAAAGCCCAGCGCGGCCCCGTAAAGAAGCGCGACTGTTGCCCCCAGCCCGCCGCCGAATGATACACCTACAATATAGGGATCAGCCATTGGGTTTTTAAACAGACCTTGGGTGACTACGCCAGCTACGGCAAGCGATGCACCAACCAGCATACTTAAGACCACGCGCGGCAGCCTGATCTGCCAGATAATAAAGTCTTTTGTTCCCGTACCTACAACATGGCTACCGGTAAAGCCAACCGTTTTTGACCAAGCACTACCCAAAATTGTTGCAAGCGGGATCGAAACCGCTCCAACCGAGCTTGCAATAATAATTGTCACTATTAACATCAATCCAAGAAGGGGGAGGACAACCCCATTCTTAAGCTTCAATGCGGAGGCCATTTTATTTCTTCGTAAATAGGTCGGGATACACTGCGGCAGCTATTTTCTCAACCGCATCGATCATCCTCGGCCCCGGTCTGTTGATAATATTCTCGTCAAAAACATAAACCCGATTATTTTTAACTGCCGACAGGCCCGCCCATCCACTGCGCTTTAATATATCACCCGGCGATTGCATACTGCCCGTTGACGCAAGATAAACATCAGGGTTCTTTTGGACCAGCGTTTCCAGGCTGTATTGGGGATAGGCACTCTGGATATCGCCGGCGATATTGATAACACCGGCCTTATTCAATATATCGTTAATCGGGGACTTCGCGCCTACCGTCATAAGCGGTTCGTGGTAGAGCTCGTAAAATGCGGTCTTCTTTTTCTTTACGTGAGACAGCGTGCTCTCAACCTTTGCAAGTCTTTTCTTCAGGTTATCTGAAACGCTCTTTGCCCTATTTTCGCTACCCACCACCTTACCGATTCTTGTCAGATCATCGATCATGCCGTTGACTGTCTTTGGCGAGACGACAAAGGTGGTTATTTTTGCTTCCTCAAGCCGTTTGATCACCGGCGCCTGGACGCCATCGGTTAAAAAGACAACATCGGGTTTAAGCGACAGGATTTTCTCCAAGTTGGGACTTGCAAATGTCCCTACTTTTTCTTTCTTCTTTGCGTCCTTTGGATAGTCACAATAACTGGTTACACCAACCAGCCTGTCCTGGCATCCAAGCGCATAAAGTATCTCGGTGTTCGATGGCGCAAGCGAGATAAGACGTTCGGGCTCCTTTTCTAGCGTGACTTTATGGCCCATATCGTCGGTCACGGTTACCGGAAATGACGCTTGCTTTTTTTCCACCTGTGCCGGTTTTTCTTGGGCCTTATTTACATTTCCCGCAGAGCAACCAACTGTAAATATTAGAAACAGTAATAATAGCGGCGCAATAACGCCTATAAGCCTTTTATTTTTCACCAATTGCTCATCCTCTCCACTAAATTATTTTGTAATAAACAAAAAACCCCAGCCACCGCTGAGGTAAATTAATCGATTCTCATCGCTATCACCTCTATCCTCGAAGGTGGTCTTTTGCATCGCTCCCCGGCAGGTCTCCTGGCTTCTGGATCATTGCTTACCGCACCTTCCCAGCCTTTCGGCCAGTGGTTTTTGCGGCTTGCTCTCCAGTTACAGTGACGGGCTCGCGCCGGACTTGCACCGGCTTCCCTATTATCCCCAAAGCTTGGGGCACCCGGGAGCATATTCGGTTTTGCCCATTCTAACATATAAAAACAACCGTAGCAAAGACTAGCCTTGCATAGTTACTGTCAACATTTAGTAGGCACATCCTGTTTCTTTTCTAAGCAAATGCCCTCAACCCCGCAACTTCTCGTAAAACATCAACCCATGGGCGTTTGCTATGCGGCCAGGTAAGAGCTGGTAGATGAGCTTGCATCCAACTGCCAGGATCCTCTGGTAGTGAAATAGAGTTAAGAGAAACAGTCGGTGGTGAACTGGCCGATACATGACAATTTTCAAGTCTTTTAAGTAATTCACCGTTTTCCCGAATGCAGAGCATATTTGCCATCCTATGTGCTCCATCAATCTTCCAGCTCATTCCTCTTTTCTTTGGGCGATTGGCAAGTATTTTATCAATTTGGCCCTCTATGGTGCCCAAACCCCGTTCGGAAAGTTCTTTTTTAAGACCATCCTTATTAGCAAAGATATAAATTTTGGTTTTATCTAATCGTTTGGCTTGTCTTTCATCTAAGTGTGTCCTTGCTCTTTTAAATAGTAATTCAAGGCCTTCCATATCAGCCTGGTTTGCAAGAGTGAAAGCTTCTTCGTGAAATGGAAGCAGGAAGTGCTTGCCCCATCTCCGCCAAGGTTTATCGATTTAACCGTGGAGCAGGGGAATTTGCAGTTGCATCACGTACCTATGGGTTAACTTTTAGGTATTTCTTCATTTCCCCCATGATTAGGGCATCTTCGATTTCGGTATCAATAGAATGTTCCACTACCTCTTGTTCCACAAATAATCTATGTCCATCTTCAGTCAATACGGGTCCCAGCGCACCAAGTCTTGGGTTTGACTCGAAGTAGTTGTTTATCTCCCGCTCCGTGAATATTGCCATAATTGCTTGCGAACACTTGCGCGGTAATCTTTCAAGGTCGCTTACGATTTCGGAGTTATCCTTATTATTGCTTTGTAACCGCTTGACTTCTTCTATAAGATTATAGAATTTAGAATTTTCCTCCGACAAAATATCCAATTGCTTTTTCTATACCAAATTCAGCTTTGATACGGCCTGCGGCGGCTTCCCACTCATCAATCAGTTTTTCTCTGTTTTTAATAAATTGATCCATATAATATTTCCCCTATTGTCAGCTTCTTCTTAAATTGAAATGGCAACTCAAAACTCCTCCAACTCTTCCAAAAGAGCTCGGCGGTTTTTGTAGGTACGCCTGAATTCTTCAGCCATCTTTTTAACCTTTTCTCCGGCACCCATTTTCTTCATTCGCCTAAGTCTCCGGCAGGCATCTTGATAGATAGCACGGCCGGATGTCCTCTTAAGCATTTCTCTTATCACCTGTTCATGTACTTCGATTAGATCGTCCGGGAAAAGACCCTCTAGATATTTTCCAAAATAATCCAGCATTTGCTCGGAAGGGTTGTTTTTGACTAAGCTTAAAAGTTCCGTCCACTTCTCTTCCCTTATATAAATTTCACCCATCGTATAAGCACTGCAATTTCTGGACTCAATCAATTCCTTAATTAGCCCGTCAGCTGTATCCGGCCATTCTTCCTTTGAATAAGTGCTTTTAAGCTTATCGTAGTATTTAAATTCGTGATGGCCATTGAAGAACAATTCTTTACTGTATTTTCTGATGGCTTCTACATCTTTTTCGAGCTCGGCAATCCTTAAAAGTAAATCTAGCCACTCATGGACCAAGCCTGGATAACCGCGTTTGGTGTCAAGCTCCATACCCGCCTTGGCCAGCTCCTTAGCCTTCTTATAATCTTTTTGGGCGATAGCGTCTTCAAGAGCGATGCGCCGAATCGGCGTGTGTTCTAAATTATCGGCGATAAATTGTGCGACTTTTTCCTTGTCCCATCTTTTAAGAATTTCTAACTTTAGCTCGGCAGCCCTTTCCCGGTCATATTTGCTGGAATATGAATCTTCTATCTGGCTAGCCGTGGCCAATTCATCTATCTTCTGAAGTAATTTTTTCTTTTCTTCAAGGTTGCCGATTAATTTTGAAGCGATTCCTAGCCACTCCCATTGCCAATCAGACCAACCATCATAAATTTTGTCCTTAGTAGCTTTAAGAGCGTATTCAAACAAGTCTTTGCGAACGTTTTTGTCTGCAATATCTTCGGCACACTCGTTTAATTTTTCAAACGATAACTCAATAACCCCACCCAAATTGCCGCTGGAATCATCGGCATATTGCAGGGCCGGAACTGTTTCTTCAATGGCCGCCTGATAAATTGGAACGGCGCTCTCCGGTTTTTGCTCAATTAACATCTTGTTAGCTTCGTAAACCAAATCTTCAATTCCTCTAACGGCTCGGCTGCTGCTCCAATAACCTATAAAGCCGTGGCGGTCCATACTTGAGCGCAAGGAATCTCTCATAATTCGTTTGTAATCTTCCTTTTTATTCTTACCGGCTTCATCTCGTTTGAGCAAATCTTGAGCAAGAAGCGTGTTTCTGAACTCCCGATCATTTAAAGCATATTCCAGAACAATCTCCCGCATTTCTTCTTCGGTCAGTTTTGCCACAATGTCGCTTATCTTATCGGCAATTGTTTTCCGCTTAGGCTTAGTTTTGCTGCGCTTTTTCTTTTTCTCCGGTAAATCATTGCCTGCAAGCATGTGGCCAATAGCCAAGTACACAGCCACCTCATGTTTGCAAACAGGGCCAAAATCGTAAGGACAATCGCATAAAGATTCCGCTATCCTGTCGCCTTCTAGCTTAACTCTAACCTCATAGGTTTGTGTGCCCTCAACCAACGCCGACCATCTATCTTCTTCAACCTCTTCCAACTCTGCCACCAGACCGCGCTTAAAATAATCCTTACCTCTTTGGAGGATTGTTGGATCTATTAAACTTTCCAAGTCGTTGATAGATATTTGCATGTTCTAAAACCTTTTCCCCAAGCACAATGCCGGTAGTTTCTAAGCGTGTCTTACCTAAATGCAATTAAAGAAACCATCCAGCACCTTCATTATCTCATCCAGGGCAAGTTCTTCCCTGTAATAAAGATTTTCAGCGCCGGAACGTCTTGCCTCCTCGGTTATTTCTAGATTTTCCATAATTGAGTTTTTACTTAGGGGCTTCCTTAGCTCTTTCTGCTTTAAGATTTCAATAATCTCTTTAGGATCAAGCTCGTGCTCTTTCATGGATAGGGCCAAGTCATAAAAGTCCCGGTATCTCGCCCGCTCGTTTACGGCCCGCACCTTCTCAGCACAAATTTCTCTTAAATCCATTGCCCTAACTGTAACCGGCACCCCGTAGATATTTTGGTACTCTGCCTTTATGGCTGGCAAAACGAGTCTTTGCGTCAGATCGATGTCAATCTTAATCGAATTTGGCTGCTCCAGGGGACCAGCAAATTTTAAGCGCTCAATTTTTAAGGCAAAATCTGAAGGATAGAATTTTACGATCTCTAGAAAATCATAAGGATCAAACGCCTCTCTTATGTCATCAATGGTTAAAGCTTCGGCTGTTGCAAAGTCAAGGTCTTCCGAAAACCGAAGCTGATTAAGGTAGAGATGATGGATTGCTGTCCCGCCTTTAAAGATAAGCGTATTTTTAAGTGGCGAGCTGTAGATAATCTGCAAAACAACAGCCAGAAGATAATCCTTTTCGGCAATGGCTAGCGGATAGCGAAGGTTATTTTTGTTTGCAATAGAGAGCTGGGCTCTACTAATCAAATCGATCTTCATAGTAGAGCCTCCATTTAGCGTTAAAAATATTCGAGTTTTTGGTAAGCTTTGCAAATCCAGGAGTATCTTTGGTATGCTCATAAATCCTGCTAGAATCAATGCCTGAAACATCCAAAAGAAAGCCAATTCTCCTTTGAATGGCGATCGGATAAAGCTTG
>JASEIR010000071.1 GCA_030017355.1 Actinomycetota bacterium
TGCTGAGAAAAGGACTATAGCCGCAAGACCTGCTGAGCCGATAGCATAACCTTTAGTGACAGCCTTTGTCGTATTGCCAACAGCATCTAGAGCATCGGTGACATCTCTTACGCTGTCCTCAAGATCTGCCATCTCGGCGATACCGCCTGCATTGTCTGTAACCGGGCCGAAAGCATCAATAGCTACAACAATGCCAGTCATACTAAGCATTGAAAGCGCCGCAATTGCTATGCCGTAAACTCCTGCAAGACCATAAGAAATTAAGATACCTGCAGCAATAACAATTACTGGCAAAGCTGTTGATTGCATACCGACCGCTAGACCCTGAATAATATTTGTTGCATGTCCTGTTTCGCTAGCTTTAGCAATGACTCTAACAGGTGAGTATTTTTTTGAAGTGTAATAATCTGTAATGATCACCATTGCTGCCGTAACAATGATACCGATTAAGGCGGTTCCAAAGAGCTCGCCAGCTGTATATTTGCCATTTCCATCCATAAATGCCTGTGTTACTGGATAGAAGGCAATTGTGGCTAGAATTGCAGCCGCTGCAAGGCCTTTATAAAGTGCGCCCATGATATTGTTGCGCCTTCCAAGCCTGACAAAGTAAACGCCAATTATTGAGGCAATAATTGAAACACCTGCTAATGCAAGCGGATAAACGACTGCAGTTGCAAAATCTGGGAAGTATAGATGGCCTAGTAGCATAGCTGCAATTGCAGTTACGACGTAGGTCTCAAACAGGTCAGCTGCCATACCGGCATCGTCACCAACATTGTCCCCTACGTTATCCGCGATAACTGCTGGATTCCTCGGATCATCTTCAGGAATTCCGGCCTCGACTTTACCGACAAGGTCGGCACCTACGTCTGCAGCTTTGGTAAATATACCGCCGCCAATTCGGGCAAAGACAGAGATAAGGCTTCCACCAAAACCAAGTCCTACAAGAGCATTTACATCCTTTGTCGCCAGCCAGAAAATTGTCACAACCAGAATACCAAGGCCTACTACTAAAATGCCTGTAACGGCACCTCCCTTAAAGGCAAGGCCTAGAGCCTTTTTAAGACCTCCCCTAGCGGCTTCAGCTGTTCTTACATTGGCACGAACGGCCACATTCATCCCAATGAAACCGGCTGAGGCTGAGGCCAATGCGCCAACAAGAAAGCCAATTGCAGTTACCCAGCTAAGGGCAACGCCTAAAATAATAAATAGGATTACTAGTACAACAAAAATGGTTGAGTACTGCCTTTTTAGATAGGCGGCAGCGCCTTCTTGGATCGCTTTTGCGATCTGCTGCATTTTTTGGTTGCCTTGTGGCTGCTTTAGCGTAATGGCAATTAGGTATAGACCAAACAATATTGCCAACACACCTGAGCCTAAGGCAATTAAGATTGCGTTATTCTCCATCTTTCACTCCTTCTTTTCAGATTTGTTCATATACCGAGGAAGCCATCTCTGGATGGGGCTACTTTAATATAGCAAAGTTCTAATTGACAGTGCAAGCTTTTTGTGAGTCAAATATCATCTCTTTACTCCACAAAATCAGACTTCAATAAGGCAATTGTTCTGTTTTTGGGCAGTTAAATTGTTGTAAAGGTTACAATTGATTGGAAATCATGCTTCCCTTTGATTAACCTTATGTTCTTAGGTTGGTTTGAGGAGTTCGAATAGTTAATTAGCAAGCAGGTCGAATATTTGGTAGATATACCTGGCATGGTATAATAACCTGAAGCCAAAGAATTTCTTTCAGGTTTAAGGAGGACAGATGAGCGGACATAAATTTAGCGGTGATGCTGCAAGGCTGGACAATCCAAGAAGACAGGAAATTTTCCCTATTAAACCGATCATAGATGTATTAGGTGAAAAAGTTGATGGAATAGTAGTTGCTGATTTAGGTGCTGGAACGGGTTATTTGAGTATACCTCTTGCAAAACACATCGGTGAACGCGGGACTGTCTACGCGATAGATATCAACCCAGAGATGATTGCAATATTAAATGAGAGGTCAACAGGTCTTAGTAATTTAAAGGTTATAAAATCAGAAGAAAACAGCTTCCCGATACCAGACGGATTGGTGGATGCTTCTTACATGATAGCTGTTTTTCATGAGCTTGATGATCCCACCAAGTTCTTGTTGGAAATCCGGCGTGTATCGAAGCCCATCCACAGGATAATCGTGATTGATTGGAACCAGGTTAAAGGTGAAATGGGGCCTCCCCTAGAGGAGCGTATTCCTGAAGAAGAAGTGATAAAATTTTTCAAAAACTGGGGCTACGGGCTTGAAAAAAGATTTAGCCCAAGTCCCTATGTCTATGGTCTTGTTTTTAAGGTATCAACTTGCAAACCTCTTGATAAATGTTGGCTGTAAGGAATGACCGCAGACCACAGACCGCCGACCGCCGCTAAAAGATAGGAGACCGGAAACCACAGTAAATTTAAATTAGTTTCTCTTTTGTCGCTGACAGATTGGTTTACCTTTTATAGAATAGACTTAAGATAAGTTTGAAAGCAGATTCGACCAGCGCTGCAAAAGAGGCACCATGATAAAGGGAATCGGAATCGACATAGTGGAAGTAAGCCGTATAGAACAAGCAATGAACCGCCGAAGAAGGTTTGCAGAGCGTGTATTTACTGAGCTTGAGAGAGACTACTGCTTTGGCAGGCATAGGCCATATTTGCACTTCGCAGCTAGATTTGCTGCAAAAGAAGCTGCCGTAAAAGCGTTAGGTTCAGGAATGACAGGTATAAAATGGACAGATCTTGAAGTTCGACGGGATAAGTGGGGAAAACCTTATTTGAGCTTAACCGGTAATGCAGCTAATATAGCTAGAGAAAAGGGCATCTGCAATATATTTATTAGCCTTTCTTTTAGTCGAGAATCAGCGATAGCCTCTGCAATAGCTGTAGGAATGGAGTAATTACTTGCGTGTAGTTACAAGCAGTGAAATGCTTAAAATAGAAGAACAGGCTGAATCCCGGTTTGGTCTTAGTGTCGGACTGCTAATGGAAAGGGCAGGTCAAGCTGTAGCAGATGAGGCCGGAAGGATGTTGCCTGGGCCAGGAAATGTTCTCATTGTTTGCGGCAAAGGCAACAATGGTGGAGATGGTTTTGTTGCCGCACGTCTCCTTAGTCAAGCAGGCTATAAAGTTACCGTTTTTTCTCTAGCAGATAGGGAGGCCTTCCCTCCAGCAGCTAGAAAAGCGTTTGACAATTTGCCACCTGAAGTAAAACTAATCAAAGACCCCGATCTTGACCTTCTTGACAGATCGATGCATGAGTCTGACCTTATCATAGATGCTATCTTTGGATTTAGTCTTAGAGGAGCTGTAAGAGGTATAGCGTCCGAGGTCATCGACATTCTTAACTCTTCCAAGAAACCTATACTCTCTGTTGATTTGCCATCAGGCCTAGAGGCTGATACTGGCAAAGTGCATAATGTTGCAGTAAAGGCAAATCAAACTGTCACTTTCAGTGCCATGAAGCTTGGCATGCTTCTTTTACCTGGCTCTGAATATACCGGAGAAGTCTATGTTGCTGATATTGGCATACCAGACAGCTTGATTAGGGAATTTAGCAGTTTCAGGCAACTACAAAGGGAAGATGTTTATGAGCTGTTTCCGGCAAGAAGAATAGAAGCTCATAAGAAATCGGTTGGTCAGGTTCTAGTAATTGCAGGTTCAAGGGGAATGCCAGGAGCAGCTGTTCTTGTAGCTCGTGGTGCTTATAAAATAGGTGCTGGTCTTGTAGCGTTTGCGCCGCCGCAAAGTATTGCGCCGATTTTAAATGGGGCATTAGTCGAAGCGATTGCTTGGCCTCAGGTTGAAACTAACGCTGGAACTCTTGCTATGAGTGCTTACGAAAATCTGCTTGAATTATCAAGCAGATATGATGTCACAGCAATTGGACCTGGACTTGGTCTTGAAGACGAAACAGTTGAGCTTGTGCGAAGACTAGTCGAGAATATAGAAAAACCGCTTGTTGTTGATGCCTCGGCTCTCATCGCAGTTGCGGGCAAGACAGATGTTTTAACAAAGCGAAAAGCTGAAACTGTCATAACGCCTCATCCTGGAGAGATGGCTCGCCTGTTTAACGTATCAACAAATGTTATTTTGGATGATCCAATTGGATTTGCAAAACGGGCGGCTGAAGAACTTGGTGTTATTGCTGTTCTAAAAGGTCCAAGAACGATAATTAGCAAAGCAACTGAATCTACTATTAACACAACAGGTAATCCTGGTCTTGCCACAGCGGGGACTGGGGATGTACTGACGGGCTTTGTGGCATCGCTTATGGCACAGGGCTTAAATGCTTATGATGCGGCATCAGTAGCCGTTTACATGCATGGCTTATCAGCAGACATTGCGGTTGAAGACATCACGGAATATTGCCTGATGGCATCCGATGTCATTGACTATTTGCCGGAAGCAATTTCGTGGATAATGTAAAATGGGAAACGATCGCCGACCACAGACCGCCGACCGCCGCTGAAAAAGCAGCCAATAGCCAATAGGCATGGTGGAATAGACGGGGGACCGGAGACGGGAAAAGGGAAAAGAGAAAAGGGAAAAGAACTGTAATAGCGAACGAGCAAGGCGATTGTGGCAATCACAACTAAGTTCGAGGAATGAGCGTCGAGACAATGGCTGAATTAAAACTAACAGCAAAAGAAATAATGACAAAGAATCCAATCACCCTTAAGAAGGATACACCGGTAAAGCAGGCTGCAGAAATATTATCCGAGAATAATATTGGTGGAGCTCCGGTTGTAGATGATGATGGCAATTTGATTGGAATTATAACCGAGAGCGACCTTATAGCACAGGACATTCGTCTTCATTTTCCAACCTACATTCAACTTCTTGATGGATATATATATTTGCCGGGTAGCTTACGTCATTTCGAAGAAGAATTTAAAAAGGCTATTGGGGCTAAAGTAGGCGATGTAATGACCACCGATGTCATAACGGTAAACGAAGATACAACGTTGGAGGACATGGCGACATTTATGGTTGAGTATGATATAGGTCGACTACCAGTTGTTTCACATGGCGAAGTGATTGGAATAGTAACAAAGAGCGATCTTGTAAAGGCAATAAGCAGGAAATAGGGTCAAAATAGAAATGGTAACCAGGCCTTTATGGGCCGAAGTAGATTTATCGGCGATAAAGCATAACGTAAGAGAAGCAATGAGAGTTGTCGGCAAGCAAGTGGCCATAATGGCCGTAGTTAAAGCCAATGCCTATGGCCATGGTGCTGACCGTGTTGCTAAAGCTGCCTGCGAAGCTGGGGCTTCAGTTTTGGGTGTTGCTATACCTGAAGAGGGTGCTAACTTGCGCAAGGCAGGAATTACCCAGCCAATACATGTCTTGGCCGAGTCAACGCAAGCGGCCGTTCCAATACTATTTGAAAACGATTTAACTGCTACCATCTGCTCGATCACATCGGCCGCTGCACTATCCCAAGAAGCAGTAAAGAGGGGTAAAGCAATAAAGGCGCATGTTAAGGTAGATACCGGCATGAACCGCATCGGTCTTTTTCCAGAAATGGTTGCTTCTTTTATACGCGATGTGAGAAAAATGCCTGGTATTGAGCTTGAAGGCATTTTCACGCATTTTGCTGAGGCAGATAATCCAAAAAGTGATTATACAAATTATCAACTAAGAAGGTTTAAAGCAATTGTTGAAGAATTAGAAAAAGAAGGTATATGCCCGCCGGTTAAGCATGCGGCAAATTCTGCGGCTGTATATCTTTATCCAGACTCTTATTTTGATATGGTGAGAATAGGCATATCAATGTATGGTCTTCATCCAAGCGAAGCGACGAAAGAAATAGCTAATTTAAAACCAGCGTTTTCTCTAAAAGCTAGGTTATCTTTTGTAAAAGAAATTGCATGCGGAGAAGGTGTGAGTTATAGCAGAACATATAAAGCATCATGTGATACTAAGATTGGGACAGTACCAGCCGGTTACGGTGACGGGTACACGAGGCTTCTTTCGAATAAAGCGCGGGTTCTTGTTGGAGGTCGTAGTTGCCCCGCAGTGGGAAATATCTGCATGGACCAGTTCATGGTTGATTTGGGACCTGCTTCAGAAGCAAAGGCCGACGACGAGGTTGTGTTAATTGGTCGGCAGGGAAATGAAGAAATAACTGTTGATGAACTTGCAGAGATACTAGGAACAATAAATTATGAGATATTGTGCATGATAAATGCGCGCGTTCCAAGGGTATACAACGAGTAGCACATAAGGAGCAACATATGTCCGCACCGCGGATAGTCGTCGCAACAATCGCACTTGTTTTAATCGCTGTGAGCAGTACTGTTTTTGGTTGTGCAAGCCAAGGCCCAGGGAAAATGCCGAATAAGCGAAATCCTATTAGTAAGGTGGCATGCATTGTTGTTGGGGGCGCAAAGGCCGAAAAGATGGTTGATCAGTTAAGAATCTCCGTATCTATCCCACGCGAAAATATAAAGTTAGGGGAAGTAGTGCCTTTCACAATTTTGGTTGAGAACAAGGGCTTAAAACCGCGTGAACTTCTCTTCAAGTCCGGCCAGAAGTTTGATGTAAGAATTGAAGATACGAAGGGTAACAAAATATGGCGTTGGTCGGATGGCAAAATGTTTACGCAGATGCTTGAGACTCTCGTTATCGATCCAGGCAAAAGTGTTATCTATACCGCAGAGTGGCCTACCAAAGAATCGCTAGATAAGCTAACTTGCCCAAATAAATATAGCGCATTTGTTAAGATTACGGCCGATGGTATAGAAAACGAGGAGGTAAAAATCGTTATACCTATTAATTAAGTTAAACAATCCCATAAAGCTTAAAGTAAAGGGGGGAGGCATTGATTTAAATCTATCAGGAGTGGCAGGAATGCTAAGTAACTTTCAAATAATTTCCAAGAAATTCAAAGATACCAAGCGTTAGTGTTGGCATCTTTTAATAGGAGGTAAATGCATGAGTGTGAGGATTTGTGCAAAATGCATGGCAGTATTTGACGGACGCAAATGGTTTTACGACGAAGCAGAACACTTGAGACTCATGCGAACTAAACGGGCCGAGACAACACTTTGTCCTGGTCATCAGAGGATTGAAAAGAGAAGGATAGATGGTGTTGTAACGCTCAGAGGTGATTTCCTAAAAAGCCACTATGACGAGGCAGTTAATCTGATTAACAACATTGCTGATAAGCAACTTCAGCGCAATGTTGCTGCCAGAGTTTACAACATGAGGGAAAATGGAGAGGGTATTGTTGTTGAAACTACCGATAAATCGTTAGCAGAACGTATTGGAAGGGAATTCGAGAGGGCTTTTAATGGAAATCTTAGTATTCAGTGGCTGCAAGATGCAGATTTTGTAAGGGTTAGTTGGCAGCGGGATTAAAAGTTGCCTTAGAATACAGGGGCCGGGGTCAGGTTTTTCCTAACCCGGCCAGTTCCTAGTGTTTGGCTGAATATCAGTAAGCTAAGTGGTGGATTACCAACTAGCCGAATGTTGGCAAGCAACCAGGAGATTGCTGTTGGTAAAAAGGACTAGCCGTTAGCAGCTATCCCCTTCTTATCAACAGCAATTCCTTTCATCATCTTGTAGAAATCACATTCCATGCAGCTGGCTAGTTTTTTTGCAAAAGTTCCTTGAACTTCACCCCCGCACATTGTTCCTGCAACACGCCAGCATTCATGGCCATGGTTTGGATATGCAGGGCAATCATTAGTTTTATCTCTTCCACATTTTTTAAATTCCCAGCAGTTCATCCGATTTCCTCCATTGCATATACTATCTAGCAGCTAAGATTCGTTGTTAAATATAGCAACCAATAGCAACCAGAGGTACTCCTACATTTATCGAAACAAAACTAGGTAAAGCAAATTCCCCAATATTGGTTATTTTTAATAACAATCTTTGTTATGCCTACTTCCTGGTTTGCGGGTTACTATAAAATTGATAAAATCTAAGTAGATTTCTAGCGTGGTGGTAATAATGCCTATTTATGAATTTAGTTGCGCAAAGTGTGGGTTGAGCTTCGAAAAACTGGTTATGGGTTTTGATAACGGGAGCATCACATGCCCTGATTGTGGAAGCAGCGATGTAAAGAAGCTCTTCTCATCCTTTGGTTTTTCTTCTAGCGGTAAAACGATATCAACCGGTGCTTGCAGCAGTTGCTCAACTACCAGCAACTGCGCCAGCTGCGGTAAATAGGTGAAAAAATGGTAAATCTTTTTAGCTTAGCCGAAACAGCCAAGGATTGTGAACTCTGCCCATTAGCAAAACAAGGCCGAACACAGGTTGTTTTTGGTGATGGAAATCCAAATGCTGAAATCATGTTTATTGGAGAGGGGCCAGGGTTTCATGAAGATAAGCAGGGTAAGCCTTTTGTTGGAGCAGCTGGAAAACTTCTAACGCAACTACTGGGGTCAATTGGCTTAAGGCGAGAGGATGTCTATATAGCAAATGTTGTAAAGTGCAGGCCTCCTCAGAATCGCGATCCAAAGCCCGAGGAAATTGAAATATGTACCAACCAGTACTTGTTTTCTCAAATCGAGGCAATCAAACCTAAAGTTATTGCAACGCTTGGACGTTTTGCTTCCGCTGTTGTTCTTGGGCTGAAGGATGTTTCAATGGGGCGTGTTCATGGGCAAAAATTTAAGAGAGAAGGCCGTTACATAGTACCGATATATCATCCGGCTGCGGCTCTTCATTCAAGGGCAAATTTAGAGCCATTGTATGAGGACTTTAGAAAGCTAAAGGAATATCTTGAAGAGGAACCAGAGATAGTTCAGGAAATTGAAACCAAGGCTGAACAATTGGGGCTTTTTTAACCATGTTTACTGTAATTTCGCATTCTTCTGAAGAAACCTGGGAGCTAGCAAAAAGGCTGGCTCCCATGTTATCTAGAGGAGACGTAATAAACTTATGTGGCGACCTAGGCGCTGGTAAAACAGTTTTTGCAAAAGGTCTTGCCGATGGATTGGGCATCGATGAACCAGTCACAAGCCCAACTTTTACCATAGTAAAGGAGTACCAAGGAAATCTCCCCTTTTATCATTTTGACGTCTATCGTTTATCCTCGCCGGATGAATTGGAAGAGCTTGGCGCTGATGAATATTTTTACGGGGATGGTGTGACTGTTATCGAGTGGGGTGATAAAGTAGAGGAATTACTGCCGGACATTCGGCTTGAGATAAAGATGATAAGACTTGTTGATGATGATTTTCGTCGGCTTGAAGTGTTGCCGTATGGTAATGAATGGGAGCGGAAGGTAAAAGAATGGTTAGTAGCGGGATCATAAATAGGGTCAAAAATAGGAGCTTAAATTGATATCTCTTGCTTTTGATACATCGAGTCCTGTCTTGACAATAGCGCTTGGTGATGAAGAAAGTATAATAAATGAAGTTGACATGTGGCTTCCCAAGGGACACATGTCAAATTTAATTCCAGCTATAGACGATTTACTAAAGAACTCCAACTTGAAGATAGATGATGTCAACATTATTGTTATTGGAAGCGGACCTGGTTCTTACACGGGTCTTAGGATTGGCATGGAAATGGCCCGCACCTTTGCTCAGCTTCTCGAAATACCCATCATCGGCATAGCAAGTATGGATGCAATTGCTTACCGCAATGCGTATAATAAAGCAGTTATTTGCCCGGTCATCGATGCTAAACGCGGGGAAGTTTACACAGCGCTTTACAGGGTTACTGATGGCAAGACTTACCATATTACAGGATATAAGGTGCTTAGTCCAGAAGAGCTAGCTAGCATTTTAGTTCTAGAGGGATATGAACGAATTGTTTTTGCGGGAGATGCATTGAAGCTATATGCGGATGTTTTCAGGCAACTGCTGCAGGATAAAGCTGAATTTGCTCCTGAAGAGGACTGGTGGCCGAGAGCTTCAGATTTAATACGTTTGGCTAGACAGCGGATTGCCCAGCGCGATTTTGATGAACTTTACCGGCTCACCCCAATTTACGTTCGGTTGTCTCAAGCCGAGGAGATGTGGGAAAAACGCCATCAGGGGTGATTTTATGCTGACAATGAAACCTGTCATCCGCCCGATGACGATGGCGGATGTTGACCAAGTATACGATATTGAGAGACGGTCGCAGTCCAGTTATTGGAGTAAGCTTACCTTCCAGAGAGAAATTATAAGTGCTGATCATAATATGTGCTTAGTGGCGGAGTATGGTGAGCGGATAGTTGGATTTATATGCCTATATCATGTTCTTGATGAAGGACATATAACTAACATAGCAGTGGATCCTCCTTATCAAAATAGAGGTATTGCAACAAG
>JASEIR010000072.1 GCA_030017355.1 Actinomycetota bacterium
TCGAGAGCTTGTATCGGCCGAGGCCTGACCTCGGCCGATCTGGTTGTGTAGTTGATCAATTTGTAGTTGCTCAATTTACTGAGCTTGTTATATTATTTAGCCCGACAAATCGGCAACTACATTTTATATGGTATATGGCCTCGGGGCGTGAAAGTAGATATCAAGTCGGCAAGGGTGAGCCCAGACTGTACTTGTGGTAATTCTATGAAAAAACCAGAACTTTTATCACCAGCAGGAGACATGGAAAGACTTGAATATGCTATAGCATATGGTGCTGATGCTGTTTATGTCGGCGGGCAGGACTATAGCCTTAGGGCTAAAGCAAGCAATTTCTCGCTAACTGATATAAGAAAAGCCTCTAAAGTAGTTCACTCAGCAGGCAAAAAGCTCTACGTTACTATGAATATATTTGCCAGAGATACCGATTTTCACAGGATGGAAAATTATATCGAAAGTTTAGCTGATGCAGGTGTTGATGCGGTAATTGTTGCTGACCCTGGCATTTTAAGCATGGTAAAGAAGGTCGCGCCAGAGCTTAAAATTCATATCAGCACGCAAGCAAATGTTACAAACACAGCTGCCGCTAATTTTTGGGCATCGCAGGGAGCCTCAAGAGTAGTTCTAGCGCGGGAACTAAGCGCACCAGAGATAACGCAAATTGCAAAAAACGTTGACATCGAAACAGAAGTTTTTGTTCATGGTGCAATGTGCATATCCTATTCAGGAAGGTGCTTGATGAGTAAATTTCTTGCTAATAGAGACGCCAACCGCGGGGATTGTGCGCACTCTTGCCGCTGGAAATACTACCTTGTGGAGGAGAAAAGGCCTGGTTTATACCATGAGATTCAAGAGGACGGTAGAGGCACGTATTTTTTTAACTCAAAAGACCTTGCTTTAATCGGACATATACCGGAGCTTATCGGTTGTGGCCTGGATAGTTTTAAAATCGAAGGAAGAATGAAAAGTACGCACTACGTAGCTGCAATAACTAAAATATACCGCCAGGCCATCGATAGCTACTTTGCCAACCCCGAAAACTATAAACCTGAACCTGAATGGTTTGAAGAGATTCAAAAAGTTAGCCATAGAAAATATTCAACTGGTTTTTTTCTTGGCAACAAAGGCGAAGAAATTTTGGATTGTGCACGTTACGAAAAGACACATGATTTTGTCGGTTTGGTGGATGGATATGATGAGAAAAGAGGCCTGGTCGTTGTATCAGTTAGGAACAGGCTATCGATATCCGAACCTGTAGAAATATTAAGCCCAGATGGCTTGGTCAAGGAGTATTGCATCCCAGAAATGGTTCTTCTTAAAGATGGCGAGGAGGATGTCTTAGTTGATGTATCACATGCTGGTTTTAAGGTTGGAATCCCGTCAGATAAGCCTTGGCCAAAATTTGCTATCATCCGAAGGAGAGTAAGTAAGGATTTTAATTTTGCAAGTTAAGGATTTTAATTTTGCTTAAGGTGGAAAGTGCTGAGTAAATTCTTCCCAGGTGCCTTTATTAAGTCCATATATGATATTGACCCAGCTAGCCTAAAGGCTGCTGGAATAAAAGGCATTATACTTGACTTAGATAACACAATAATTGCGCGCAATGCCTCAACCGTTGATGAAGATTTAAAGCATTGGGTTGGACGTCTTAAACAGGAGGGCATTAAAGCGTGCATATTATCAAATAATTGGAAGCTTAGAGTTAGCTCGATTGCAAGCCAGCTGAACATTCCTCTTGTAGCTAGGGCAGCAAAGCCTTATCGGGGGGCTTTTAAACGGGCAATGAGTGTTCTTGGCACTTCTAAAGGGGAAACGGTTGTTATTGGCGACCAAATATTTACTGATATTCTTGGCGGGAATCTGGCGGGTTTGAAAACCATTCTTGTTGTGCCTATGAGCAATAGTGAAGCAATACATACAAAGTTGCTGCGTCATTTTGAGCGGTGGATTTTGAAGCGCTGGAATGAAAGGGCAACAATTGAATAAAAGATGGTTTTGCCGGTCTTCGGTCTCCGGTTTTGCTTTTATTGCAGAATAAGCTTTAAATATAGGCAAAGAGATGGATTATATCTGGCGATAGATATTGATAGATATTAATTAACAGGAATTAGAAAAATGCAGAAGATAAATGGGGAAACAAAAATAACAGGAATAATAGGCTATCCGCTAACATATACTCTGTCACCTGCAATGCATAATAGGGCTTTTGAAGTATGCAATCTTAATTATTGCTATTTACCATTTATCGTTGAGAGTGAAAATTTAAAGACTGCTATAGAAGGTATTAGGGCACTTAAAATTAAGGGCATAAATGTAACCATGCCGCATAAAGAAGCAGTAATCGATTTTCTTGATGAGCTATCACCAGAAGCAGAAATAATTGGTGCTGTTAACACCATAGGTAATAATGAGGGTCATCTGATTGGTTACAATACCGATGGCAAGGGATTTTTACGATCGCTTGAGGAAGAATCATATAATCCCAGCGGAAAAATAGCAATAATTTTGGGTACTGGCGGGGCTGCAAAAGCAGTTGCTGTAGCATTAGCCGAGGCTGGAATATCAGAAATTATAATAGTTGGCCGCTCAAAAAAGAAGGCAAGCATTATTAAAGACGCCTTGGTAAACAAATTAGTAAATATTTCCATTTCAACCCTCAGCTTTGACGGTAATCTGGCCGATAAATTCCAAGTAGGAGACCTGATAGTAAATGCCACGCCTGTCGGTATGAAAGGACACGGGGATCTCCTGCCGGTACCTTTAGAGCTTATAAACAAGCGGCATTTTGTATACGACCTAGTCTATACACCACAAGAAACCACACTTATGACGGAAGCAAGAAAAAGAGGAGCTCGAGTCGCAAATGGGCTGGGAATGCTCTTGCACCAAGCGGCTTCGGCATTTGAAATCTGGACCGGCATCTTAGCACCCGTAGATGCAATGCGCCAGGCGCTGGTTCTCGAGTTAGAAAGCAGAGAACGAGCGAAAAATGCAAGAAAAAAAAGTCGATAAATTAGGCCACATTTCTGAATCAGATATTGCAAAAAATCTCGCAAAACAACTAAATCTTGATTATGTAGACCTAGTTAGCTTTGAAATAAATACTCAAGCGCTGTCACTTATTTCAAATGAGCAAATTCATCGCTACAGAGTGCTGCCAATTGATTTGAAAGGTGACCGCCTTTTTGTAGCAATGACAGATCCAACCAATCTCTTTGCAATAGACGACCTTCATGTAATGACTGGCTACAATATTGTCCCTGTAGTTGTAACTGAAAGCGATCTTACAGAAGCGATCAACAAATACACCACAAGCGATGATGCTGTTGTAGAAGCCATAGAGAGAGTTAACGATGACGCCGAAAATGCAAATACTCAACTCTCTGAGTCAGAAAAGGAAGCAGAAGATGCGCCAATTGTAAAGCTAGTAAACCTAATAATAACCGAGGCAGTAAGAGATAGGCAAGCGATATTTTTATTGAGCCGCAGGAAAAAGATGTGAGGGTTAGGTATAGAATAGATGGCGTTCTTCATGAAGTAATGCGATCTATGAAGCACATACAAGCTGGAATTACTTCAAGAATTAAAATTATGGCTGGTTTAGATATTGCCGAGCGGCGTCTACCGCAAGATGGCCGATTTGGATTGGTGGTTGATAAAAGACCCATTGATCTACGAGTTGCTACCTTACCAACTATACATGGCGAACAAGTAATCCTAAGAATTCTTGAGAAAGACCAGATCATGATGGAGCTTGATGATTTGGGATTTTCACCGGATGCACTAGAGAGGTTTAAAAAATCGCTTATTAAGCCATACGGTGCAATTCTTATTACTGGACCAACTGGAAGTGGAAAAACAACAACGCTTTACGCCGTCTTAAACATGATTAATTCAAAAGAAAAAAATTTAATTACTGTTGAGGACCCGGTAGAATACCGTCTACCTGGTGTAAATCAGGTGCAAATAAACACTAAAACAGGTTTAAGTTTTGCAAGTGCCTTAAGGTCAATTCTTAGGCATGACCCAGATATAATAATGATAGGCGAGATACGCGATCAAGAAACTGCTTCTATAGCTATCGAATCTGCTTTAACAGGCCATCTAGTCCTCTCAACGCTTCACACAAATAATGCTCCGGCAACGCTTACTAGGCTTATAGAGATGGGAATAGAACCTTTCCTTGTTGGCTCGGCTATTGATTGCATAGTATCCCAAAGACTTGCAAGGAGACTCTGTATGCGATGCAGAGAAAGCTACCAGCCGACCTTTGATGAATTGGTTGAAGCTGGCTATAAAATAGACGGTTCTGAGCCTACTAAGCTATATAGAGCTTATGGATGCAGGGAATGCGGAAATACCGGATATTACGGCCGCGTAGGGCTGTATGAGGTCATGGTTATGTCAGAGGGAATTGAGCGTCTCTTAGTAGAAAAGGCATCTGTTGATGAGATAGCTGAACTAGCTGTAAGCGAGGGAATGAAAACCTTGCGCGAGGATGGTCTTGAGAAGGTTAGAATGGGCCTGACATCGATTGAAGAGCTTGCAAGAGTAACGATGTAAGGATTGTAAGGGATTGCCAATATGATAAAAGAAAAATCGAAAAAGACAGGTGAGGATTACGATACCGTTGACCTTGGTGAGTACCATATAAACCCATCTGCGGTAACCGCCTTACCCGAGATATTTGCCAGAAGATATAATGCAATACCAATAGATTTTGACGAGCAAAAATTAGTGATTGCAATGGTGGACCCAACTAATGTACTAGTTCTAGATGATCTTAGTATGATTACTGGCTTTGAGATAAAGCCGGTTGTTGCATCAAAGAGCAATATTACCAAAGCGCTGAACCGGTATTATAGGGCAATGGATGCAGTCAAAAACGAGGTAATTAACCTAGGGGCTGATGATGCAAGAACTCAAATCTCAAATCTAAAAGAGGTCTCTGAGGAAGCCCCAGTTATAAAACTAGTTAAAATAATTATTACCAGAGCTATTAATGAACGAGCAAGCGATATACATATCGAGCCTCAAGAAAAGGACTTAAGGGTTAGATATAGGATTGATGGCGTTCTACATGAGGTAATGCGTTCGCCTAAACAAATACAAGCGGGAATTATCTCAAGGATTAAAGTTATGGCTGGATTGGATATTGCCGAAACAAGAATACCACAGGATGGGCACTGTAATTTAAATGTTGGCGGAAAAGTTATTGATTTTAGAGTAGCCACTCTTCCTACCATATATGGCGAAAGAGTTGTTCTTCGCGTACTAAGAAAAGAAAGTGTGCTAATTGACCTTGATGACCTTGGGTTTTTACCCGAAAGCCTTTCTAAATTTAAGAATTCGTTTAGTAAACCATATGGAGCGGTTTTAGTTACAGGACCAACAGGGAGTGGTAAATCAACGACGCTTTACGCTGCATTAAACATCCTAAATAACACCGCAAAAAATATAATTACAATTGAAGATCCAGTGGAGTATAGGCTTCCAGGCATAAACCAGATACAAGTAAATCCGAAGTCAGGCTTGACCTTTTCCAAAGGGCTTAGGGCTGTACTTCGTGCATCTCCTGATGTTGTAATGGTAGGGGAAATAAGGGATAGAGAGGCAGCGCAGATAGCAATGGAGGCTGCACTTACTGGCCACCTTGTAATGTCAACTATGCATACAAACGATGCCCCTGGCGCAATAACTAGATTAACTGAGATGGGTATTGCTTCATTCTTAATAGCCTCAGCTGTTGAGTGTGTTCTAGCGCAGAGGCTTGCAAGGCGTCTTTGTCCAGATTGTAAAGAGGAGCATAATATATCGTCTGAAGCCTTAGCAAGAGCAAATTTTCCGGTTGAAAATAAACGGAAAATTACTATATATAAAGCAAAAGGTTGCCCAAAATGTAATGGTACTGGCTACAAGGGTCGGGTTGGCATTTATGAAGTCATGGTACTTAGCGAGTCCATTAAAAAACTTTGTATTGAGCGGGCAACTGCCGATGAGATAAAGCGCACAGCTATTGCTGAGGGAATGAAAACTCTCCGCCAAGATGGGTTTGAGAAAGTAAAGCTTGGCATAACCTCACTTGAAGAAGTAATGCGAGTTATTGTGTAATCTCTCAAGCAGATTTGGGCCTAATCCGATAATTAACTAAGCTTGGCATTTAATTGGCATTTAATACAGAGGCAAGCAACTTCGCGGAGGAAAAATGCTTGATATACATGACCTTTTAATGCATGTCATTGAGAAAGATGCTTCAGACCTGCATATCACCGTGGGTTCATCGCCAATGGTAAGAGTTCATGGTGAGCTTGTTGAACTTAGCTATCCAAAACTCTCTGCTAACGATACAAAGGAACTGATTTACAGCATTCTTACCCAAGACCAGAGAGAACAACTGGAGAGAAATTGGGAATATGACTTTTCTTATTCGCTTCCTGGGCAAGCAAGATTTAGAGTCAATGCTTTTTATCAAAAAGGAGCGATAAGTGCAGCTTTCAGGATTATACCGGTGGAAATCCGAACTCTTGAAGAACTTGGCCTTCCAGCATCGCTTGAGCTTTTAATAAGAAAACCGCGAGGCTTAATATTGGTTACAGGGCCAACAGGTAGCGGTAAATCAACAACTTTAGCAACCCTGATAAATATCATAAACGAGACAAAGGCATGCCATATTATAACGATTGAGGACCCTATTGAGTATTTGCATAGTCACAAGAGGTCGATTGTTAATCAAAGAGAAGTCGGGTCTGACACGAAATCTTTTTCAACGGCCCTAAAATATGTACTCCGTCAGGACCCAGATGTAATCCTCGTCGGAGAGATGCGAGATATGGAGACCATCTCTGCTGCTTTAACAGCCGCAGAAACTGGCCACCTAGTCTTTGCAACTCTTCACACCCAGGATGCTCCGCAAACAATAGACAGGATTATAGATGTTTTTCCGCCTCACCAGCAGCAACAGATAAGGATTCAGTTAGCTGGAACCCTTCAAGGGGTAATTTGCCAGCAGCTTCTTCCAACAATTGACGGAAGAGGGCGTGTGGTGGCATATGAAATTCTTGTCCCAACGCCTGGTGTAAGAAACATGATTCGGGAAGCAAAAACACATCAGATATACAATGCAATGCAAACTGGGCAAAAGCACGGCATGATTACAATGAACCAATGTCTAGCAGATTTATGTAGATATGGGAAGATATCGTTTGAAACAGCTATGTCAAAGAGCGAAGACCCGGCAGATCTATCGCGACTTCTTGGAAGGACAGCTTAGGAAATTTATAAAGTAGTTTAGAAGGCTTATACAAAGTAGTTTAAGCAGGTGAAGAAAATGGCAGTGAATTTCACTTATAGAGTAAAGGATGTTAGAGGAAATCTGTTAACAGGTCAAATTGATGGCGATAGCGTGGCTATGGTTGCAAACAAGCTACGCCAGATGGGCTATACCGTAATCGAGCTCAAGGAAAAAAGCCTTGCTCAGAGGGAAATAACGCTGCCTTTTTTTAATAGGGTCAAGCTAAAAGACTTGGCAGTTTTTAGTCGCCAATTTTCGACTATGGTAAGTGCTGGTTTGTCGCTTACTAGATGCCTTGCAGTTTTGGCAGAGCAGTCACAGAGCAAAGTTCTTCAAAAAACAATAGCCGAGGTTTTAAAGGATGTTGAACAAGGAAAATCATTGTCGGATGCCATGGCGAAGCACCCATCTATTTTTCCACCGATTTATATCAATATGGTAAGAGCAGGCGAGATTGGTGGAGTTTTAGATGAGGTTCTATTAAGAGTTGCTGATCATTTTGAGAGGGAGCAATCAATTAGGTCAAAGATAAAATCTGCTATGGCCTATCCAGTTGCCATGTTTGCCTTCTCCATGCTAATAACGTTTATTCTTATAACCTTTATAGTTCCACTTTTTGTAAAAATGTTTCAAGACATGGGCGGAACACTACCGCTGCCAACACAGATGCTGCTTATTGCCAGCGGACTAATTCATAAAACCTGGTTTGTCATGATTCCAACTTTATTTGGTATTGTCTACCTGTTCAGGCTCTATGGTAAGCAAGAAAACGGTAGGAGAAAAATAGACAGCATAAAGCTTCACCTTCCAATCTTTGGCAAGCTTGTTGAGAAAATGGCTATCTCAAAATTTAGTCGAACGCTTGGAACTTTGATGTCAAGCGGTGTACCGATACTTCAGGCTCTGGATATTGTTGCTGATAATGCAGGAAACGCGATAATTGCTGATTCAGTTCTTAAGGCTAGGGAAAGCATTAAGGAAGGCGAATCGCTTGCGAAGCCGCTTTCAAGCGACAAAGTCTTCCCGCCAATGGTTGTGCAGATGATTGCCGTTGGTGAAGAAACCGGCGCTTTGGATTCAATGCTAAGTAAAATAGCTGATTTCTACGATGATGAGGTCTCAACTGCGGTTGAAGCACTAACTTCAATTCTCGAGCCCGTAATGATTGTTGTCATGGGTGTTATAATTGGCGGCATCATTGTAAGCCTATACTTGCCCATGTTTAAGGTTATTACTCTCATTAAATAAGAATACACGGTGTCACATAATTCCTTCAGTTGCCCCATTTATGGGGCCATGTAGTTGCTCCACTGGTAATTCTTGCAAATTATTCCTAAAGTAAAACTTTTAGCAGCCGATTATTAACTTAGCATTAACTTTTAGGCCAAAATCCTTTAACGGTCTTCCTCTAGTTAAGCCTTATAGTCTATTTTTTTATTTTATAGGAGGTGGAAAGTAGTGAGATACTTCCGAAACGAGAAAGGTTTCACCCTTATAGAGTTAATGGTCGTAATATTAATCATTGGTATCTTAGTAGCTATAGCTGTCCCTGTTTTTAACTCAGCAAGGCAAAGTGCGTATGATAGGACTTGCCAGGCAAATTTAAGGATTTTAGATGGAGCGGTCGAGACCTGGAAGGCAGCAAATCCAACATCACCATATCCTAAGAATATGACCGAGCTAGAAGCTGCTTTGGTGCCGGATTATGTTAAATCCATACCGGTTTGTCCTATGGATGGCGACAGCTACACTGTCACTGGCGATGGAAATACGGCGCCATCAATTACTTGCCCAAACGAACATCATTACAAGTAATTTAAGAGCTAACTAAAGGCTTAAAAGGCGGTTCTGAGGGGCCAGGCGGTTTCTTAAGAAACCGCCTTTTTGATTGCCTGAGTTTTTATCCTTAGATATAAAGATGGTGCTTTTTGGCCGATAATAACAGAACAACAAAGCTAAAGCTTAACCAAAATTGAATACTTGATGGTTTACCCGTCTCCCGTCTCCGGTCCCCGGTTTTTTATAGCGGCGGACGGTGGTCGTATAGCCGGTAGTTCAAGCAAAAAAATAATGAAATCTACACGCGGCGTATTGAAAGGGAAAAGGAATGAGCCTGTTTTACGAGGGTTTGTTTTTTATAGCTGGTACTATTGCTGGAAGCTTTCTTAATGTATGCATTTATCGCATTCCGAGAGGTAAATCAATCCTTAGCCCATCATCGCATTGCCCGGCTTGTGGGTATAAAATTAGACCAATCGATAACATACCGCTTCTTAGCTATATTCTGCTAAAGGGAAAGTGTAGAAGCTGCAAGAAAAAGATAAGTTTGCGTTACCCATTGGTAGAGCTTATAACTGGGCTTTTATGGGTTCAGCTTTATAATCATTTTGGGCTAACTTTCCAGCTAATTCCTGGATTATTTTTTGTAACTCTTTTGGTTGTTCTAGCTGCTATTGACTATGATACAAACCTTATACCTAATAAGATAATGCTGCCGGCAATTGCGATAAGCTTTGTATTCACCGTGCTATATGTTCTGAAAATTAAGAGCGTTCCGATTATTGCAAATGCTGGCGTGGGCTGGTCAGTTGCTGGCTTCTTCATCGGCGGTGGTTTGCTGTATCTTATAGCAATTATTGCATCGGCTGTGTTTAGGAAGGATGCAATGGGTGGAGGGGACATTAAACTTGCTGCTTTTGCTGGCCTGTATCTTGGTGGATATATTCTTCTTGCACTTTTCATAGGCTTTTTTCTTGGTGCCATTGTTGGAATTATTCTAATTGCGAAGGATAAAAGCAAAAGTATGAGCAAAACCATGCCGTTTGGACCCTTTATCGCTGCTGGGTCGATAATCACCCTATTTTTTGGTCTTCAGCTTTGGAGTAAATATTTAGCGCTAGCTGGCTTATCGTAAGAAGCAGCCGCTAATAAAGGACCGCCGACCGCCGCTATAGGCTCCTTCGGAGCCTGACCGCCGACCGCAGACCGCCGACCGCCGCT
>JASEIR010000073.1:0-8934 GCA_030017355.1 Actinomycetota bacterium
ACGAACAGCCGTTCGACGTCAAGTATCCCAATATTCTTTCTAAAGCAAAAAACTCTCGTTATTTCAATATTATGCAATAGCACAATTACGCTACTTTTTATATAAAACCACATAACTGCGTTGATAGCAAGGGCTAAATAACAGGCAGTTTTTATCCAGGTAGCGTTTTTATCCAGGTAGAGATATTTGTTTTAAAGCTTCATACTCTGCTCCCACGCGAGTTAAATGGCTGCGGAACAAGGTTATGCTATCCACATTTACAACTGTGCCCAAAAACTTATCTACTTTAACTTCAGCAATGGCATCCTCTATCGGTATTGGTGTTTTTAGTCTTGCAAGCGTGATATGAGGCTTAAAAAGCTTATCTTCAGCTTCAAAACCAAGCGGAACTAACTCATTGTCAATAGCCTTGCTTAGGGCAACCAATTCTTCTGCCCCATGATGCACGCCGACCCAGAGGACTCGGGCTCTTTTTTTGCTTGGAAATCCGCCAAGCTCACCAAGTGTAAAGTAAAACTTGCGAAATCTGTTAGCAGCACTTTCAAGTGCGTTATTAATGCTGCCAACCTTTTCCTCAGGTACAGCACCTAAGAATTTAAGAGTTAAATGAATATTGTGCGGAGCAATCCACCTAGCAGTATTCAGTTTGTTTTTAAGAGGTTCAGCAATATCAAATAGTTGATGTTGAACTCTAGAAGGCAGTTCTAAACCAATAAAAAGACGGAGTGTCAGGATGCATCTCCCCTATCTTGCTCGAAGTTTTCCAGGATAAAATAGCGTGCCATGTCAAGAGCTGCGCTTGAGCTTTTTAGTCTAATGATTTCCCTTGAACCAAAAAAGACATATCTGTTCGTGTAACTTGTTGTCCCATCGGAAAGACCAATATATACCAGACCTACTGGTTTTTCAGGTGAACCGCCAGTAGGGCCTGCAATCCCTGTTATGCCTAAGCCTATCTCAGAGCCAAACTTTTCTCGAACACCATATGCCATGGCAAGTGCAGTAGCAGCGCTTACAGCACCATGTCTTTGCAATGTTTGGCGCGACACATTTAGCAGTGCTCTTTTTGCATCATCACTGTAGGTCACGATTCCTCCAAGGAAATAATCTGAGCTGCCCGGAATGTCGGTTATTTTTTTTGCGGTCAGCCCACCTGTGCAGGATTCCGCAACAGCAATTGAGAGGTTATTTTTCCTTAAAAGCATACCAACTACTTCCTCAAGTGTTTGATCATCAAAGCCAAAGACGATATTTCCGAGCCTCTCGACAAATCTTTTTTCAGCATCTTTTATTATTTCAAGCGCGATTTCTTCACTTGGGCCTTTTGCAAGCAGCTGAAGTTGGATTTCGCCTGGGTAAGCCAGTATTCCAACCGATACGTTATCTAGAGATTTCATTATATCGTCAATTTGCTCTTGAAGCGATGCCTCTGTTCTAGCAGTAGTCCTAAGAACTCTAACTTTAAACGCCTCGCTCATCCGGTATTTGGATTTAAGCCACGGTACTACTTCTTTTTCAATCATCTCTGTCATCTCTCGGGGTACTCCAGGGAGCGAAATGATAAATTTACCATCGCTCTCAAGGATTGTTCCGGGTGCGCTGCCAATTGTAGGGATAATTGCTTTGGCACCTTCAGGCAGATAAGCTTGTCTGAATGTTATATCGGGCAAGGGTGTAGACCTTTGCCCGTATCTTTCTTTTATAATTTCAGCTAGCCAGGGTTGGTATACTAGCTTTCGGCCCGATGCTTCACAGATGCCTTCTCTTGTGACGTCATCTGCTGTAGGCCCCAACCCGCCAGTAATGATGACGCCATCTGAGACGCTAAGCGAATCGCGTATTGCTTTTGATATCAGGGGTATATTATCAGGAACGCTTATTTGGCATGTACAGGAATATCCCTCCTGGCCAAGTCTTTTTGCTATGAAAGGCGCATTCGTGTTTATGGCTAGCCCAAGCGTGAGCTCAGAGCCCACTGTAATGATATGGTACTGCATAATATTAACCTCTTGCGAAGTTACCTCTGTGCTGTTAATCTTTTCAGTCAATAATATCTTATAGTCTACTAACTTCAATATCTTATAGTCTACTAACTTCAGGGATTTTGCGTTTCACCTAATGTCATCCTAAGGTTAAACAACTCCTTCTGTCATCCTGAAGGGCCGTAAGGCCCTGAAGGATCTAAGTAATACTTTCTATATTTTTAAGTATAGACACGCCTTTGTATCAACCAACACCTTTATGGTTATGCACTAGCTGTGGCACAGTAGTGATAATATTATTTAGATCCCTCGACTCCGGGCTATCGCCCTTCGCTCGGGCCTGTTCTGAGCAAAGTCGAAGGAATGACATCTTAGTGTACTTTGCCCTCTCTTTAGGATGACATGTAAACGGCTATCGCCCTTCGCTCGGGATGATATGTAAAAGGGCTATCGCCCTTCGCTCGGGCCTGTCCTGAGCGCAGCTGAAGGAATGACATTTTCTAACAGCTAAAGACAACGAATTGCAAAATCACTGAGTCTACTAACTTTATAATCTATTATACAGTGTCGCATAGTTCATGTAGTCGCCCCACTTATGGGGCGTTTCAGAAACAGGCCGTTGGCCCGATGAATCGGAAACTATAGTCTATTGGTCTCTTAAAGCTTTACTCTTGCGTCCCGTTTATACTGTTAAGCACATCCACCGACTTTATAAAGTAGTCGACTCCAGATAAAACAGTAAGAACGGTTGCTATAATTATTAAAATCCAACCCAAGGGTTGCCCATAGATACTATACGGGACGTTTAAAATAATTATAATAATTGCGATGAGTTGCGAGAAGGTTTTGGCTTTTCCCAATCTGCTTGCTGGTATTACTTTACGCTCGGCCAGGGCTATGAGCCTCAGTCCAGATACAGCAAATTCCCTAGCTATAATAACGATCACTATCCACGCGGGAAGGCGCTCAAGCTGCACAAGCGAAATAAGTGCTGCTGATACCAGCAGTTTATCTGCAAGCGGATCAAGAAGCTTTCCAAATGTTGTTACCTTTGAAGTAGCTCTTGCAATATAGCCATCTATTGAGTCTGTGGCAGCAGCCACCGCAAAGATTATGGCGGCAATGTATGAGCCGCTTGGCTGCGGTGCCGCAAGTAGAAAAACCATAAAGACTGGGATAAGAAGTACACGCAAGATTGTTATATTATTTGCCAGGCCCACCTAAAAGCCTCCCATAAAAATCGCAACCATCAAACTCGTCAATCTGAGCCTTTACTATTTGACCTGGTTTAAGGCCCCCTTCATATCCTTGTACATATATGTAGCCATCGACCTCTGGTGCCTGCCACCAGGCCCTAGCTTCAAACAAACCACTACCAGTGTTGGCTTGGTTTTCTACCTTTACATCAACTTGCCTTTCTATTTTTGAGCTGTCCCGTTTGTCTATCGCTGTCTCGACACGTTTTTCTATCAGCACATCATAAGCCTTTCCGATTCTATTTTCACTTCTCTTTTGGCTTATTAAATCCTGCAAAGCAGTCAGTTGATGATATCTCTCTTTTATAACATCGCGTGGAACCATATCTGGAAGAGTTGATGCTTGTGTTCCTTCTTCGCGCGAATATTCAAAAATCCCGGCGTAATCAAATTGAGCAGATTCGACAAAGTTTGATAGCTCTTTAAAGTCGTCATCCGTTTCGCCTGGAAAGCCTACGATTAACGAAGTTCTAAGAACAACGTTAGGTACAGCGCGCCTAAGCCACGCAATTTGAGCAAGATAATCAGAGCCTGCACCATGGCGATTCATGGCGTGAAGTATTTTTGGGCTTGCGTGCTGAAACGGGACATCTATGTATGGCAGAAGGATGTCGTTTTTGCTTATAGACTCAATCAAGTCATCGTTGATACTGTAGGGTTGAAGATAGAGAAGGCGCAGCCACTTTATATTTTTAAATCCCTTTAAACTATTAATTAAATCTGGCAGACACCTTCTTCCATATATATCGTAACCGTAGTTCCCGGTATCCTGAGCAATTATGTTGACTTCTTTAATGCCGCGTTCATCCAGCCACTTAGCCTCGTCTATTATCTGCTCGATTGGTTTACTTCGGTATTTTCCTCTTATAAGAGGTATAGCGCAATATGAGCATCTGTTGTTACAGCCATCTGCAATTTGCAGATACGCATAGGGCTGGTCTGAGAGGAGTCTTTTGGGGAGTTTTGAAAAGTCGCGAAGTGGAGGCCAATCTTTTAATCTTTCAGGAACGGCATCTTTTTCATCTGTCAATCTGTCAGGAACGGCACCTTTTTCTTTTTCTAAAATCAGTTTAGGTATTTCAAACTCCTTAGATAGGTCAACTAGAAGATCTATTTCTGGGATTTCCTTTGCAAGTTCATTGTAATATCTTTGAGCTAAACAGCCTGTGACTATAAGCTTCTGTTGCAGATGCGGCAAGCATGCCTTTGATTTGGCTAAATCAAGGATAACATCAATGGACTCTTGCTTTGCAGCTTCAATAAAACCGCAGGTATTTACGATAACATAATCTGCTTCCTGGAAATCTTCGGTAACAGATATTCCGCTGGTAACAAGCGATCCCTTGATGTGTTCGCTATCTACAGAATTTTTTGCGCAGCCCAGAGTAATAACCGCGGCCTTCTTTACCAAATATGAGTGCCTCCTGAAGGGTTCTTATCGAACAGCATTATACACGCACATAAGAAAAAAATGAATCTTGCCCACCTATAGTTTATAGATACTTCCCCAATAATTTTTTAAAAGGTCTAGTTTTTCGAATAGCCAATCTTTATTTGTGCTATACCAGTTGACGGTTTTTTGCAGACCGGTATCAAAGTCTGTTTTTGCTGACCAGCCTAGCTCCTGCCTAATTTTATCTGTATTTAAAGAGTATCTAAAATCGTGCCCCGGCCTGTCTTCAACAAACTGGATTAATTCTTCTGATTTTCCCAAAATTGCCAGTATAGTTTTAACAACATCGATGTTTTGCTTTTCGAAACCACTTCCAATGTTATATACCTCTCCAGGCTGACCTTTCATAAGAGCAACAAAAATTGCTTCATTGCAATCTTCAACATACAGCCATTCTCTTACGTTTTTTCCAGTTCCATAAACGGGGATCGGCTCGTCTAGAAGTGCTTTTATTATTACAACTGGTATTAATTTTTCTGGGTATTGCCAGGGGCCATAGTTATTTGAAGGCCTCACAATAATTACCGGATACTTGTAGGTCTTAAAATAGGATCTTGCCAAGAGGTCACATGAGGCTTTTGAGGCCGAGTAGGGCGAGTTGGGGTTAATACAAGAATCTTCTGTAAAATTGCCGTTTTCACCAAGCGCACCATAAACTTCATCGGTTGATATATGAACAAACCGCTCGATTTTATAGTTTTTTGACAATTCCAGAAGATTAAAGGTTCCAATAATGTTGGCTTGAATAAAATCATGAGGGTTAATTATGCTTCTATCAACATGTGTTTCAGCAGCAAAATTTATAACCGCCTCTGGCTTTTCTTTTAAAAAAACCTCTTTCAGTCTATCTATATCAGCGATATCGACATTATAGTGCCTTATCTTGTCTTGAACAGCTGCCAGTCTTTTAAGATCTCCAGCATAAGATAGTTTATCGACAACAACTATATTATGGCCTTTTTCTACTCCTTGCCTTACGAATTCGCTTCCTATAAAGCCAGCCCCGCCAGTAACCATCAATTTCATGACAACACCTCAAAATGTAAATATCTTAATGTTGCATCTTTCCAGCTGGAGATAGAAATCCCAAGGATTTCATCAATAGGAAAAATGTCAAGAGCAGAAAACTTTGGCCGTTTTGCAGGTGAATTAAACTCTTTGCTTTTTGCAGGCTCAATCTTTCCTTTCCAGCCCAATTTACTTGCTATAAATTCTGCCCACTCATATCTTGAGCAAAATTCAGAGTTAGATATATGGTAGAGACCATAATTTCCGGTCTCTAAAAGTTTTAAAGTTATGTAAGCCAAATCTCTTGCATAGGTTGGGGACGAAATTTGGTCATCAACAATTCTTAGTTGAGAGTTTTTACTCATCCACTCGATAAGTTTTGTGGTAAAAGAGTTTTTGCTGTTTCCAAACACCCAGCTAGTTCTTATTAAGTAATATTTAGGATAACCAAGATTGGCTAAAAAGCTCTCTCCAAGAAGCTTGCTCCTTCCGTATGTGTTTATAGGGTTGGGCTTATCTGCAATTGTATAAGGATCGCCTTTTTCACCATCAAATACATAATCAGTGCTAAAATGTACCAAGATGCTTTCTATCTCATGTGCTGCCAGCGCAAGGTTCTTCACCCCAAGCCCATTTACAGAGTAGGCAGCCTTCCAATCCTTTTCCGCATCATCTACTAAATTGTAAGCAGCGCAATTGATGATAAAACAAGGCTTTATCGTTCTCAAAACATCTAACACCTTATCAAGGCTGGCTATATCCAATTCATCCTTTGTTAAGGCAATAAAGTCATAATTTTTTGCTTTAAGAATCTTTATAAACTCGCCTGCAAGCTGCCCTTTTGCACCTGTAATTAAGATTTTTTTGTTATTTATATTTAGGCCTCTTTTAATCATTGCTCTCCTATAGGCGTTTTTGCTAATAGAGATATTAATAGGTAAAATTGTTTTCGGCGTTTTTTAATAGGGGAAGGGCTAAATCTTTTTCAGATAAAATTGGGTTTTCAATTGGCCACTTAACCCCAATATCAGGATCATTCCAAATGATACCCCTATCGTCCTGCGGTGAATAGTAGTTATCTACTTTATAAATAACTTCTGTTCCGTCTTCTAATGCAATAAAACCATGCGCAAAACCCCTTGGTATCCATAGCATTTTCTTGTTCTCCTCAGAAAGAATTGCGCTAACCCATTTTCCGAAAGTAGGTGAACCTGTTCTAATATCTACAGCCACATCAAAGATCAAGCCCTTTACACACCTTACTAACTTTCCTTGTGCCATAGGCTTTTTTTGATAGTGAAGGCCCCTTAATACTCCCTTTGCAGATTTTGAGTGATTATCCTGGACAAACTCTCTGGTGAAGCCGTGGACTTTGAAGTCTTTCTTGTTATAGCATTCCATAAAAAATCCCCGCTCATCACTAAAAACTAACGGCTCGATAAGTAAGACCTCGGGTATTTCTAATGGGGTAAATGTAAATGGCACTAGTATAACCTCCGCCTATTCGCTTGCAATCCTTATCAAGTATTGCCCGTATTCTATCTTCTCAAGAGGTTTTGCTAGCTCCAGTAAAGACTCTCTATCAATATAGCCTAGTTTATAGGCGATCTCTTCAACACAGGCAACTTTTAGGCCCTGCCTTTTCTCAATAGTTCTTACAAAATCTGAAGCTTCAACTAGCGATTCATGGGTTCCAGTATCAAGCCAGGCAAATCCTCTACCCATCAATTTTACTGATAATTTGCCATTCTCTAGGTATTTTTTATTTACATCGGTTATTTCAAGCTCGCCTCTAGCTGATGGTTTAAGCGCCTTTGCTATTTTTGGTGCCTCGCTATCATAAAAATATAATCCAGTAACAGCATAATTTGACTTTGGCTGTTTTGGCTTTTCCTCAATTGATAAGACATGTCCTGTTTTATCGAATTCAACAACACCATATCTTTGCGGGTCTGATACATAATAAGCAAAAATTGTTGCACCGTCTTTCTGCTTGGATGCTTCTTCAAGAAGCTCTGGCATCCCATGGCCATAAAAGATATTATCACCAAGAATTAAGCAACACCTATCACCATCTAAAAACTCCTCGCCGAGAATAAGCGCCTCTGCAATTCCGCCAGGTCTTTTTTGCTCAGTGTATGAAAAATTTAGCCCCAAGTGCTTGCCATCGCTAAGAATATCTTTAAATCTTGGAAGATCGCTTGGTGTTGAAATTATTAGTATCTCTTTTATTTTTGCCAGCATGAGGATGGATAGCGGGTAATAAATCATTGGCTTATCATATATAGGAAGCAACTGCTTGCAAATTGCTCTGGTTACCGGATATAGTCTTGTTCCACTACCTCCAGCTAAGATAATACCTTTCATTTGCTGCCTCTTTCATTGGCCCCATTACGCTGGCAATATTAATGCTTACTTCACGTAACTAAATCTGCGCTAAATCGCTGAGAGATAATTACGGTTGCCTAATATTATACCACCGCTAATGCATTAATAATCCAAGTTTTGTGGCCTAATGGAACTCTCGCAACCTTGCATTCTTTCACAACCCTACATCTCTCTTCTGGGAATTTCTTAAATGCTTTTTAGGATGAATGGATATTAGAACCGCTCGCGGTTCTCTCTGCGACTCCCGTAATTACCTTGTTAAAAGTTATGAAGATTAATTTAATATCTGTGAAAAAACTTACCTCACAGATATATTTTTTATAAAAGCTAATCTTTTTTGGCAGCACCTCATTAACATAGGCTTCTTCTGGATTATCATATCTTCTTAAAACCGCTTCCTCATCTCTGAATTCAATTGCAGCGTAATCTGTAATGCCGGGCTTTACTTTAAGAATGTCTTCATAATCATTTCTAAATATCCTGACATACCTTTCCACTTCAGGTCTTGGACCAACAAGGCTCATGTCTCCTTTAAGGACATTCAGTAGTTGAGGAAATTCGTCTAATTTTGCTTTTCTTAAAAGCCTGCCCATTTTTGTTATTCTTGGATCATCTTTACTTGTTATCGATGGTCCCATTTTATCGGCATTTACCACCATTGTTCTAAACTTAAGTAGATTGAAAGGTTTAAAACTCTGGCCGATCCTTCTCTGGCTAAAAAAGATAGGCCCTTTGTCTGAGAGCTTAATAAGAAGAGCTATAGCGAGGAGCAAAGGAGATATTATTATTAAAACGATCAGACTTGATATAATATCAAATATCCTTTTACCATACCTGGCATAAAAAC
>JASEIR010000073.1:8944-10277 GCA_030017355.1 Actinomycetota bacterium
CTATTTGCAACCGGATAGTCCTCATCTCTGTAGCCATAGGTTTCTCTATAGTATGGATGCTTATGGATAGGGATAAAATGGACTGATGTTCCAATTCCCTCTTCTTTAAGCCTTTCAATCAGCTCATCCCTATTATTTACCTTTATAACATAGAGGTGCCAACTTGTTTCCCGGTCTTCTTTAACAAAGGGGGGAATAATCTGCGTTCCGCGAAATGAATCTGTGTATCTTTGGGCAATCTCTTCTCGCCTTTTTTTCATCCAGTCTAGTTTCCTCAACTGTGCAAGCCCAAGAGCAGCGTTTATATCCGTTGTATTATATTTATAGCCATTATCCACAACCTCATAATACCAACTTCCCTTAAAGGTATATCTATCCCAAGCATCTCTGCTGATACCGTGAAGGCGGTTAATCTTCATTTGCTTGGCATAAGCTTTATTTGTAGTTGTAGCCATTCCTCCTTCTCCTGTGCACAGTGTTTTGGTTGCATAAAAACTAAAGCACGTTATATCTCCAATGGTTCCTATTAGCTTACCTTTGTATTTGCTTGGCAAAGCATGAGCTGCATCCTCTATTACCTGAAGATTGTATCTTTTCGCTATCTCTAGTATCTCATCCATATCGCATGGCTGACCTCCGAAATGCACAGGAATTATAGCTTTTGTCTTTTTCGTAATTAGCCCTTCTAGTTTTGCAGTGTCCATATTATGGGTATCTACCTCAATATCGCAGAGGACAGGAATTGCCCCACAGTAAGTAACTACCTCTGCTGTTGCCACAAAGGTATTGGTGGGAATGATCACCTCATCTCCCGTCTTGAGCCCTATTGCCTTGAGAGCTAGATGAAGGGCAGCAGTGGCAGAGTTAAAAGAGATAGCAAAGCGGTTCTCGTCAGGATACTCAGAAGCTCCTGATTTTTTAAAGATATAATCCTTAAAGCATTCTTCAAACTCTATAGTCTTTGGACCCATAGTAATCCAGCCGGATCTCAAAGAATCCACAACTTCCGCTATCTCATCGTCTGTTATGTATGGTTTGTGAAAAGATATATGCTCCATATGCTATCGTTTCTTTATTACCCCAAGGTAGTGGGTGCAGAGCAACGGTATTTTTTCGAGAATCTGGCACGCAATAACTGATATCGGGGCGATAGCCCTCGCTAGCGGAGGTGCCAAAGTTATCCGTTTAAGGTCGATCTTGCAGTTTGGGAAAAGCTCATGTATTTCTGCCTTTTTGACGCCCTGCACGTCCGGGTTTCTGGGGTTATCGTATCTGAAGTCATACCAAATAATTATTCCATCATTTTTAACTACCCTTAGCATGCTTTTAGCAA
>JASEIR010000074.1:0-3455 GCA_030017355.1 Actinomycetota bacterium
CCAGCTTTAGACATACATAATGCGCCAAGCCAATTGCAGGATACAGACAAGGATAAAGACAAGGATAAAGATGGAAAGAAACTTGTGGGTGAAGCATTAAGAAAGAAAATTAACGAAGACCTTATCGAGGACATGAAATATCTGCAAAGCCCAAACCCCCATGATTATAACAAGGGATTTACTGGTCGCGCATTAGCAGCGCTGCAATCCGCATACGATGACAACTTTGCCGCTGGGAAAAAGAAAATTTGGGTGATTAAGAACTTAGAGACCAAGGTAACAGATATGCAATTTGGAGTACCTGAAGGCGTATGCACCTTTTTTGATGCCAGCTATTATATCGATGTAGAAACAAGGAAGCCACTAACAAAGCCAATAAATGTTAAGAGGGTATGGTATGTTGGGATGCGGCAGGATAAAGGTTCAGACCAGTGGAAGATTATGGTTATAATGGGAGCTGCTTCAACACATAAAAAATAATATTTTAAATAGTGGGGAAGGCTCTAGGGCCTTCCGACTCCCTCTGCTTTACCTCTTCGTCCGTCATTGTGACAGCGGTCGCAAAAGTCCCTTCCGTGGCAGCCAGCGCAATAGCGAACAGGGTCTTCACCATGGCATTTTAAACATACAGGTGTATTTACGTTGATCTGAAGATTTGCAGCCGGCCCGTGCTGCTTAATCCAGTTCTCAGTTGAACCATGAGGTGAAGGGAATGCGTGGCATCTGTTGCAAAAATAGCTTCGTGCTGGGCCAGGCTCTGTTTTTGCCTGATGCGGATATTCGGATGGCACCATACCCGGCGGCTGCGGATGACATTTATCACAAAGCTTTCGATTTGTAAAAGCAAGTCTAGCATGCGACCCTTCACGCCATCCTGCTGGATGCGGCATTTCTAGTCCATGGCAGCGTATACACTCACCTTGCCAGAGAGATGGTGGATGGCAGCTGCGGCACTCTGAAAGCGGCCTTACGTCGATGCGTATAAACTCGCGGTTTGCAGTGCGAATATCGGTTTTAGCATGGTTTGTATGGCATAAAGCACAATCTGAGCTTGCCTTCACGCTATTATGACATCCTATGCATTTATCCATGCCAAGGCGCCTTGTCTTATTAGCTATGGTATGCGGAGGGTTTGCATGACAATCAACACATTTCATATTAGTAGCCAGAAATTCTTTGTGGCTTACTCGAATGTTATATCGGACGACAGTTTTCTCAGTTACAACCTGGTGGCACCTTAGGCAGGCTTCATTGGTGACATAAGCCTGTAGGGGTTGGGTATAATTGCCAGTTGTATAGGCAATAAACCATCTTGCATAGTCAAGTTTATTAAACAAATAACCGCTGACTCCAGGTTGCTCATGGCAACTAATACACTTAACGCCTTTATGTTTGACAACCTCTGTGTCTGGAGCTTTTTTATCTTTGTGGCAGTCGATGCAGACATGCGGCTGTGATATATAATCAAAGCTATAAAGAGCTGTTATCATGATTAGCACGATTGCTACAGCTGTGCCAATTAATCTCTCCTTAAGAGATATTTGTGGGCGTTTAAGCACAACCTTTGGTAGCTTCGGCTTTTTGAGATCTCTTAAAGTAGAAAAAATCAGGTATATGAGAAGGCCTATAATGCTAATGCCGATAAGTATTATACATATTAAAAGAGCAGATTGTGTCGGGTCGGCATAGGGGTTATTTATTGTATCTAAAAAGCTTTCAACGAACCTTTTATAGAAAGCGCTAAGGTCGATTTTGGTTTTGTCTAGAGGATTATTAACGGCCACTGTCAATCTCCTCTCTTAGCTTCTTTAGCCATTCTTGGGGCAGCCCTGGGTGGATGTGCTGCGAGTGGCAGCGCAAACATCCCTGCTCTTGGTGACATCTATAGCAGACTTTCTTGCCTATTTTTTTAGCCTGCTTAGAATGGACCTCAAGGAAGTTGCTTTGATGTGGCATCTCGATATGGTGGCAGCTATCGCAGAATGCTTCCTTGTGGCATTTTAAGCAGCCCTCTCTTGATTTTAGCGCTTCTTTGCCATGTTGATTCATCCATGCATCTGGATGGGGCATACTAACTGAGTGGCAGACCAAGCAGAAATAATCTGCATGGCACGTGCCGCATCCGCTAGTATCGCCCATCCCATGGAGTTTGCGCCAATTTTTGCCATGAGATATCTGCCATGGACCTTTAAATGTACGGTCAAGCTGGCTTACGTTTTCTACGTGGCAGGTTATGCACTCAGAACTCGGGCTTTTGCCTATATGGCAAGCCGTGCACTTATCCATAGAGGCAAACCGTGGGTTGGGAACTGCTTTGCCATGGACAACTGTACTGTGGCATCCAGTACATCTATATGCGCTTTTTATGATCGCCTTGTGGTTTATGCGAATCCCTTTATTTATAGATGTTTTCTCATCATTGCTGTGGCAAGCACTGCAGACAACATTTGGGACATCTGCTGATATTGTTTTTTTCTTAAGTAAAGAAAGCGGATAGGCAAAAATCATGCGGGCAACGTCAAAGCGCTGGCTGAAAAAGCTTACTAGATCCGGCCGGTGATGGCAAAGGTTACAATTAATGTTTTCGTGACTGCTTTTTTGCCAGGTATTATATTCAGCCTTGTGGCAAAAACCGCAAAGCTGCGGCTGCGATGGAATGATAATTAAGATATTTATGATTATTATAAATAGCCCAACCGCAACAAACGTAATTGTGCTTTGCTTAAGATTCATATTAGTAGTTACGCTACTGCGCTGTATCACCTTTCCCTGAGTCTTTATTCTCTATATACCGCTTTATCTTTAAAGATATGGTGTCTCCAACTTTATCAAGGCTTTGTTTGGGGTCGGATGGAACAACGTTGGTGTAAGATACGATTGTTTTAATTGCAAAGCCGTTATATGCCCAGCCAATTAAAAGACCTCCGTAGTCATTTGAATAGCCCGTATAGGCCTCTCTGTCGTCAACTATCAATGTTCCTCGGTCTTTGGGAAATCTAGTTTCAAGTGTCCTTATAATCTCATCCTTTGCTTTGCTATTGCTTCCGTGGTAGCTAACCTTTACGTAAGTTGAAAGCGGAGTGACAATTTGATAATTGATGTTGTCCGGGTCATAAATTGCTTCTGCAGCACGCCCATTACTTCCCGGGACGTCATGGTAAGCAGCTGTTAGGAATTTATCAATGGTTCGGGGGAGTAAAGTAATTGGCTTGACTGTTGGTATTGGTTCTATCTTCTTCTTAATATGGCTGCTGTTAGCCTTTGCTTGTTTGCCAGCAATATTGTGTACGGAATTACTCATGTTTGAAAGCTCTTTTAGAGCAATGGTGATCGCAAAAGCTGAGGAAATAAAAACTGCCAATGCTGTAATAAGTACAACGATTAAATCTCTAGACAGCCGGCTATTAGTAGTTGGGTTGCCCATAAAATTAACCCCTTGATGATAACATTTAAAG
>JASEIR010000074.1:3465-10195 GCA_030017355.1 Actinomycetota bacterium
AAAGTAATCAATCCCTATTAATTATATCATAGCAGGGCCGTATCTCGCATGAAGAAATCCCAGGTAGTCTAATAAAGATGCTATATTTTCATTTGAAGAATAATAAAGGCGCTGGTTTAACCAGCGCCTTTATTTTCAGATCATCAGCATCATTTTTGCTAAGATGCAGCACAATACTACTGCCTGATACCGACTTCCTCACCGTGGCATCTCAAGCACACGAGGTCGATATGCTCAGTGCTCTTGTCATACGCAGTTGTGATGGTGCCTACACCGTACATCTGCTCGTAGACCGCAGCTGCGGAAACTCCAGGTAGAAGCTCTCCGCCTTCTGCTATCAACTCCTCGACGTAGTCGAATGGAGTATTGGTCTCGTCAACTGAACCGTCCTCATGCACCATTACGTAAGATGTACCACCAAGCGTATCTGGCAGGTCACCAAGCAGCTTGGTTGAGCCTTCAGAACCAGAGTGCGGATAGTCGGACTTGGCTTTCATCAAACCATAGGTTGATGGCTTAATGTGGCAGCCAACACCGCACTGGCCGGTCCTTAGCTCTGGCCACATGTCGTTGACGTGGCAGCTCTCGCACTGTGGAGCATCGGTCTTCAATGATGTGATCATGTACGGTACTGGGTGAGTACGCGCTGTGTGGGAGTACTTACCAAACTCAGTACCTAGGCTCTTGTTTGGATAACCGATGTTCAGGTTGTGGCAGTCAGCGCACCATACTGCTAGGTAGTTACCGTTGTCAACACTAACCCCAGTGCTTCCTTGCCACCTGGTCCAGATTGTGTACCTGGTACCGGTGATCGGGTCGCCACCATAGTATGCACCAGTGTTGCTTGCGCTGATCGTGGTTTCAGGAACCGTAATCATTGAAACATTCGGTGGAGTACCATGGTATTCAGAGGCGTAAATATTGACCTTGAAAGACTCCATTGCGCCCTTGCTATCGACTGAGCCAGATGGAGCATTTCTTAAGAGCATGTAACCGGCTGAATCTGGACCGTTCCATGCCTTACCTGGCTTCCAAACTAGCAAGGTAGCATTGTGTACCTGGTGGCAGGTCATGCACTGCAAGCGCCATGGACCAGTACGCTTAATACCACCGTGACCGCCCCATTTCATCATCTTGTTGCGGGTTGGGTTATACTGGCGAACGGCGATTTGTGTTGTGTTGCCGTCAGCGTCAGTAATGGTTGCTGTCTGTTCCCATTGCCATACAGAGCTGTCTGGGATATCAGAATCAGCACCAATCGTATGACCATTGCTTGTGTACTTGCCAGCGGTTGAACGGTAGTATGCAGCCCTCTCGCTGTGTGGTGCAGCACCTACGTGGCAGTAATCGCATGCGCTATCCTGGTCATCGGCTCTTAACAGGGCGAATGTACCCTGAGCACGGTGGACGCCGTGGCAGGCCTTGCACTTGTTAGACGTTGAGATATAACCACCGTGTGGACCGGTATTGGCCTCGTTTACAGGTGTTGAGGCATCATCAGCATAGCTGTAAACACGTGTTCCTGTGTTATCAACCTTGTTGCCGCCAATAATTAGGGTACCAGTAGCATCAAATTCCCTGTAAGAACCCTCATGTTTTGCACCGACAACTCCAGTTGGTGTCACAGTATCGTATTTGTCACCAAAATGCCAGGCGGAAGCACCTGTTGAGTCATAGGTCGTCGGCGTTAAGGTGATATCAAGAGCAGCTAGCGCAGCACTTGCCAAGCCAACCACAAAGACAACAGCCACAAGAATAACTAATGCCTTCTTCATTCATTTCACCTCCTTTCGCAAGGGAATAAACTTTTGTGAAGGGGCACACAATTTAGCCCCCAGCTTAGCATATCTTTAACTTCAAGGATTGTTTTAATGCTACCGTTAGAGGTCCATCCAAAAAGGAATTTTTTAGCTTTACTATACTTTAATGCTTCATTCACTGCTTACATTTTATGGTGGATTTAAGCGACTGTCAACATAATAACCTGGTACCGTGGGCACTACTGCTTGTTTTTTGGAAATCCTACAACTTATTTTCAGTGTATGCTATTTCTTTTTAAGTTTTCAAGCAATTGTCCATCGATTAAGCTCAAAATAGCATAATTGCAAGAATCAGTAAATAGGTTTTGTGAAAATTTTTATTAATTTTTTCCAGGCGGTAAAAGTAAAGGCGTGCTCTAAAAGGCACGCCTTTACGGATTTAGTTAACTAGACTGGCTCGGTTAACTAGACTGATTCGCTTGCTGTCTCAGTTGCCTCGACATCTACAATATCGCTATACCCCTTTGTTGATATATTATATTCAGCAGCTGCCTTTTCCACCCTTTCGCTTTCAGTTAACAGTAAAATGCGCCCTCTTGTTTCTGTGGCAAGCGCAAGAGCTGCTGCCTCTTCCTCGCTGCAACCTTGGTCAGTCTGCATGGCATTGGCAACTTCATGCGGATATGGCTTTGTCTTTAAAATGCTGCCAAGCTTTACTCCGCTATCCTCAACATCTTTATACCGCTCAAATATTATGTCAGGAGTGTAAACGTTTCCAAGCTCAGTGATAAGTGATGCAGCATGGCCTTTGTTTAATGCCTCGCGCAGGAAGGACTCATCAAGGATATATTTGACTGTTCGCCTACGAAGTAGCCATAAAGCAAGAGCGGCTAAGGCTAATAGAGCTGCAACTGGTACTCCATAGCCTGTTAATCTTTCTACAGGTGTAACTATTGGGCTTGGAATCCTTATTACTTGAACTCGGTCGTTGAATTTGTCTGCCACAACAAAAGTTTCATTGCCAGCATACTTAATACCAGCCGGATAGTAAAAAGTACCTTCGTTATGCCCCCAATCGCCAACCTTATCAAGCACCTCACCCTTATTATTCATTATGTATATTTCACCGGCGAAGGCGTCCATGACGTATAACAGACCATCTTTGTCTATTGTTATGCTAGCTGGAAGGCCAAATGTGCGCTGAATATCCATCAATGGGTCGCCTTTAACACCCTTTCCATAGGTCCAAAGGCTTTTGCCCTCAGGCGTGAAAGCTTGCACTCTATAATTCATGCTGTCAGCAACATATATAATTCCCTTATCATCAACTGCAATACCAGATGGAAAATCTACCTGCCCTGGCATCTTGCCTCGAGAACCAAAAGCAGCAATTTGGTTTCCTTTAAAATCGCCAATTAGGATACCGCGAGATGCAGTAACGTAGAGCCTATTCTTTTTTGTGGTTACAGCAACTGGTTCAGGCACGTTGATTTCCCAGACTGGCTTATGGGAGGAATCAAATATAACAACCTTGTTTGTTTGCTTGCACACAACAAAGACCATGCCGTTGTCTGCTACTGCTATTGCATTTGGGTACCATAGCTGATATCTTCTCTTGCCTCTCTCGCCAAAGGTTTCAATGAAGTTGCCGTTGCTATCGCATACCACAATCCTGTGCTTATCAGTATCAGCTATGTAAATGTTACCGCTTGAATCAACCGCAACATCGCTTGGCTTAGAAAGCCGATCGCCTTCAAATCCATAAATGGAAAATAGATTTGTAAGGCCTTTGGGCGTATTTTCACCCTTTATCTCAGGTGGTCTAGACATCATGTTATAGATTAGAAGAAGCGCAAGCAGAAATAGCCCTAAAAAAGCTATAATCTTTAGGTATCGTTTTAGCTGTGAACGATCCTGAACGTAAAAATTACCCGTTGCCAAATTCATGACCTCCAAACTATCGTTTTACTGTATCAGAAGAAGCCGAACTTGCCTTTGGGGTCTGCTTGTTACGCTCGGCCTCCAGCTTTGCGTTTAGTCTAATTAATTCGTCCTTAGCTTTTTGCTCGGTAGGTACGTACGCGACAATATCCTGGTAGATGTAGATAGCCTCCTGTATCTTGCCAGCTTTCTCTAACGCGGCTGCATATTCATACCCTATGTTAATATCTTCCTGTAGCTGTGTATATGCATTTTCGTAACAAGCAATGCTTTTCTCAAGGTTTCCTTTTGCTTCATAAGCTTGGGCCAAATTCTCGTAAGCCATACCTTGTATATCCCCTAGACCCTGCATTTTTACTGCCTTTTCTAGCGTCTTTATCGCGTCATCATATTTTCCAGCTTTATTATATGCAATGCCTAGGGTTGTGAAGGCATCCATGCTCTTGCGATCAAGCTTTGTTGCAATTAAGGCTTGTTCAATTGCGTCACCGTATCTGCCAAGTGCTATATATGCCTTGGCAAGCGCTATTCTAGCTTTTGCATTTTTTGGGTCAACCTTTACGGCCTCAACAGCATCCATGTAGGCTCTTTCAACGTATGACCTTGGAACATTGCTCCTATTGCCCACCACTGCTGTTCTAATCAGCAGTGCAAAGACGACTACTATGCCGATCACTAAAGCTAAAATAAGAGTTCTAAAAAGAATGCGAATAGCAGAATTCATTCACTACCAACCTTTCTAACCTTTTATTTTATAAAAACTTTAGGTGCTAAATTAAAGCTTCCAGGGTTGTTGCTTAAGAGTGATGTCTCCCCAGAAATTCTCAATATCTTTACCGTCAATTATGCCCTTCTCTTTTCCTTCCACCTGAAACTTGACTTCTTTTATGTCGCCTGCTTGGTTTGCCTGACGAATTGTTGATAAAATTGCAGCAAGGAGCAACTCCTGCGAATCTTTCAACACGTCAAAGGAAAGGATATTCCTGTTGAAATCTACGATTGCTGTCCCATTCTTAACTTTAACATCAAGAACTTTCACGTTATCTGGGATAACCGGGCTAATATTATCATTGTAAGGTTTCACAGTAAAAATCTCGTTAAGCGCAGCTTTTATCTTATTTGGCTGCTTGGCAACCTCGTGCGTTTCCCTTGCTATAGCATCGTTGTCGGGATAAAAAACAACCACCTCCATAAAGTCTTTCTGCGAATCGCTTTTTGGTAGGTCTTTAGGGGCTTGAAGGTAACTTGGTTCGCTTGAGCAGCCCATAACCGCAGCGGATAAAAGGATAAGCAGCGCAGCCAGCGCCAAAATGATATGTTTCATTCTTACTCCTAGCTATCTTTCTGAAGTTTGTTAGTGATAGGTTTCACTATATTCTTACACTACTATATACAATAAGCAGCCGATATTCAACACTTGAACAGAGGCATTACTTAATTTCGTTGATACATTTTGAGGATGGAAGTATCGCGGCACTGAATATTACCAGTTTTAGACCAGCTAATTTGCCTTAAGTTCCTGAATTATCTGCTGCACTTTCTGATCATTTGGATTTAAGGATATGTACTTAAGATATTGATTTAGAGCAAGGCTCTTTTTGCCAATTGCCTTGTAAATCTCGGCAGCCATTAAGTATGCATCCTTTTCCTCCGGGTCTACGCTCTGTACAAATTCTAGCATCTCTATTGCTTTGTTGTAATTACCCTCAACTTTATAAATATTGCCAAGCAAAAGATGGGCAGTAGTTGAATACGGCCTTATCTTAAGTGCCTTAATAAGCGCTTTCTTTGATTCTTTAAAGTATTCGTCTTCGGGTTTGCGCGTAAGGGCAGCATAAGCATTTGCAAGCGTTATCCAGTGATTAGCATGGTCCGGCTCAAAATTGGTTGCAGCTTCTGCCAGGTCTTTACCTTTGAGAACTAATGTGAGGTCTTGCCTAGCTAGTCCTAAATCCTGTAGATAGCGGCTATATTCGTCAAAGTACTTTCCATTTTTGTATAGCCCAATAGATTTATTAAGGTAAAGCATTGCTTGGTTGGGGTAGCCTGCTCTATCTGTCAGAATGCCCTTTAAATAATAATGATCCGCTACAAATATTGTTAAGGCATAGTAATTCATAATTATGACAACGATAATGGCCAGCAGTGAAATAATGTAAGCTGGTTTTAATTTAATGTTAAGCTTGTGAACGATTTGAGACTGGGTAAGCATCGCACCAAGAATCAACCAGAAAATAGTTGAGCTACCGACAAGGCTTAAACCAAAGAGAAGATGAATTAGGTAGCCTGCTGATGATGCTGCTAAACCGGTATACATGATTCTTTGCTCGATATCACGGCGGTGAATTATGTGTATGGCTGAATATATAGCTGCAAGTACAAAGACAACAAAGCAAACAGTTGCAGGTAAGCCAATGCAGGCTGAAAGTTGGAGGAGATAGTTATGGGCGTTATCAGATGTTGAATTCCCACGCATCATTTTCACGTAGCGCAGTGTCTCGTACTTTTGTGACAGCAGATTAAAAGTATCAGGGCCAAATCCAAATAATGGGCGATCTTTTATTGCATCAATTGATGCCTTCCATATTTCAAGCCTGTTTCCAGCACTTCCTTCCGTTATACGGGCAGTTGAGGCCAGTCTTTCTATGAGGTTTATGCTGCTATTTGAGCTTGAGTAAAAGGCAACAAACGCAAACGAGAGAATGAAAATTGAAGCTATTATAATAAGCTTCTTAGAGTGTGCGAATACTGATTTTCGCAATAGCACTATAAAGATAAGCAGGCTTATTAGAGCAGCAATCCAAGCACCTCTTGTATACGTAGTCAGAAGGCATGCTACTACCAAGAAAAAGTTAAATCCGTATGCAATGTTATCTTTGGCGTCCTTAGAAGATAAGAAACTTGCTAATGCTGTAGGCAGAGTAAGGACTAAAAAGCCGGCCAAAAAATCAGGGTTGCCAAATGTTGCAAAACTTCGCCTTTCTTCAAATGGAAGGTCTGGCCAAGCAATTAGGTCAAGCCCAGCACAC
>JASEIR010000075.1 GCA_030017355.1 Actinomycetota bacterium
TATCGCTTTATGAGTAAGAAGACTTTCAGTCTCCTATTAGCGGAGTTAATGAGTGAAACTCACCTCGTTGCTAACCAATATTATAGCAGATAACCACAAAATTGCATGTAAATGATGTGCTAAATCCATTCAAATCACCACCAAAAGGCATAAAATCAATCGTTTTTTCGAAAACGAAAAATTGCTTAAAACAGCCCATGATTTTCGAAAATCGCAAACAACTAGAATAGCTCCAGCTAGCTGGTGAAATAGCAGCCAAAAGGTCAACTTACTAAATCAGCGCGTCTTCAAGATTTCATCATAGCTTACTAATTCATCCAATTTGCGAATCGCCAAGCAAAAAAAAGCAGGTTATTAAGTTGTCAAAGAGCAACTGCTTGACTTACATACTACATTATAACATCTAAGATGTGCAATCGTTTTTAAATCGCTTTAAACTAATATTTAGTATTATCTTTAGAGCTATCCTGCGCCCTCACTCTGGCCACAACCAAAAATAGCACTGCTTATTTTATTTATCGAGGAGGAGATAGCGATATCCCTTCCATCTCATACTGACCACAGCCAAAAACAGCATCACTTCCAACATGTACAAATTGCCCTAATATTAGAATAGGAAGAAACGGTCCAAGATCACCCTCATAAGTTATTGCACCAGTTACACCTGAGAGACTATCTTTCTTTCCTTGGCGATTTGAATAGCGAAGGATATTTCTTTTTGTAAGAGTTGACCTGGTCGCTTTAATGGAAGAAGCCATCTCTCTCATATCTCTAATATTTTCATCCCAGACCCCATCGCAATGGAAGTAAGAAAGCGCATTTAACCTTATCGTAATATTCTGCACGAGAGCTATAAAAGGTATTTCGTTAAAGCAATAATTGCCCCGATATTTAACCCGCGTGGGTGTTAGAAAGTTTAGCGTTAATCGGTCTAAACTAAATGTTGTCACCCAATTTGCAACTTCCGATCCAATCAAGACAGCATTAGCAGTATAAACCATATTATTATCTAATGAATATACCAATTGCTCTTCACCAGTAAGACAATCCACTGCATATATTGAGGTTAGTTCAAATTTATGCCGCCTAGCAGTTATGCCAACCTCGCCCAGTTCCCTAATCGCAAAAATAAAATATGGTAGTAAATCGATTGCTCGTCCAATTAAAACAAGATGAAAAGTGAGCTCCTCGCCAGCATTATACTCTGTCTTGTCCTCAAGAGGCAGCTCAAATACATACGGTCTTGGCACCTTTGTCTGCTTATGCATGTATTCTGCTCCCTCTGGCGGTGACGTTTCAAATACATAAGCATATGGGCAGCTATGTCTTATTAAACAGGCGTCACATGTTTTTTCGCGTGTAGCGCAGCAAATTCGCTTAAAAACATGGCCGAACCCACCTCTAAGCATCGACCCCTTGAATTCAGGAAGAATCATGTTCTCTAATGCTTTAATGGTTATGCGATATTTGGCAAGCTTAAATTCACTAAATATGCTTTTTTGTTGACCCTCTGTAGCTGTTTGCATTGTTCGCATCCCAATCGCTGCTTGTTCAAAATGCACACCCGCAGTAGCTTTTTATGATCAGTTTTGATGCTCACAACAGATTTCGCAGGAAGCTACTACGGTTTCACCGCAAACCCATATTGCGCAAAGTGCCGATCGAAGGTGAAGGCCGATTCTATGCCCACTCTTTCCATCAATGCAAAACTTACGCAATCAGTAAAACTATAGCTTTTATCAGAATGCTTTTGGGCTATTACCCAGGCATCGCTAAACAATTCCTCATCGACATGTATAAGATTTACGGCATTACTTTTAAGAACCAAATCGCCAAAGCCAATCGCTAATTTATGGCCAAACCAATTTCTAAGAGCCGTATATGTCTCATCAAAGATATAGTCGGTTATATAGATTGTTAATGATTGTTCTAAAAGCCAATTCCAAAAACGCAGGGCGGCGCTGTGGTGCTTATCTTTTATATTTAAAACGGCAATTATCCCTGAAGTATCGAGAAAGACGGCTTTCACTTTGACCCCTTGCCATAAATATACTTATCATGATTCTCCGACAAGTCTTCAGGACCACCTTCTGCCGCTAGTTCGGCAAGTTTTCCGATCGGATCTTCTTTAATTTTCCCTGGCCTGAGACGTTCGTCGATTAGCTTTCTGACTACTGCGGCAATACTCCCCTCTTTTTTTGCCTCTCTTACCAGAAACTGATATTGCTCTGGTTCTAAATAAAGTTGTACTCTTTCTGCGGTTCTCTTCAGCATAGCTGTCGTCACCTCTCTTACATTATGCTGTACTTACAGCATAATGTCAACGAGCCTTGTTGGATTTAGGCTTGTTAGATTTGTACCTCCCAAATCCCCTTTTCTTTAATAAAGAAACTGGTGCTTTTGCGGGTTACCGCGCCGGGAGCCCAGCAGGGCTTTACTTCAGAAAGCCTCTTACCAAACTGGCCATCTTCGCTAGTTTCACGGCCAAGAAATGGCTCAAGCATACCCCCCATTTTTAAACCGTCTTCCGCTACGGTATGTGCAAGCACAGGTTTATTTTCCCCAACGATAACACCGGGGTCATACCCAGATAAATTAAGATCGTATCCAAATAGTTCTTTGGCGGGGTGGTGTTCATCTGACAATGATAACTGACCAAAACCGTAGCTGCGTTCGCCGCCTATTTGAAAACTTTTTATTATCTTTTTCCAAGAATTTTTTAGATCGTCTGGCGCATCTTTGTTCAGAAAGAAAATGCCAGTTAGGTATACAGGATCGCCTGCATTAATGCTAATACCATTTTCATTGACATTATTAAGAAAACGGTGACTGATTAATTCTACTTCATGTAAAGAGCCTTCTTCAGCAGCAAATGTACCGGTGTTAATTGCAGTAGACGCATATGATGTAATAAGCCAGCAGTCGACTTTAGATGCCTTAAGGTAGGCGCAATCCACGCTGTAGCCAGATTGATGATTCTGTACTTGGGGAAGGATTGGGCGATTCCCTTCTCTGTCCAAGCAGGGAAAGAAATAACTTGTTCGCAGGTAATTCTGCACGTCTTTTCCAACTTGGACATAGTTTGTGCTGTCTTTTAGACGCGTAATTTGAGATGTAAGAGCACCCCATAGCATGCGGCCCGTAACATAAAGTCGAGTTTGCTGAATATTGCCTACCTTGGCGTAGCCGCTATGCAGAGGACTTTGCATCTGAAAGGTTAGCTTATACGCATCCCAGCTCATCATGACGCCTCCACTGCAGATGTGAGCGCTTTAGCTCCATATCGTGTGTAGATAAGAACTTGCTCAAAAAGTGACTTGACCAGAAGAAGGCATTTTAAATCTGCTGCAATATGTCCGCTAATATGCCCGAGTATATCTTTTTTACAAATGTTTAGTTTTGGTGGGGATTCATCCCAGCCGTTTGCAAATGCTGAGTCTAGTGATTTTAATTCGGGCCTATTAAGCAGGTTTAGAAGTTTTGCCATTATTACACAGGAGCCAAATTCCTCAGAGCTTAGCTCATTCTCTTGGGTTTTTTCTCCGCTTTTTGACAGCAGATATAGAAAGAAGGCATAGAGGCCTTGTTCTTGTAGAACACCCAAAGAGTCGGTTGCAATGCGTTCCAGGTCCTTTGCTTTAAGAAGAACGCCATCCTTTACTGGCTTATCTATATTGTTAAGAATCTCTTGAGAGGTCTCAGCTGCATATCTATCAAGGTTTATCATTTTAGGAAATGCCTCCTGTTTGTTCTAAAACAGGCGAACACTATATGGGTTCACCGATAATCTTAATCCTGCCAAAGCCGCGTGTACCCATACCGCCAACGCCAAGATACTCAAGAAGTTCTAGGCCGCCTGATACTACTTCAGAAGGGCCTCTGGGACTCCATTTATTACCATTTGAGTTTTGTATCGGAAAATCAATGTTCCGGTAATTATCAATTACCACATCAAATGTCATAAACGTGGCGCGAGGGATAGCCTCATAGGTAAAAAGAGCACCGTCAGCAGCAGCGCCGGTTTCAGGTTCGATGGCGACTGATGTGCGCACTTCTAAGTTAGAGTTAACCAACTCGGGAAATAAGCTTTCATGAACGATTACTGTTCGAGAGAGGGCTTCTTCTAGTTCGACCTGGTCTTTCCAATTGTTCTTGGGTTCGTCTGGCGCACAATACGATATTTTTTTGTCTTGCTTTTCCACATTTAGCATAAGCCAGCCAATAGCAAAAGCCCCATTTTTACCTTTAAGTTTACCAGCCAATATAACCTTTTCTATACTTGAAGGCGCCTCTACTCTTTTGCCATTAGCCCCATTTATAATTGAGGAGAAATTTGCATCGTTTAATATCGATGCCGTAGTAATCCAAACCGGGCCATCTTGTGATGCTATCGGGAAAAGCAGTATGCGGGCATCGTGGATGCTTACCACTCCAGAGCTAAAACCCCCTTGTTCACCAGCACCAAAGGTGTAGATGATCGGATTCTCATCTGGTTTGCCTTTTTTGTTTTGCCCTGCTAACTTCAGATCGCCATATCGCATAGCAGCAGCTGATTGAATTGATCCGTGAAGACTTGTTCCTGGGATCTTGGGAAGATTCGTCCCCGGCTCACGGACAATGGCATTGTCTACACGGGCTAGGCGATAACCGCCCGTTCCGACGTGCACCGGATCGAGAGTCATAATGAGATAGGTTAACTTTTTAATCTCCATAATATGCACCCCTGTGCTAATCGTTTATTTTACCTGGCTGGCTTTAGCAGCCAGGGATTGCTTCTTTAGAATCTGCATCTCAAGTTCTATTATATCCCGCCAACGGCCCGATGTAGCCCAGGATACAAGCTGCTCGCGCTGATCCACCGGAATTTTATTCCACCGCTTATCGAAAGAGCGTTGAAATGTTTGCTCGGCAAATCGATACAAGGCATCATCGTCGGGCGCGGTTATCTGCCAATCTTGCCGTTTTGTTTCTATTGCTTCTGTTATTTGCCTCAATTGAGTAGTGGTAATCGCGGTTGACTCGTCTTCGGCTACCAACTTCCAAAGTCGCTGGATAATATCCAAGTCTTCAAGCAAGAAAGGCCGTGTGGAGTATGATTCGCCTGCTTTCGGTAACCTCATGCCGCTTGCTCCGTCGTAAGATAATTCAAAACGCCTTGCCGTGACATCTAAAAACTCGAAATCGAAGGTTGAGGGTGCGTAGCATACTTCGTCCCCAACTTCAATTTCCTTAACGTGCACAAGGTTAAATTCATTGTTGCCACCAGATCCAGGCAGTAGGGCTTTAAAATATAAATTGCGCCTATCTATCGGCTTTGCATTTTTCCCAGCCTTCTTTATAAAGAAATACGGATACCAGATATCTTCAGTATTTGGGTCGCCAGTGCTGTAGCTGACAAACGTCTTTAGCTTATTATTCATTTGCAGCATTTCGGTTGAAACGAGATTTTCTTTGCCTTCTTTATGCATGAGCCTTAGCTTTCTCACACGATTGCCAAGGCGCCCATCGCTATGATTGCAAATATCCTGCCCGTCAGCCTCGCCCACCTCTTCAACTATCCAATCTGTATTTATACTCGACTCACGCACCAGCATTCGACGGGCAGCATCGATTGCGGCATATAGCGGCTGCTTGCGGTTAAAGAAAACCACGTTGAGGTGAAGCGGAAGCCGATTTTTAACACGCGAGAATTGCACCTCATACTCGGCTTTTATGTATTGTACAACCTCAAGAGCTTTGTTGGCCGGAACTAAAACCATAAATTGCTTAGGCTCGGTAAGAATAGAAATGGCAGGAGTATAATTATGCGGCTCGGTTTTTACGGTAATATCTCGAATATGACCTGCTGGGACTGGTTTTCCGGTAGCAGAGGTTCTCGGTTCGAGAATCTCAAGATCATTTCCATCTTTAAGGTGATACTGTTGAAGCCACTGCACTGCATTTTCTAGCGTATCGTATTCCTCAGGTTTTGCGCCTAGTCGCTTAGCTAGATATTGCAGATTTGTAGCTACAATTAACCTCTTTTTACCTTCATCCCATACAACCTCCATGTTTACACTGCCAAACGGGATTTCGTATGCTCGATAATAATCAAGACTATCTAGCTTCTTAGCATCTAACTTTTCAGATTCATATAAATCACCCTTGATTATAAGTCTTGGCCCAACTGATCCTACAAGCGAAGCCACCTGACCTTCTACAGACTCTTCCCAAAATCGTTCACAAGTCTCCCATATCCGCTGCAAGCGTGCAAAAGATGGGGTTTTTACAACAGCTTGGCCACTTTGCGGTCGTTTAACCAGAAGTGTTTTTACCAGGCCATTTGGCTTTAACCAGTCTTGCAGCTCAAGTTTAGCAGTTATTAAGGCAACACGGCCGTTTATGTCGGCCACTTCATCGATCCAAATGGTGGTTTCTAGCTTTGATGCCCATTCCTTAGAGCGATTTCCTACACGCTCCAGCCAGTAATCCGATATTTTCCGCTCAATACCTTTTGGGCTCGGCCCTTGAGGCCGAATACCTGAAATACGGCATGGTTCAACATTTGTTGCTCCCTGCCACCATTCTTTTAATTTATCAAGGTCAGGGTTGGCAGGATTGTTTTTTGCCAGCCATTCTGCAATTGGTGGTATTTCATCATTTCCTTTCCCCTGGGGATCTTGCGCCCACCACCCACTTAAATCTAGTGTTGGAGTAACCTTTAGTTCCCCATCAAAACCAAGTCTTTGCTGTATTAAACAAGATAATTTACAACCATTGCTATCCTGATAATCTAATATATCCTCTATGTCTGGCACTACAAATAACGAGCCATTGCTATCGCGATAAACCTCTGTACCAAGTGGGTATTCTTCTTCAAGAAGGTATTTAATATTATCCAGGCCATCCGATATCCATTCACGCCGTGCCAAAAGAGCTTGGATATTTGGTGAGCGATCAACTATCTGGCTGCCATTAAATCGAAGTGCTAAAAGCCGCCAGCGAAGGTTATTTGGATCTGGCTCATCTCCCGTGAGCAAAACATAAGCTAATGCAGCTTTGTATAGAGCTGCTACAATATGCGACCAATCCCAGAGAGTGACTTCGTTTGCGGGACGGCGGGTATCACCTAATGCGGCAGCAAAAGTTGATTGAATAGCCCCTAGAAATACTCCACGCTTATCGATGCTTTTATAAGGCAGAGCTTTTAACCTGGCTGTCAAACCACTAAGGGGCTCACCTTCTAAACCAAACGGTGTAGCTGGTCTAGTATCATTCACAGGCTGCTTCCCCGTTTGATCTGATTTTTCTTTTTCTTTTTCGATGTGAGCAGCATAGTGGCATCGACGCAGGGCACGAACAACCCATGGTTGCGAAGGATTAAATCCTTCTCTGCTTCCACCAAGAATTATTAGCTCATCAAGAGAAATATTCGATTGCAAAAAGTTTATACTTGGCTTAGGATCTGGTAGCCAATCTTTTATTAAGGCCTTATTCAACCCTTGGATACCATTTGGCTTTGGACTAGCCTGAGCTGCAATATGTTCATCTGAACATTTTCTATAATCATGCAACCACGAGGCTGTTTCGGCCAAAAGGAGAGCGTTTCTATTTTGGGCTAGGATTTCAAGACTTTTGGTCATTGCAATCGTCCTTAAATAATTCACTTATTCTATCAGCTAGAACAGAAATCTTATTTGGCATCGGATTTAATGACTTTTTGCTACTTTCAATTAAAACTTCGGTTATGTCATCTTGTGCTAAGCCAAAACCGCTGGAGGTTTTAGCACCAAAGCCATAGATGGTAAGCATAGCATTTAGTCCTTCACAAGTAAGCTCTGCATCTTCTGCAGCTTGGTCTTTGATCTTTTCTAAATCCTTGCCCACTAAATCGAAAGGAATATAGAGTAATGAAAAAACGCCCTCGGACCCAACAGGCACAATTTCAAAATAGATGGGTTGCGATCCGGCCCCGCGCTTCCTGGAATGAGGATTGATCACTTCTAGACCAATCTTATCAAAGTACGCTGGAAAGAAAATGAGCCTGCCCATTTTAAAATCGTTCTTTGCTTGTCTTGCGTTTCCAAATAACTGAACTAGTTCAGGCCGATTATCTTTCCAGCCCTTCATTAATCGTATCGATGCTCTCAAACTACCCTTCCAACCGCTAGGTGAAACAAAGGGAACGCGAAATACTTTTTCCTTTTTCAATGGGTTATCTATAATATAAAATGCACTATCATCTTGGGAGATATAAGGCTTAGCCAACTTAAACCTGAATTGAATACTCCAAGACCACACAGGCAAGCTGCCAAGATCGATTCGAGGGATGACTATTCCAAGCCTATGCATTTGGTCTAGCCTTTGTAAAATAAGATTGCCATAACCATGCTGATCATTGACCTCATCGCCCTGATCTTTAGAACCGTGGACTAGCTGTCTGTACCCTAGGATATTTCTACGTTGATCACCGTTCTGCGCCAACACTTTAATCTTGTCATCAATTATAGCCTGGGCAAGAAGGCTTACTCTCGTATCTATAGCAAAGCCTTGAAATGAATTAGCGCCGCTAGCGCAGGCTTTTACAGATGATTCATCTGTTATTGGATGAGATGCATAAAAGTCGTAGATCATGCGCCCTCACCTTTAACCAAACTCTTCAAAAATTCCAGAGGGTTATTGATTTGTCGAACGATATCCCGTTCAGAGTTGTACTCACGCCAAACGATCAATCTGGGTCTTACTATTCCGGGTCCCAATATAGAAGTCCATTTAGTTTCATTTCCACCAAGCAATAAGTTTAATGATTTAAGCACTTGGTCTCGATTATAATTTTTCGAGCTAGGAATCCAACCCCAAATTCTGATTTCCCAGGCACTTCCAACTTGGTAAGCCGAAGAGATATGAATGCGAGTCGCCCGATTATTATTTTGTCGAACTTGCCCAAATATCTCTCGCTCTGCATCTGTCTCTCGGCCTTTTAGAAAACCTTTAAGTAATGACACCTGTTTTTTCTTGCCCCTGACTGTAATAGTATCTCCATATCGTAGCCAATTCCTAAAGGTTGGAGCAATTGGTATAGAATTTATCGACACCAGACTATTTAGCTCTTTTTTAATGTCACTCAAAAAAGCCGTTTTTGATCCATCTGTCACTAGCCTATTATTCCAGGCTTGTTTTAATAAATCTGCCTGCTTCCACCAATCGCTGTCTTTTACTTCGAAGCCAATCTTCGTGAAAAACATGTGCCGTAAATCTGGCAAACCAGTCGGTTTTTCGTTTCCCTGGACCGAAGGAGGGTTGAAACGAAAATCCGCTAAATCCGCTATATTATCAACTTGGATCACCCCATAACCATTTTGCGTTTTGGCACCCAAGGCACCCCAATAATGGATAAGCTTAAGCGGTAATATCCAAGCTGTATCATACTCTTCAGGCCCTAGTCTTACTATTCTGGCTTCAACATTGCCAAAAAATCCACCGCCAACATACCAGCCTCCAGCCCGTGTATTGCCATTTCGATTCTGGTGAACCCTACCACTGGGAATCAAAATTTGGCCTTCAAAGATTTTTGAGGGCTTATTAGGATACAGTAGAAGACGAAACTGGCGCCGTTGCCCATTTCGCCCGTAGAACTTTGAAACTTCGCAACGCTTCTCGTTGGCTTCATTATGCTCGCTTGGATCGCAAGCATAACCACCTAAACCGCGCACAATAGCCTCATACCACCAGCGCATCGAGCCGATTATTCCGGTTTCATGCAAGCGGTCGCATTTGCCATCCACGCTGCCTGTCCAGAGCGGGGTGAGTGTTTTGATTTTGATTTCAATGGCATGCCCGTTATTCATGCTTGCCTTTCTGTATAAAAAATCACATGGATTTTCATAAACATTATATTTAACCGCAAGAACATTCCACATTTGCTACGCCTAATTAATAACACATGTATAGCAACTGGAGAATGCCTCCTAGCTTTGTCCTTCATGAGAGATATTATCAAACATGAGCCCAAAATCCTTGCTATAGGGCAAGTTCACAACAGTTGGCCATTTATTTGGCTCCGAGTCGACAAGACCTAACTTGTTTAATTGCA
>JASEIR010000076.1:0-4072 GCA_030017355.1 Actinomycetota bacterium
ACTTGTTCCCGTTGCCCTCGTTTGGGAACAAGTCTTTGTACTCTAACCCGAGTCTTTGCAAGATGTCTTCTGTTTCGCAACCCGCATGACAGTATAGTAAGACTTTGCCGGTAGCGTCTTGAGTAATTGATAACGACGCTACTTTGTCATCGTGGGCAGGGCAGCATGCTTGATACTGCCCGTTTGTTTTTTTTACTTTATTAAGCTTTGATAAGACTAAAGTTAAGTTGTTTTGCAGCATTTTATTCACGCTCGCTTTAAACTAAAAATTTTAAAAAGTTTTGTTACTGCTTTTGCGGTTAAAACATTGTAGCTGTGCAGCAGCACAACTAGGCGCTTAATAATTTGCTTAATTGCTATCACTAGCGCTTGCTTGCGCTTTAAGCCAATTTTCGAAAATCTCACGATCTACGCGCACTGTTCTTTTTCCCCAGCTCACCTTCCCAGGTAGCCTTCCTTCGTAGCTTAGGCGATAAATATAGCTTTTGTTGATGTTCGCTAGCTCTGCTGCTTCGTCAAGTGTTAGATATTTTTGATGCATAACAAATATCACTCCGTTTTTTTGTTTAAAATTGCTTTTAAAAATAAAATAACGCGCAAGTTTGCATGTAACAGTAGTAATAATTCAAGCTGAATTTTTAAGACAAATTAGGGTGTACGAAGTATTAGTAGCGGGATTACAGCTCTAGCGGCCAGGGGAGATTATAGGCCTTAAAAGCAGCATAGATGGTGCTTCTATCCACTCTTAAGTAATAGCCGAGCGCTTCCTTTGATGGTGGGTTTCCGTATTGCTTGATGTAGTTTTTATATCCTCTTATTATGTCCTCTTTTGAGAGAACCCTAGTTCCTTTAGGTCTGCCAGGGCCTGTTATGCCAACTATCTCTTTGCCAGCAAAAGTAGCCCACCAACGCCGTAGCGTGTCAACTGCTGTTTTTACTTCGTTAGAAGTCGGATTATCTCCAGCGTAGGTGAATTTGCATCCTGCAATGCGGTAGCGGTCTTCTTGCGCTTCAGCAAGTCCGAAGAAGGCTAAGTCTGCTTTATTTAGCGTGAAACTGGTAGCAAAGACAACCCGCTCCTGGTTTCTAAAGGGCATAAGGGAAGCAAATTTAAGCTGTTCTTCGCCTAAACCCATCTCGCTAATGAAAGACTCATAGCCCACCGGCAGGGGGAATTTATGCGTCCAGGCTCCTGTTGCGCTGTTGCTATGGATTATCTTAAGCTTTTTGTCAGCGTAAGTTCGGGTACTCTGGTACATTACAGCTGTGCACAGCTCTGGCAGGCTGTCTATCCGAGGGTTCTTAAGAAACTCTATGGAAGGGCAATCATAGCAGATATCTTCTTTATAGAGGACATTAAACTCAAGGCCTCTAAAAAGCTTTTCAACGTCAATTTTCCCTTTAGCGCTATTCAGCCCTAAGTTTTCGACCAATTTTAGGTAGTTTGCACAAAATCCGATAGGTTCCATACTTGAATTATAGCAAAACATGGTTTAGAATAGTAACCAACTGTTAGATATCCGTTAGATGGGTATATAAATAAGCAGGTAGGTAGGGGTAATTTTAATCAGTATCAGATTGTATAGCTGAGGGTAACACAAGAAAATGGCAAGCATTATAAGACGAGCTACTAAAAAAGGATATAGCTATTACGTTATTTATCGACATGAGGGCAAACAAATTTGGCAGTATGCTGGAACAAAACGGCATCTTGCCGAGAAGCTAAAGGCCAAAATAGAGCATGAGATAAACACCGGCATTTATGAGCCTGTTAAGGACATTACCTTTAAAGAGCTTGCAGACAAATGGCTTAATTTAAGGATTAATACTAGGCCGAAACATTACAAATCAACTAAAGCCCACATTGTACGATTTAATGCAGTTTTTGGCCACAAGGAGGTTAAGAGGATAACGCAAGAAGACCTTGAAACCTTTATCATAAGCCTTCAATCACAAGGCACATTATCCCCTGCCAGCATATCAAGAACAATTATGATTTTAAAAAGCATTTTCCGTAAAGGCATCGAATGGGGTTATCTTTCTCGAAATCCTGCTGAAGCCATTAAAAAGCCGCGAGTGCCAAAACCAAACATAGAGATATTAGAACCTTCTGAGATTAAGAAACTTATTGAAGCAACCGATGAAAAGCATCGATGTTTTATTATGTTTGCTGCTTTAACTGGCTGTAGACTCTCTGAAGTATTGGCTTTGAGATGGAGTGATATCGACTTTGCGAGCAGTAGGGTTTTTATCAGGCAAACGCTGCAAAGTGGAAAATTTTATGAGCCAAAGACCAATTTATCAAAACGTGTTATTGATATTCCACCTGCTCTTGTTAAAGAGCTAAAAATACATCAAGCAAGGTTAGCGGTCGAGTTACCGCAAAATCCGTATGATCTTGTCTTCCCCACAAGCGTAGGTACGCCAAGAGAGGAACGAAACACAGTAAGGAGGATTTTTGACGTTGCTTTAAAAAGAGCTGGCTTAAGGAAGGTTGGCTTCCATAGCTTACGGCATAGTTATGCATCTCAATTAATTCATCAAGGAGAAGACATTCTTACGGTTCAAAGGTTATTGGGCCATGCTAGTGCAAAAACAACACTCGATAGATATGGGCATCTTTTTGAAGGGAAGACAAAAAGCGCTGTGGCCAAACTAGAGGAAAGCATTTTAAAGGAAGACATCTTGCAATAATAAGTTTCGTCTAACAAATATCTAACAAAGCACTGCAAAATATGGATGTTTTGCGTCATTCATGGACTACTAGATTTAGCTATTTGTGCAGCTAAGAGTAGGAATAGTGAACAGTGGTAAAATATAGAAAATATATTTTGGCTGGTTCCCAAGCTGAGGGTCGCGGGTTCGAGTCCCGTTGCCCGCTCCAGGTAAGAAGGGGTATTTAGGCAAAGCGTGTCCCCACTAAAACTCTTGCTCCCAAAACAATAGCAGCTTGGGCGTTTGGTGCTTCATCAATTGACTGCACAATAAAAGCATGGCCGCCGCTTATAACTTTTACGTTGGTTAAAGTAATTACCATGACCATTACTAGCAAAAGAAGGATAATTATATAAGCTATGTTTCTAAAACCAAAATTGCGCAAAGCCAGCTTCGTAACATTTATACTAGAGTATGCTGGGATTTAATCAAGAACTGTTTGGATTTGGCCAACCGGCAACCCTCTCCCTGTTCTCTTGCCACATAATAGTGTTAAATTATAAACAATTCTAACATTTTCGATATCTAGCTAATTTAGCTATTGACAAAGCATACCGGAATAGTATAGATTACAGCTAGTTATATAATGTTAATAATTGTTACATTACGTAGTAGTTTAACAACGATATAAAGGCAGGCGATATAAGTGTTAGCTAGTGAGCGAAGGGAAAAAATTAAGAAGTTAGTCCAATCTCGAAACAGCGTAAAAATTTCTGAGTTAAGCGAGCTCCTGGGGGTCTCTGAGATGACCATTCATCGCGATATAAAGCCACTGGTTGAAGAAGGAATTGTGATTAAAACATTTGGTGGTATTACTTATGCGAAGAACAGGTCTGAAAGCATAAAAAGGAGCAGTGACGATTGTGTTCTTTGCGGCCGAAAGGTAGATCGCAGGCTTTCATACAAGCTTATTTTGCCAGACAACGAGGTGGAGTCCGCTTGCTGTGCCCATTGTGGTCTTCTTCGCCATCGTCAATTAGGGGACCAAGTAATCCAGGCGATTTGTTATGATTTTTTCTCTAGTACGACCATAAGCGCTTTGTCGGCTTGGTTTGTTATGGATACTTCAGTCGATGTTGGCTGTTGCCAGCCCCAAGTTCTGACCTTTGGAAGAAAAGATCAAGCTGAGGGATTTGTTAAAGGCTTTGGTGGCAGGGTTTTATCATTCTCGGAAGCCATAGATAAGGTGCACGTAAAGATGGCGTGTTGCAAACATCATGGTCGCGGGTAAATGATTTTTAGGCGAAGATATTTAGGGTTTGCAAGGCGTCATAACTTTTAAAGGAGGGTACTTATGAAAGTTACAGAAGAAGTGTTAACCAGAAGAAAATTTCTTGCAAATGCCGGGTCTATAGCA
>JASEIR010000076.1:4082-9994 GCA_030017355.1 Actinomycetota bacterium
GCAGCCTTTTAGTTGCGGGATGCTCGCAGGCAACGCAAACAAAAGAAGAAATGCCAAAAGAAGAGATGTCAAGCAAAATGGGGGGAATGACCCATAAGCTGCCGTGGCCCTACGAAAAGCTAGACCCGGATGAAGTAGCAGAGCTGGCCTACCAAAACTGGTATAAAGGGTTCTGCGGCTACGCGGTTGCAAGCGCAATCATCGCTCCCCTCCAGAAGAAAATTGGAGAGCCTTATACATCTATTCCTCTTGATGCGCTCACATATTTCCACGGTGGCGTAGTAGGCTGGGGGACGATGTGTGGGACAATGATCGGGGCTGGATTTGCTGCAAGCCTTATCGGTGGTCCTGGCGTCGGCAAAACCGGCGAACAAATAGCAAATGAGGTAATCCACTACTATGCAGAAACGGAGCTGCCAAATTACACCCCAAAGAATCCAAAATTAACTACTACTCCTGTAAAAAGCAAAAGCGACTCGCCGCTTTGCCATATCTCTGTTGGCAGGTGGATGAAAAAGGCAGACCGTGGATTCTGGAGCCCTGAGAGAAAGGATAGATGCGCTAGGCTTTCAGCTGATGTTGCCGTGCAAACAGTAAAGTTGCTAAACGAACTAGCGGATGGCAAATTTAAAGCTTCACATGAACTGCAGCCAGCGATTTTCAATATAACCGCACAGAGCAACTGTACGGACTGCCATACAGCAGGAGTGCCGGCCGTAAACACAAAAGGCAATCAATAAAAAAGCATCAAAGATACTCTGTCCACACCGCGGTGCTATAAACCCCACCTCTCTTAGCACACGATCTGGGCATTGATTTACTCAAGCAGGAAAGTCGGTGATTTTAGCCTCCGACTTTCCTGCGTTGCTGTTCAATTAATAGATTATTTTTGCTTACCAGGCAGCTGATCTCCTGTATAGGGCTTACTATCGCTGCCAACTGAGACAGGCTCTCCAATACTGATGGCATCCCTCAAGACTATAATATCAACTCGGCGGTTTCTAGCTCTCCCTTCAGGTGTAGCATTTGAAGCCACAGGGCGGTATTCGCCGTAGCCAGCTGCAGACAGGCGAGTGGCCACCTCAGGATATTTCGAAATCCAGTGCATGATAACACTAGTTGCCCTATCGGTTGAAAGCTGCCAGTTTGATGGATATCTCTCATTATGAATTGGGGTATTATCGGTATGTCCTTCTATTTTAATATGCTTCCCAGAGCTAAAAAGAATAGTTGCAAGGTCATCAAGTAAAGCCTTTGCGGCTGGCGATAGATCTGCCTTTCCTACTTCAAAGAGGAGCTTATCGGAAAGATTAATCACTATTCCTCTGGGGTCTTCCTTTACTATGATGGTGTTTGAGATCCCTTTTTCTTTGGCGTAGTTCTCAATCTGATCAACCATCGATGCAAACACTCGTTCTTCGCGGGCGTTTTTAATCTGCGCAAGTTTCCGCTGCCTTGCTTTTTCAGCAAGAGTCATTTTACTATCAGCTTCAGTACTTGAAGTCGTTAGATTGGGGGCTGCCTTCCTAGGCTGGCTTGCCTCAATACCTAAGGCAATTTTTAGCGACTGAGCCATGGCTGCATATTTTTCAGCGTCGACGGTCGACATCGCGTACATTATGACAAAAAATGCCATGAGAAGTGTAATAAGGTCGGCGTAGGTAAGAAGCCAGCGCTCCATACCGGCGCCGCCATGTCCACCTTCATCTTTTTTCTTGGAAATTCTACTCATCTGCTACCCCTTGGAGGCAGAGATCATATCAACTGCCTTTTCAACTTCCTTATGCCTTTCTTTTGGCGGCAAGAACGACTTGAGCCTATCCTCGATGATTCGAGGACTCTCACCTGATTGGATGGCAAGAACGCCTTCCATGATTATTTCCCTTGAGATTACCTCGTTGGCGCTGCGTGCTTTAAGTTTTGCTGAGATAGGTAGCCAGAAGATGTTTGCAGAAGATACACCATAAAATGTAGCGATGAATGCAGTTGCAATTGCAGAACCAAGACTGTTTGTCTCTGAGAGCTTCCCTAGAACATGAACGAGGCCCATAACAGTGCCAATAATACCCATTGTTGGTGCATAGCCGCCAGCTGATTCAAAAAATTTTATACCGACATGGTGCCTTTCTTGCATTAGCTCGACTTCTGTGCGAAGAATAGCCTTAGTTACTTCGTAATCCGTGCCGTCGATAACAAGCGTAATTCCCTGTTTTAAAAAATCGTTGTCTAGTTCATCAAGCATGTTTTCCAGCTTAAGGATTCCCTCGCGTCTAGCTGTTTCAGCAAGAGAGACAACCGTTCTAATTAGCTCATGGGCATCATTTTTTTTATCCTTAAGCGCTATTGAAAGCCACTTTGGCAACTTCTTTACGTCTTTAATAGAAAAACATGTCATGGTAGCGCCAATTGTGCCACCAAAGACAATAACCGCGGCTGGTACGTTGATTAGAGCAACTAAATGCCCGCCTTCAAGTACAACGGAAAAAAGTAGCGAAAAGACGGCAAGAATTATACCTACAATCGTTGCAAAATCCATTAAATAATCCCCTCTTAAGGTGATTAGCAAGCAGCCAGTATTTCATTTGCTTTTATCGGCAAATGCTAATGCACTCTTAAGAGCTTCATGGTTGCTATCTACGCAAGAAACGCAGCGCTCTTCCTTTGAGGATGGATAGGATGGGGCAAAGGGCTTGGCACATGCTTATGGGTTTGCTTTGCCAACGAAAATAGTGATAGAGGCATCTCTTTTTCGTATCTTGCTGCCGGCGCTTGGATCCTGGCTTATTACGATGTTGTCTTTATCAGGGGTTACATTTTCAATTACCTCAACATCAATTTTAAAGCCAGCATCGGCAAGAATTTCTTTAGCTTCGTCTTCAAGCTTGCCGCGAACATCAGGCACGGTTAGCATCTCCGGCCCATCGCTTACATATATGGTAACAACTGAGCCTTTTCTAGCAGGGCTTCCACCTGCTGGATAAGTTCTGGTGACAACACCTGCCGGCTTATCCTCGCTAAACTCTTTGGCAACCGTTACCTGGAAGTTTGCTTCTTTTAGAATTGCCTCAGCCTCTGCCTGCGTTTTTCCAAAAACATCTGGGATTTGCAGTGATTCCGGCCCTTTGCTGATAACCAGATTTACCTTTGTTCCTGCTGGAAGCCTTGTTCCAATATCGGGTTGCGTACGGATTACAATTCCCTCTTCAATTTCATCGCTGTATTCGTAAATTGAATCGCCAACGTCAAGGCCGCTTTTAATTAATCTTGTTGCAGCGGAGGCTGAAGTATCCCCTTTTACGTTGGGAACCACTTTCATTTCAACGCCCTTGCTGACAATGAGAAGTACAGTGCTTCCCACCTCTCGTTTCTCACCAGCGCCAGGATCTTGCCCAATGATAAGGCCAGCTTTTGATGTATTGCTGGTTTTGTAAGTCGTCTTTAGCTTAAGATTTCTTTCCATAAGAATCTTTCTTGCCTCAGCAAGGGTCTTACCCTGTAAATCAGGCACTACTACCATCTTCTTGGGGCCTAGAATACCGGCATTAAAGGCAAACCAGCCGCCAGCTCCACCTGCTACAGCAAATAGCAAAACTAAAGCGATTGCCACAAGCCACCCACGGCGCGGTTTTTCCGGCTCGCTGTATACTGGCTGTTCCACTCGCATTGTTTTGCTTGGCGGCGCCATAATTACTGTTTCCTGCTCATTCGGCATAGTTGCCATAATTGGCATTCCTTCCATCAAGCGCATAATGTCATTTCTCATCTCAGCTGCGCTCTGGTATCTTGCCTCGGGGCTTTTAGCCATCGCCTTTGCAATTATGGTTTGTAGCTCCTCAGGGATATCCGGATTAAGCTCTCTGGGCTTGGTTGGAAATTCATGGACATGCTTTAAGGCAATTGCTACTGGATTTTCGCCATCAAATGGCATCTTTCCAGTAACCATTTCGTATAACACAACCCCCACGGAGTAGATGTCCGATGAAACCCCAACGTTTTGCCCGCGAGCTTGTTCAGGGGATAGGTAATGGGCAGTTCCAAGGATGGTACCGGTCTGGGTCATCTTGGAAGTGCCTGCCCGGGCTATCCCAAAATCGGTTACTTTAACCTCGCCGCTGTTGGTCAGAATTATGTTATGAGGCTTGATGTCACGGTGAACAATATTGTGTTTGTGTGCAAAATTAAGGGCTGATAATACCTTTTTTGTAATCTCCATAGCTTCAGCGGGTGGGATAATCCCCTTGGAAGCCATGTACTGCTTGAGGTTTTGTCCCTCAAGAAGCTCCATTACTATGAAGTAGGTTCCATCTTGATTGCCCCAATCGTATATGTTGACTATATTGGGATGGTTTAAGCCTGCTGCTGCTTGCGCTTCTCGCTTAAAGCGAGAAACAAAATCCTCATCTTCAGCAAAATAGCGATGAAGCACTTTTATTGCTACGGGGCGGTCTAAAACGGTGTCAATTGCTTTATATACATCGGCCATGCCACCAGTACCAATTTTGGCAATGACTTCGTACCTGTCGTTGAAAACTTGGTGCTCCATTTATTACTAGTTCTCCCGCTTTTAAAAAGTCTTGTATCCTAGTTTCTCTTACTACTTTCCGATGCTTACATATTACCAGACTTAGCGATTTTTTCCTAATGCTGTTGCTAGAATTTCTCTAGCAATTGGCGCAGCAACACGGCCACCAGAGCCACCATTTTCAATTATAACAGCGACTGCTACCTGCGGGTCTTCAACTGGTGCAAATCCAACAAACCACGCATGTGGCTCTTTATTACTAACTTCAGCAGTCCCTGTTTTGCCGGCAACCCGAATAGAGCCAATTCTTGCTCGGGTGCCGGTCCCCATATCCACAGTTTTTTCCATAAATAATTTTATTACAACTGCTGTATCTTTTGAAATTGGTTGGCGCCAAAGCGATGGCCTATGCTTGAAGATGGTGTTGCCGTTGTGCTCGCTAATTTTCTCAACTAGATATGGGCGCATGAGTTTGCCATCATTAGCTATTGCAGAGCAGATAAGTGCCATGTTTAAAGGGGTGACTAAAGTTCGGCCTTGACCAACTGCTGTCCAAGCAACCTCTAGTTTATCCATATCAGAGGCAGCAGGAATCCAGCCTTCTGAGGTAGGTAAGTCAAATGGAATGCTAATGTTTAAGCCAAATGCCTTGGCATAATCTACAAGCTTAGCTCCGCCAAGCTTTAAACCTATCTGGGCAAAGACTGTGTTTATTGATTGGGAAAACGCATCTTCAACGGTGGCCTTCCCGTAATCCTTGCCGCCGTAGTTCGATACCTTGCCACCATAAACGCTTAAGCGAGCAGGGGCGCTAAACACTGTATCAGTAGACACAAGGTTTTCCTCAATTGCAGCTGATGCAGTTACAACTTTGAAAGAAGAGCCTGGCGTAAATCTACCCTGTAGCGCTCGGTTTAACATTGCACCGTCTGAGTTGGTAGAAATTGTTTTCCAATTATCATCTATATCATTTGGGTTATAGGTAGGCTGGCTTGCCAGGGCAAGAACGGCACCGGTTTTTGGATTAAGCACAACAGCGGCACCTTTTCTGTTGCCAAGTGCTTTCATTGCCGCTCGTTGTATGTCCGTATTGATTGTCAGCGTTAAGTCGTTTCCTGGTACCTCTTTGCCAAGAAGGCGCTTTATATAGTCAGAAATTGAAGATACCCTGGTTTGGCCAGATAGGTACTCGTCATATATTAGCTCAAGACCTGATCGACCATATTTCTGAGAGTAAAATCCAGTAATGTGGGATACTGTCTCTCCCTCCGGATAAAATCTTTCATAACCATCGCTTACCTTATTGCTTGTTGCAAGAACCACACCATCAGAGCTTATGATTTTGCCTCGCTCTATTCTCTTTTCATAGAGAATTGGACGTATGTTTTCA
>JASEIR010000077.1:0-5225 GCA_030017355.1 Actinomycetota bacterium
ACTTAATATAAACTAAGAGCTAATTCAATCTTAGAGCTAGCGCTTTATGCTAACAGGCTAGATGGCTAGATGAAATATTAGTTACGGCTATAAATAAAGGAATAAACCTTGGAGGTCTAACACATGCCTGGTAGCAAGCTTACCAGCATAATTATTCTTGCTTATAACCAGCTTGAGTACACAAAGCTTTGTATTGAAAGTATATACCGCTATACGATTCCTCCCTTTGAGCTGATTCTTGTAGATAACGGTTCAACCGATGGTACATCTGCATATTTTAATTCTATTGTCGGCGCAAAAGTAATCACAAACAAAGTAAACTTGGGCTTTGCAAAAGGATGCAATCAAGGCATCAAGATAGCCGAAGGTGATTATATACTTCTTCTTAACAATGATGTAATTGTTACTGAGTGCTGGCTTGAGAACATGATAGAGTGCTTGGAAAGCGATCCAAGCATTGGAATTGTTGGACCTCGTTCGAATTATGTTAGCGGTCCTCAGTTTATTGAGGTTGATTATAAATCAATAGAAGCGCTGCATAGCTTTGCTAGAGAATTTAATCGGCAGGGGTCAGATAAATGGTTTGATCTAGATGTAGCGATAGGCTTTTGTATGCTAATCAAGCGCGAAGTTATAAATAAAGTAGGCCTACTTGATGAGCGGTACGGTATAGGAAATTTTGAGGATAACGATTTTTGTATGCGTGCAAAAATGGCAGGATATCGCATTGTATGTGCAGGAAATACGTTTATCCACCACTTTGGCAACCGAACTTTTATTGGCAACGATCTGCCTCTTCAGAATTTACTAATCGAAAACAAAAGGATTTTCGATAAAAAATGGGGACTAGAAGAACACAGCGAGCAAGCTTTGCAAGGCAAAGATAATTTAGAGCAAAATATTAAAAATCTTACGCATAGCATGCTTGAAGCCTTGTATTTAAAGGTAAAATTAGCGGCTGATAAATTTGAAACAGAGCGCGGTAGGCTATCTAGGTTATTCCATCAAGGATTGATTTATTACGTTGATAGAAAATATAAGGAAGCACTGAAGATTTTTCAAGAATTGGCAGAAAGCCTTCCCTCTTCTTTCTTTGTAAAACATGCTCTTGCTCTAACTCTAATGATGATTGGCAGATTTGAAGAGGCAAGGCCTCTTTTCTTCCATTTGCTTGAGCAGCAATCCAACAACGCTGATTTGCTGCTGGCGTATGGCGATTGTTTAGTGATGCTCGGTGAGCTAGATGATGCTGAGAGGCAGTATAAGGAAGCTATTAAACTAAAATCATCCTTAATATCAGCCCGCATAGGGCTGGCAGTAGTTGAAAAAATAAAAAGTCAGCCAGAAATTTTAAAATTTCTAAGGGATTTAGAGGCCTTGGTAAATCTAAAAAGCCAACTTGCTAAAGAACAGGGAGAGCATTTTTCTGTTACTTATCTTACGGTAAATCACGGGATTGCCGGTGCCCCAAAAATCTACTTTGAGCAAATTAATCGTTTAATTGATAGGGGCCATAAAGTTCATGTGGTTTCTCATTGGTCGCAACCAGAGTGGTTTGACCTGAACACTGAGGTAATAACGGTTCCTCTAGATAAGGATCTTTACGATTATGTTCCACCAGAAAGTGATGTGGTTATAGCCACCTTCTGGTCGCAAATGCACGAATTGCTTAGAGTTAGAAATGCAGTACCTGTTTACTTTGCCCAAGGCGACCGCTATCTGTTTGAAAGAAATGAAGAAAAGCGCCAGGATAAATATGACCCGGTAATGCAACAATTAGCAGATAGAAGCCATAATCTTCCTGTATCTATATTCGTTGTTTCAGAAGGCCTGCGAGAGTTAATACAGGAATACTACGATCGAGAAAGCTACCTTATTCCTAACGCTATCGATTTAAACCTATTTAAACCTGGGCGTCGTCGAAAAAGGGAAAAACCCAAATTACTGATGATCGGATCAGATGAGCTTGTCTTCAAAGGTTTGAATTATATAAACAAAGCATTTCAGCAAATAAAGCGCCTTCGTGATGTTGAAGTGGTTTGGGTATCGCCTAAGCCCAGGACATCTCTAAGCATTAAGTGTGATACCTTTATTCAAGCGCCATCTCAAGAGGAATTAGCCAAAATCTATGCTGATTGCGATGTTTTTGTTTCCGCTTCAGTTTATGAAGGTTTTTCACTGCCTCCAATCGAAGCTATGGCCTGTGGTACGCCAGTTGTTGTTGCTGTTAATGAGGGTACCAAAGGCTATGTTAGAGATGGTAGAAACTGTTTAACAGTGCCTATTCGCGATGCTGACGCTATATTTAAAGCAGTTAATCACTTGCTTGACGATGACCTATTAAGAGAAAGAATTATAAAAGGCGGTCTTGAAACTGCGGCTAGATATAATTGGCAAAGAACTATTGATTTGCTTGAAGAAAAACTATGGAATTTAACCTTAGCTCCCAAGCCACCGTTTGTTGGAGTATTGCCAGAAGAAGCAATAGAAGGAAGTACCGAGGAAGCCGTTAGTATAGCCGAAAAAGCTGAAGAAGATCGTGAAAATGATTATTATCATTTTCAGCGCTCGGATGTTATTGAACTAGTGCCGATCACCGCAAAGAGAATTTTAGACGTGGGCTGTGCAGCTGGTATTGTTGGTAAAGCGCTGAAAGAGCGCGGCGCTATTGAGGTTGTTGGCGTGGAGATTGTTGAAAGCATTGCTGAAGAGGCGGAGCAGTATTTAGATAGAGTTATTGTAGGTGATATTGAGCAAATCGATCTTGATTATGAGGAAGGCCATTTTGACTGCATTATTTTAGCTGATGTGCTTGAACATCTTTACAATCCCTGGCAAACATTAACCAAATTAAAGCGTTATCTATCACCAGATGGAAAAGTGGTTTGTAGTATACCAAATATTGGCCATGTTTCCATATTGCGTGATTTTCTTAATGGCTCGTGGAAATACGAGGAAGCAGGTATTCTTGATATTACCCATTTAAGATTTTTTACTTTAGAAGGGGCCTTTGCGTTGTTAATGTCTGCGGGATTTAAAGTTGATAATGTGGTAAATAAAGTTATTTGCAGTCCGGATGAAGAGGCTTTTCTTGCCAAGCTGAAGGCAAGTGGGTTGGCAAGTGATGCATACTTGCAGAATGCGCCAGTATTCCAATTTTTCCTGACAGCGGCACCTTTTGAAGGTAGACTTGAAATTCCCGATGATTCGTCTACCAGTATGTTCAATAAAGCTGAAAATACACCTGAAACTGGAAGTGTAAGCAGTAAGGAACAAGCTCAAGATGGAAAAATGCAATTGCCTGATAAAAAACCCAAGCTTTCACTGGCAATGATAGTTAGAGATGAGGCAGATAATCTAGGGCGCTGTCTTAAGAGCGTCCAGGGTGTTGTTGATGAGATAATAGTTGTTGATACCGGCTCCACTGATAATTCAGTAGTGATAGCGAAAAAGTTTGGAGCAAAGGTTATCCATTACAAATGGGAGGATGATTTTTCTGCAGCTAGAAATGTTTCTCTTGATCATGCAACTGGTGAATGGGTGATGTTCCTAGATGCTGACGAGGAATTGGTCAGCGAAGATATTGATGAACTGAAAAAGGTACTCGAGGATACTGAGCGCGAGGGCTTCTATTTTAATCTTCTTAGCTTTATAGGTGAAAAAGAAGAAGACGGTGCTGTTGTAAACATAGCGTTTCGACTTTGGAGAAACAAACCTGAATACAGGTTTACCGGTGCTATACATGAGCAGATAGTTGCCAAGGTGCAATCACATAATCCAAATATTGGATTTACTGGTATTCGAATTAATCATTATGGTTATTTAACTAAGATAACAAAAGAAAAGGATAAAATTCAGCGCAATCTAAACATTCTCTTAAAAGAGGTTGAAAAATATCCAGATGATCCCTTTGTAAGATTCAATCTCGGGGTTGAATATCTAAGACTTAAAGACTATGTGAAAGCTTTAGATCAGTACAAGAAAGCTTTTGCCAATCTTACCGGCCTTGATGTTGCCTATGCCTCCATGCTTGTAAGAAATATTGCGCTATGTCTTAAAGAGCTTGGACGATATGAGGAAGCTTTGAAAGTATTACAGGATGCAAAAGAAGCATATCCAGATTATACTGATCTGTTTTATCTTGAGGGCTTGGTATATCTGGAAAAAAGGGACTTTATGTCTGCAATTGAGTGCCTGAAAACCAGTTTGGCGATGGGTCCAGCGGGTAAAGTTCATATAAGTCAGTCAGGAGTAAGTGGCTATATGGCCGCAAATGCGCTTGGTGGTGCTTACAGGGCAATTGGAGATGAAAAGGAAGCGATTGCTTCTTACAAGAAAGCTCTTGAAGATAATCCAAGGGATTGCTTAACGCTTTCGCAATTAGGTTTGATGTTGGTTAATCGAGAGAAGCCTGATGATCTTAAGAAATTTTTGGAGTCGCTTGTAGATATGACATCGGAAGATATACTTTTTACGCTTACATTTATTTTTAATGAGGGCGGTTATTATGAAATTAGCCTTAGCTACTTGGATAAGCTAATTAATGATAATTCAAATCCTTCGCGAGTGGCTCTTTTACGAGGAGAATGTTTGCTTAACTTAAAGCAATATCAGCAAGCAATTGCAGAGTTTGATAAAATTCCTTTGCCAAGCCAATATTATCAGACCTCAGTTGCAGATAAAACAATCTGTTACTTGCTTATTGGCGAGTATGACAATGCAGAAAAGGCAATTGATTCAATCAAAGATCATGAGGATTTTAATTTGATTTATCGTCTTTACAGCTCTCTAATAAGCTTAATCAAGGGGCGACCCCCATCCATTTCTTTAACCGATAAGCAAAAAGAACAGGCGCAGAAGATTGTTGCTGATCTGCTTAGGAAGTTTTTAGAACTGGAGGAATACGAAATTTTTGAAAAAGCAGTTGGGCTTTTAGAAAAGCTTGGTATTACTTCTGGCGAGATCGGCCTTTTGATTGGGAAAATATATTATGATATGGGATTTAACGAGATGGCTGTTGAGGAGCTAATCCACGCATATGAAAATGGGTGTGCCGATGGAGAGGCATTCTTTATATTAGGAAGAACGGCCTTTAGTAATGGGTTTTATGAAGAAGCAAAAACATTTTTCTATGAAGCTGTAAATAGAGAGATTGAGGAGATTTCCCTTTATATATATTTGAGCCGTACTCTCATAAAACTTGGGGAGATGGACGAGGCGGTTAA